>CBFGWQ010000057.1:0-18834 GCA_965652575.1 uncultured Arenibacter sp. | reverse complement strand
CCTTGGAAATAATTTAGGCCATGGCATCGGTCCTTAAAATCCGGAGATTTTAGGGCACCTAGTGAAGAAAGGTCTTTTCTCCCGCCTACCGGCCGGCAGGTTTGTTTAGCTCATCGCTGGTTATTTTCATAAATATGAATTCGTGAACCTGCGGTTTCGTTTTATTCATTGCCCGTCTATTTTAGAATAAGGTATTCATGAACCTCCTATGTCGGTTTCATTGGACAAGCAAAGAAAATGAAAGAATAATATCACCATAATTTTTACTATATAATTTCCAATAATTTAAACTAACAATCAAAGGGAACGCCTGTTCAAATTATCCCAATTTTTTGCATAAACACAATAATTAGTCATGATCCCAATAAAAAAGGGCATCAACCTTGGGTTATGCCCTTTTAAAAATGATTATGGGGTTCTTATTATGGTATGCTCTTAAATTGATTCGCAGAATTATCGGCCAAGTCTTCAATCGTAACTTTCGATTTTTTTATAGAAACCCGATCTTTATTTGTCTCAATGTTGTCCGAAAGATTATTGTAGACTATTGCGGATATCAAAAAACAAATAAAATATAAAAGACTTTTTATTTTGTAGGACATAGCTTTGGGGGTTTTGCATTACACCTCTAAGATATATCATCCAATTGCTTCCAGATGGGCCAATGTTGTGAAACCTGTTTAAAAATGTGGTAAAATGCCCGATAAATGTGGTCGTGGATTTGAAAAGAAGGAAGAAGCAGGCTTATTCCTGTATTTTTTCCAGCTCTGCCAGCTTATTGTCAAGATCCATGTTGTCAGATTGTAACTGAATAATTTCGGCCGAATTCCTATTGTTTTTATTATATTCGGGTTCCAAGGCATAGTACAAAACAGCCGAAGCAACAAAACAAACAAAATATAATAAGCTTTTAACTTTATATGACATGGATTGGGGGGTATTAACAATGGTCTGAAAGTAGGAAAAATATTAAACGCTAAAAAATAAATATTGTTAAATTTTACATTTTATCGTCAAAAGGTGTCCGTTCAACGGAAAAATATGGATTTGGGTTTTAAAAAAGGGCTGTTGGTTAAGACAGCCCTTTGTGTATTTAAAGGAACAGTACATGACAAAACCGATTAGAGCATGAAAAATGCGTCATTGCGAACAAAGTGAAGCAATCTGCCCAATGGGCGACAGATCGCTTCGTACCCTGCGATGACGAAAAACCATTTTTTGTCATGTACTAAAAAATATTGCATATTGAATGTTGGCCGGTGGGATATTTTTTTGCTTATTACCTACTTCTCACGTATCATTTGGGGTCCAAAATTAATTCTATACGCTCCAGGACGTCCTCTAAATGATACTTGCTCAAGGGATCTGCGGTTCTATTGATGGCATTTTTCAGCTCTTTTTTAAGAATGTTCAATTCCGCTCTCGCAATTGAGCGTATATCGGACTGACCGGTGTTGATCGGGGTGGATTTTTGATATCCGCCGGAATTTCCCTTTTTGCCTTCGCTTTCTGCGGTCATCAAGTAGGCCAATCTTTCTATATGTGCCTTTTGTAGATTTCTTCTATAGGTATCTATTGTATTCCCACTTCGCGTTTCGGACCATAGTCCTTTTCTCAGGTCGCCCATCATTTCCAATAGGGAATAGGCATTGGTACCGTTGATCGTTTGGTTTTCTATCATTCTGGCCAATTTGCCCAAACTCAAAATATTGTCCAGCGTTCTAACCTGTAGGCTTCGTATTCGCTCTACGGAACCCGAATATTCTATTTTATTAAATATGTCTGGAACTATTAGCCATTGCGGAGTTTGGAAGAGTTGTTCCTGCACAAAAAGCAGACAATTCTTCTGGTATTCCCTATCTACGGGAGTGTACACCGCCCCTTCCTGATCATAGGTCTTATATTGCTCATAAACACCGCCAATATTATTGCTGACGTGGCCCATATATCGATTAAATTGTGAAATTACCTGGCCGTAAAGAGTATTTAGATCATCGTATTCCTTGCCTTTTTCCGCTGTCCATTCGATCAGTTTTGGAGTTATCCGTTTTAAATTTTCAATGCCATAGGCACTTGCCTTAATGGCATCGTCCCCTAAATCTTCGGTCTGTGAACTTGGATCAACTACATCACCAACTTGTTGGTGTCCAAATCGGTATAATGGATCGCCCGCGTGTGCAAGAATCCAGTTATCCAATGTTTCTTTTTCCTCTTTATCGGACTTGTCCAATATGGGGCGGTACCCCCAATTAATGGCATACTTGTCGTACACCCCGATCTCCGGCATAAGGGCCACACCCTCGTCTCCTGGTTGGGCAATATAGTTGAACCTGGCATAGTCCATGATGGAAGGTGCCGTACCATATTTTTTGGTAAAGGAAGCAGAGCGGAGCGAGTCCACCGGGTAGGCTACGCTACTGCCCATATTGTGTGGCAACCCTAGTGTATGGCCTACTTCGTGGGAAGATACAAACCGAATCAGGCGGCCCATGACCTCTTCCTTAAAGGCCACGCCCCTGGCATCAGGGTTAATGGCTGCCGTTTGTACAAAAAACCAATTTCTTAACAAGGTCATGACATTGTGGTACCAGTTGATATCGGATTCCAATATTTCACCGGTTCTGGGGTCGCTTACATGGGGTCCATTGGCATTGGGAATGGGGGAGGCCAAGTAGCGCACTACGGAATATCGCACATCCTCTGGCGACCATTCCGGATCTTCTTCCGGAGTTGGGGGGTCTTTGGCCAAAATGGCATTTTTGAAACCAGCTGCTTCAAAAGCGATCTGCCAATCCTCTATTCCCTGTTTTATAAAGGGGACCCAACTTTTGGGTGTAGCCCTGTCCACATAATATACTATGGGCTTTTTGGGCTCTACAAGCTCTCCGTTTTTAAATTTTTCAATATCCCCTTCCTTTACTTCCAGCCTCCACCGGTCCAGGAAACGTACGGTTTTGCTCTCCTGGGCGTCCAGACCGTAATCTACCTGCCCTCTGGCAAACCAACCTACCCGTTCATCAAAATAGCGGCGTTTCATAGGTTCCGCCGGGAGCAAGATCATGGAATTGTTTATTTCTATGGAAATAGATCCCAAACTTTCATTGGAAGGGGAATTGCCGGCCACATAGGTCTTTACATGCCTGGCCTCTATGTTTAAGGGGTAACTTTTTAAGGTACTGATATAACTTCTGGAGTCGTCCAAGCGCGAAACCTTATATTCTTTTCGATAATGTTCCGGCATGCCAAGGGCATTTACGTCTTTCTCAAATAGATCGTTTACCTGGATTACCGTGGCAGGATGCAAGCTGTCCTTTTTAAACGCCTTGATATCGAAAGAATACAGTACCGGTTCAAAATTGGAATTTACCACGGCCTCACTTACCGGTAAGGAATCGGCAGCAACAATATCATGGCTAACTACCCTAAGAAGGACTTTTTTTGGCAACTTTTCCCATCTCAGTACCTTGGTGTTTATTTTTCCCCCTCCGAAACCGATGCCTGTGGCCGTTTTGGAAATTCTACTGACCATTAGCATTTCCTTGTTAAAAAGGGAGTCCTGTATTTCATAGTAATAATTGTCATCTACAATATGTACATCAAAAAGGCCCTTATCCGTTTTTGCCTCTTTGGTGATTACCTTTTCGTAGGGTTCTATTGCTCCTTTTTTTGATTTTTCCTTGCTGTCCGAAGATTCGGCCTTATTGTTTTTCTTTTTAAAGATCTGTGCTTCCGTAGTATGGCAGCATCCTATGAGGAAAAATGTAAATAATGCCTTTGCGAGTAAATTTTTAATCATATTTCGGGTAAAATTTGTGAATTGCTGTAATCTTTCAAAGAACTAAAAATAATTTAAATTATGGAAGGGCATTATCATTATTGCCCAATTGCAAAATAATTAACGGAAATATCTGTTTTTCTGATCCTTAGGGCACCGATCTTTGAATAATTTTGGTAAAAAGAGAAAAAATCACAGATAATCTGTAACATATTTATGTGTAATAAGTCTATATAAGTAGAGAATTTCTTTTTATAGTTTATTTGAATTTAGCATCAGGAAAGCCTTTGTGGAAGCAAAGGCTTTGTTTTTGTTGGTATATGTCCGGTTAGGATTCTTCTACAATCTATGGATCAGAAGAGTAGGGGGAGTACGAATTGGAACAGTAGGACCAGTAATATTACCGAGATGAGGTTAAGAACTATTCCCACCCGCGCCATTTGATGCACCTTTATATATCCACTGGCAAAAACTATGGCATTGGGGGGCGTGGCCATGGGCAACATAAAGGCGCAGCTGCTGGCAATGGTCACAGGTATCAATAAATAGAGCAAAGGTACCCCAAGACCTATCGCAATACCTGCAACTACTGGGGCCAGAACTGCAACCAAGGCTACATTGCTCATTAATTCCGTCATGAAAAGCATTAATAGTATCAATAAGGATACCGTGAACAATATACTTATCTCGCTAGTGGAAATGGCGTTTGCCACCATATCCACAATACCACTTGTAGACATGCCTTCGGCAAGCGCAAGTCCACCACCAAATAGTATTAGGATTCCCCAGGCCAATTTTTCGGTATCGTTCCAGCCAATTATAAAATCACCTTTTTTAAGGTTAAATGGAATTGCAAAAAGGGACACTGCGGCTACCATGCTTATGATGGTGTCCGAGAGTCCAAGGGATGGGAATATACTGTTGATCAATGTTCTAAATATCCAGAGGAAAACCGTTATTCCAAAAATGGTGAGTACCATTTTTTCTTTGCGGCCCGTGGGCCCCAATTTTTTTAATTCTTCCTGAATAATCTGTTTGGAGCCGGTAAATTTTAATTGCTTATTGGGAAAAAACCATTTTACGAGTACCAGATAACAGATGGTTACCAGGATGATGGAGAACGGTAACCCAATAACCATCCATTTAAGAAAGGAGATTTCAATATGGTATTCGTTTTCCAGCAAACCGATCAAAATTGAATTTGGAGGCGTACCGATTACAGTGGCAATGCCTCCTGCGTTTGCGGAAAATGCGATTCCCAACATTACATTAAGGGCAAAATTCCGATCATCCTTCGTAAAGCCATCGGCGTCGTTGACCAAAAGCCCAATAACGGACATGGCAATGGGGAGCATGACTACGGTGCTTGCCGTATTGCTGATCCACATGCTTAAGGCAGCGGTAGCGATCATAAACCCTAGGATCACTTTGTTCGGGGTTGTTCCCGTAATCCTTATGATGTTGAGGGCAATACGCTTGTGTAAATTTACCTTTTCCAGGGCCAAAGCCATCACAAAGCCTCCGAAAAATAGAAAAATAATGGGACTTCCGTAATTGGCGCCTACCTCGTTGATGGGCATGATCTTGAGTATGGGGAATAAAATTAGGGGCAATAGTGCCGCCACTGAAATGGAAACGGCTTCGGTTATCCACCAAGTTACCATCCAAACCGCCACTGCAATTACTGCATCGCCTTTTTCGGAGACGAGGGTATTGGGTAAATTTAGAATAATAAAAAAGAAAATGGGACCTAGTAACAATCCTAATTTTTTGCTCAAATCCATAGGGGAGGTTTATGGTCTTCTAAACTAGCATATTTCTGTCAGTTATAAAAATGTAAACCTGGCGCCCAGGTAGTTTACTATATAAAAACGGGACCATTGATATTGATCTATATGTTGTTCTTATTTTCTATATTTTGATGCAGGGAAGTGACTCAACACTTATGGTACCAAGTCAGTAAACTATGGAATCGGTTGCTATTTTGGGGAGGTCGTAACCTCCGTAATCAATAAACAATTCCCCTTCTTTTGGACTGTCAACATGATCCGGTTTTTTTATGGGCGTATTGAACAGGTACACGACCTGTAATTTTTTGAACCTTTTTAATTTTTGGAGATGTACTTCTTCAAAATTTGTTCCCATAAGGTTCAAGTTTTTGAGATACTCCAGTTTTTCCAAGGTTTCAATATTTTCTCCCGATACTGCGGTATTGTCCAGCCTTAATATGGCAAGATGGGGCAGGGTGCCTATTTTTTCAAAAATGGCATCGGTAATCCGGGTCTCACCAAGATCAAGATAAACCACTTGGTCCCTGACAGCGGCCAGCAGATCAAAATCCTTATCGGAAAAGGAAGGTTTGTTGATGCAGGAGACCTTAATAAAGTTACTTTCCTTACTTAAGCTTTCCACGTGAAAACCCTTTTTTTTCAAAGCTGCAATAGTATCCTGTGGAATTTTGGCAACTTCCACATCGGGGTAGGTATCGTCCTTTGCCTTGGGGAAGAAAGCCCGGACCGATTCTTTTTTTAAGCCCATTTCTCCAATGCTCCTGTCAAATGGATTGCCATTGGCTATCCAGATCTTAATGATGTCCAGTTCTTCCTTGGAGGGCTGGTCCTTGTCCTTGGGGGGCATGTGGTCTTCATGGTCCAAAGGCAATATCATTCTGGCGTAGAGGGAGCTTTTTTCGGGATCGTTCGGCTCGATTACAAGTCCGTCCTCCCCGCCCTTTAGAATACCGTTTGCTTCTTCCAGCCGCAATTCCCCTTTTTCTTTTTTTGCATTGTGGCAGCTTACGCACCTATTGTTGAGGATGGGTTGTACAAGATCCGTATATAGAATGGCCCTTTCCCAATTTTCTTCTTCCAGGGTGGGCATTTCATAAACTTCGGGGCCGGCGCCCAATAGGGATTTTATGCTGTTGGGCAGGGGTTCTATGAGGTAATCGGATCCATGGGTAATATTTCCCCCAAGGTGCCCGGTGAACGATATCAGAAATAATAGGGAGAACGAAAAAAGGACCACTGGTACCCGCCTTATAAATTCGATCTTTGAGGATGCCGTTAACCGAAGATACATCAATAGGGAAAATATGGCGGTAACAATGCCCAGCCATAAATGAATTTTTACCGTATCAAAGGAATAACCTTCGTTTTTATAGAGCAGATAGCCACTAATACATGCTATGGTAGCGAAAATAAAGGCCCATTGGAACAGGATCCCGATTATTTTGGACCATTCCTTATTCTTTCTATCATACCATTGCAACAGTATGGCAGCTATAATGAATCCTATGGGCAAATGCACTACAAGGGGGTGTAGACGCCCTATCAACTGTTGGATAATTTCCATAAATTATTGGTTCAATTTTAGGCGTTCCTTTAAGGACTCCATCATAAAAACATTGGCCTGCCATTGATCGGAAACCGGTACCCGGGTGTAGGGAAGGGTCGGCATATAATCTGCCGGGCCAAATTCTGTGGTTACCGTTACGGTACCGTTATGTTCCTTCCAGCCTAGGCGGATTACCTTTTCCCATATATCCAGATGCCTTTCCAGGGCACTTGACCACTCCGGGGCCCTGGGGTCATTTACCTGTGGGCCCTCGGCATAACCGATTCGGGCATGTATGTGGTTCGATTTTTTAAGTACGTCCCGCAACAATTCATCCTTGCCCTGTAGGAGGGATTCATGGACTACCATCCAATGGCTGATGTCCAGCGTAAGCCTTAGATCGGGGATCAGGGCCAGATATTTGTTGGTATCCGGTAGGTTGTAACTAAAACGGCCCCTATGGGTTTCGTGATAGACGGGAATATTGTGTTCGGCGCTTATGGAATTGGCCGCATCGATAAAGGCCCTGTTCTCCTCCAATGTAAAAAAATCGCTGCCGGTCTGACTGTTGACCAGTACGGGTTTCCAAAGCATTAAAGCTTCCAAGGCACTTTTGTACTGTTCCAAACTCTCCTTAAAGGGCAGGCCTTTATTGGTGCCGTGCAATAGATTTAAAAGGAGGCCGTGTTTTTTCAAGGCGGCCTTTAGGGTTTCCTGTTTATCGGTAGCTGTTGGCAACCATAATTCCACTCCGTCATAGCCCGAGGTCTTGGCGCGTTCGCAAAAAGCATCCAAGGACAGTTGGTTTCCCCAATCGGTTTGAAAAAAAAGAACTTTTTCCTGGCCATAAGAAAATAGAAAGCATCCGAAAAGAATAATGAATAATCGCATTTTATTGGTTTGGTCGGTTTTTTTACGCAAGGATCTCGTGTATTACATGTCCTTCCACATCGGTAAGACGGAAGGGCCTTCCTTGAAAATCAAAGGTGAACTGTTCGTGGTCAAAGCCCAGGAGGTGCATCATGGTGGCATGTACATCGTGTACGGAGACCTGGCCCTCCAGGGCGGAAAATCCAATTTCATCGGTGAGCCCCCAGCTGGCCCCTTTTTTTATGCCCCCTCCGGCCATCCACATGGTAAAGGCGTCCCCGTGGTGGTCCCTTCCCTTATAGGCCATTTCCTGGCCTTCCCTGTTTTCCTGCATGGGGGTACGGCCGAACTCGCCTCCCCAGACCACCAAGGTCTCGTCCAATAGCCCCCTTTGCTTGAGGTCCAGGAGAAGGGCGGACATGGGCCTGTCTATTTCCGTACATTTATTCCTTAGGCCAAGGTCTACTGCCGTATCGTGGCCGGTTCCGTGACTGTCCCAGCCCCAATCGAACAATTGCACAAAGCGCACCCCGTCCTCAACGAGTTTTCTGGCCAGAAGACAATTGTTGGCAAAGGATTCCTTTCCCGGTCGTACCCCGTACATCTCCTTGATATGCTCCGGTTCGTTGTTGATGTTCATTACCTCCGGTACCGCAGTCTGCATGCGGTAGGCCATTTCGTACTGGTTGATCCTGGCCAGGATCTCGGGGTCGGAATATTCGTTGAATTCTTTTTTGTTGATGTTGTTTATGGCATCGATAGTACTTTTTTTAAGATTTCTGGTAATGCCCTTCGGATCGTCTATATAAAGCACCGGATCTCCTTTGGACCGGCATTGGACCCCTTGGTACACCGAGGGCAGAAATCCGCTTCCCCAGACACTTTTACCGGCATCCGGTGTTTTACCTCCCGAGGTGAGCACAACAAAACCGGGCAGGTTCTGATTTTCGGAACCCAGGCCATAGGTGACCCAGGATCCTATACTTGGCCTGCCCAACCTGGGGCTTCCGGTATGCATGAACAATTGGGCGGGCCCGTGGTTGAACTGATCCGTATTTACCGCTTTGAGGAAGGCCACTTCATCCACGACCTTGGAAAAGTGTGGCAGAAAATTGGAGACCCAATTGCCGGATTCCCCGTGTTGCCTAAATTCCGCCTGAGGTCCCAAAAGTTTTGGGACCCCCCTAATGAATGCAAATTTTTTGCCCTCCAACAGGGATTGGGGGCAGGCCTGATCGTTCAGTTTTTGTAGGGTAGGCTTATAGTCGAACATTTCCAGTTGGGACGGGGCGCCCGCCATATGCAGATAAATAACGGATTTTACCTTGGCGGGGTAGGGAGGGGCCATGGAAGCCAATGGGTTGACATCCCTTTCGGTCAATGCTATCTTGGCGGTATCCTTATTGCCAAGGAAGGAATTACAGGACATAAAAAAGGAGCCCAGGGCCAGACCGCCCATACCGGCAACACAATCCTTAATGAAGTGCCTTCGGGTCTTTGCCTGAATTTCCCGTTGCAATTTTTCTTTTATTAATCGGTCCAAACTGTTCATAACTACGATTTTGTTAAAAATCCATCCAAGTTCATGATGGCATTGGCCACTACGGTCAATGCGGCCAAATTGGCATCTGTATCGGTTTCAAATGGAATAAATTCCTTGATATTTTTCGGTTTTTCCCGGAAGTCGGTAAGGGAGTTGTTGTATAGTTCCTTTAATACCTTTAGTTCTTCCTCTGTAATATCGGCCAAAACTGCCTTTTTGTAGCCATCCCTGATACTTTTGTCCACATTGTTGCTTTTGCCCATAAATTTGGCCAGATGATAGGCGGTTTCCAGATATACGGGGTCGTTTAGGGTAACCAAGGCCTGTAACGG
Organism: uncultured Arenibacter sp.; assembly: GCA_965652575.1. GTDB lineage: Bacteria > Bacteroidota > Bacteroidia > Flavobacteriales > Flavobacteriaceae > Arenibacter. The sequence continues at coordinate 8,978 of CBFGWQ010000057.1, read as the reverse complement.
GGTATTGGTCACCGTTCTGCGTACCGTTGATACTTCCCTGCTCCCTGCATCAAAAGTTAGGAAGGAGGGGTAGGGGCTGGTCCTTTTTAAGTAGGTGTATACCGCCTTCCTATACTTGTCATCCCCTTTGCTTTCCACCCAATTGCCACCGTTGTATACGGTTTGCCAAATGCCATCGGGTTGGGGCGGCATAACACTGGGGCCGTACATTTTGGTGCTTAATAGCCCGGACACTGCCAGGGCCTGGTCCCTAATCTGTTCGGCACCCAAACGAATTCTTGGGCCGCGGGCATAGAGCCTATTTTCAGGATCCAAATTGTATAATTTGGCGTTGTTTCTGGAACTCTGCCTGTAGGTGCCGCTCATTACAATATCCTTTACCAGGGCCTTAATGCTCCAATTATGCTCGTTCATGAACCTTAAGGCCAGCCAATCCAATAGTTCGGGATGGGAAGGCGGGTCGGATTGTGACCCCATATCTTCCAAAGAGGCTACTATACCGCGGCCAAAGATCTGCTGCCATACCCTGTTGACAAGGGTACGGGCCGTTAGCGGGTTCTCCTTGCTGACGATCCATTTGGAGAGCCCGAGCCTATTTTTTGGCCAGGCATCGTTCCAAGGGTTCAGGCTTTGGGGCGTTGCAGGTTCAACGGTGTCGGTCTTCATCAGCCAATTGCCCCTTTCAAAGACCTGGGTGGTTCTTTTTAGGTAATCGGGATTTTCTATGATGATCGGCAGTGTAGGGGTATCCGTGTTGACCAGTTTCATAAAACTGTCCTCGATTTGGGAATATCCGGAATCGTTCCCCGTCCTTATTTCCGGAAGAAAGGCAAACCAGGAAATATGGCTGGTAGGGCTTTTTGGGGATATCCTGTCGTTATCGGCCTCGATGTAAAGGTTTAGTTTTTCGGTAGTCTTCTTGAAAGGGAATTTTTGGATTTCCCTTCCCTTGGTTTTGTTGGTGGTAAATTGGGCCAATATCTCACCATCCGAATTGTCCTTTCTGATGGTTACCTTGGTTCCATCTGTTCCGGAGGAATATTTGAGGTATATATGATCGGCACCTTGGGTATGGACATCGGGAAGGTAGCAGGAGCCGTTGTCCCTCAAGGCCAGCCATTTGGTGTCCGCCAAATTTCCGTTGGTATAGTTCTTGGCCAGATGGGCATGGTAAACAGGTTCGGAATATTGTAGGAAATCGGTATACGCCTTGGCAACTTCCTTATCCTCATTTTTAGCGATCCATTTATAGATCTTATCCACTTCACCCTGCTGTTCCTTGGAGTAAAATCTAAGATTGGGCTCATCCTCAGAAGTGTCCTCGTCCCTGGTGTTGTTGAAAAATGCCATTAGGTTGTAGTACTCTTTATTTTTGAAGGGGTCGTAGGTGTGGCTATGGCATTGTACACAGCCAATGGTGGTGCTCTGCCATACCTCGAAGGTGGTGTTCACCCTATCGATTACGGAGGCTACCCTGAATTCTTCATCTTCGGTACCCCCTTCATCGTTGTTCATCGTATTTCTATGAAAGGCGGTGGCTATTAGTTGATCGGCCGAAGGGTCCGGCAAAAGATCCCCGGCCAATTGTTCAATAGTGAACTGGTCGAAGGGCATATCCCGGTTCAAGGATCTTATGACCCAGTCCCTATATTGCCACATAGTCCTGCCCAAGTCTTTTTCATAGCCCTTGGTGTCCGCGTACCTGGCCTGGTCCAACCACCAACTGGCCCATTTTTCACCATAGGACTCCCGTGACAACAGTTCGTCCACCATATTTTCATAGGTGATCTTTCCAGTGGTAAAATCTTTGAACAGGGAATCGTCCGGGGGAAGCCCGGTTATGTCCAGGGATAGCCTCCGTGCCAAAACGTTATGCTCGGCAGGTGGACTAGGCTCCAGGGCGTTATTCTCCAAAGTCCTTAAGATAAAGTGGTCTATGCTGTTTTGGACAAATCCTGCACCATCTTCGGAAGAAATACCTGCGGATTGGGCGGCCCCGGGAATGTCTACTCTTTCCGGTAAACTGTAGGCCCAGTGTTTGCCCCATTTGGCACCCTGGTCTACCCATTTGGTCAAAAGAGCTATTTCTTCCTCTGAAAGTTTTGGCTTTTTATAGGGCATGCGCAACTCCGGATCATTCTCGGTCAATCGCTGGATGAAGGAGCTTTTGGCAGCGTTGCCAGGGATAATGGCGGGCTCTCCGGATTCGGTATCGGCAAAGGCTTCCTTTTCGAACAATAGACTGAAACCGCCACTTTTTTTAACGCCTCCATGGCAGGTAATGCAGTTCTTGTTCAGAATAGGTTTTATATCGGCACTAAAATCTACGGTATCCGAAGGTTTCAGCATCGTCCAAACGGAAATAACAAGCACAAGTGCCCCCAATATGAATAGGAATAGATATGCCTTATTTTTCATCTGTTTAAAATTTTATAATTGATTAAAAAAGAAGTAATTACAAAATTTACAAACAGATGTAACCACTTCGTTTTACTCACCATATATTATTTTTTTGTGTTCGTGAACCTTTCGGTTTCGCAGAAACTTATTTTAATCATATCGGTATGGTATGCTTAAAAAAGTTTATGCCCATTTCATACTTTTTTGTTTTATTGAATAAAACATCAATAATAATAAGAATAATTATATAAAGCTATGGACAATTTTGCAGTATATATGTATTATATTGTTTAATAATATTTATAGAACCCAAGACGAGTTCATATTCAAAAAGGGACTTTTGAATTCAGGTAAACCCCATCCTTTAAATATTTTGATATTGCCGATTCCATTTTTTTGCCATATTTAAATGGATAAAGGCCGGTAAATGGTAGTTGTCCTTGTCCAGGACTTTTTTAAAAGCAGAAATGGCCTTTTCGGTATTTCCCAGTCCCAGTTCTCCAAGACCTATTAAATATCCACAATGAATTTTGTTCCTGATGTTCAAATCTTCGTCCCAGATCAGTAGATCGGGTAAGGATACTGCAAAATAATCCAATTTTACATCATTGTCCATATGCTCTTCACCGTAGGCGATCAGGTTTAGGAATCGTTTTTCAGCCTCTTTTTTGTTGCCTAGTTTTAATAGCGCCAAGCCTTGGTAAAAGATTTTGTCCGGCTGTTGGTCGTTATAGAACAGGGCAGGACTTGGGTCGCTATGTCCTCGGGACGTTCTTTCCCAATTTTCTTTGGCCATGATGGTTTTTCCCAATTTTTCATAGGCACATCCCAACCAATAGAAAACATCATTTTCCTGGGAACCGAACAATTTTCCCTCTCCCAGATTATGTGGATAGTTCTGGGCGGCCTCTAAATGCTCAATAGCTTTTTTTGCATCCCCTGATTGCAGCATTTGTTTCGCCAGTTCCACATGAATGGTAATATATTGAAAGGGAACTTTGCCTTCACCGCCTTCCCAGGGATGGAACTGTCTTAGTTTCAATAATGTCAGGGCCTTTTCATAGTTGCCCATAAAATTGTACAGTGCCAGTCGTTCCAAATAAAGGTCGTCTCGGGAGTTGGTCAAATCCATATTCCTTTCAAGAAGCTGGAGCCGCTCATTTTTTTGGACATTGATTTTTTTATATAGTTGATCCAACTCCATAAGCAAGCGTGCATTCTTGGAGTCCAGTTCAAATGCCTGCTCCAAATATTTGCGTGCCAACTCTTTTTGGCCTGTCTTGTTGAAATATAAAAGGGCGAGGTTCCGCAGGCAAATGGGATTTTCGCCATTTTGTTTTAAGGATCTTTCCCAACACTCCTTTGCATTTTCGTATTGTCTGCCCGCATACCAAAAATTTCCCAGGTAGTATGGCGCATTGGAATCTTCCGGATTCATTGCCATGGCGGCTTTTAATGCAAGTACTTCTTCCAGTCGATTGGGGAAACAGTAATCTGACGGCATGCTTTGTGCTAAATTATAGTGTTGTTTTGCTGCCGAAACATTATTATTTTGTTCATAATACCATCCCAGGCAATACGCTGCCATTGGGTATATATGGTCTTTTCCATCGGTAAAGACCTTCATTAGGGCAATGGCTTCCCCAAAGCATCCTGCCTGCGCATAATCCAATGAGAATTCTATGTAATTGTGTACATAGTCTCGCAACAGTTCCTTAAAGGATACCAAATCTTTATTTTCCCCACTTAGTATATATTTTTCATATAGTGCCCCAAAATTGAAACGATCAATGGTCAAAGAAGCTGTAATCCATTGTTTTGCTTCATCCCTTCTGTTCATTTTCCTGAGTAATATGATCTTTAAATGTCGTGCTTTGTGATTGTGCCAGTTTTTGATCAATGCCCTGTCCGTCATTTCCAGGGCCCTTGCCAAATTTCCTTTCCCACAATCTATCTGGGCAAGGTTAAAATAAGCGGCATCCTGCCATGCGGCATTCCAGCAAGCTTTAAAGAAAGCATCATATGCTTTATCATTTTTACCCATATACTTTAGGGCCAGCCCTTTGTTGAAATAGGGTTCGCCATCATAGGGATTGGGGTTGTGTTGCGTTAAGGTTGCAATAGCCCTGTCAAAATAGGGGAGCGCTTTTTTAAATTGTCCCCGTTTTAGGTTCCAAAGGCCCATGGCATTATTGTTTCGTATATCATTGGGTTCCCTTGAGAGTGCCTCTAAATAGTATGCCGTGGGGTCATAGGTGGCATGGCGGTATTGTTCCAGGTGCAGTCCTCTTAGATATAGTTGCTCTACACTTTTTATCTCCCCGGGCTGTTTTGCCGCCTTGGCGGGTTCCGGTATTTCTTGTTGGGTACGGTCCTTTGGTGACCAGGACACCAAAATGTTGCCATTTTGGTCCTTTAGTGTAGCGGTTAAATCTTCATATACAGCCTTATCGGCAGATAAGCTTTTTTCGAACCCATCTTTTGGAGATAAGCTTACTTTTTCATTTAAAAGCCATTTTTTGAAATGTGATAGTTGTACAGTACAGTCCGGATAGACCGAAGTTACATGGATTTTAATGGTAACCTGTCCTGCTTTCAATTCGAGGTTCAACAGCGCTTCCTTGGTTGCATTCTTGACTACACCTACATTGTAATAGGGCATAAAATACTGTGTAAAGCTCTTTTCCTCATAGGGGTGTAGCCATGAAAAATCGGGTTGGTTATCCGTATATACACCGCACATCAATTCTATGTAGGGACCACCTGTATCCGTAAGGTTCCTATCCCAGGCCTGTCCAAAATCACCATTGCCCCAGGTCCATTGTTTTTTACCTGGGGAGACATGATGGTCGGCTATATGCAACAATCCGCCTTTGGTATCGTTTTCGTAACCCCCTACAAAATCATACTCGGAAGTTATGGCCATATAGGATGTGGGTACCGGGATGTTTTTATAACGGGAAATATCGGTACCTGGTGAGTAATCTACCTTATAGTATTTTCCTTTGGCAATAGGGAATTCGGAGACATCCCTTTTTCCATGGTCAAATACGGCATTTACATCGGGCGGAAAAACAGATTGGTAATGGTCGTTGACTGCAACAGCAGGGTTTGCCCACCATAAAAACGTTTGTGGATGCGGGGTTCGGTTATATAATTGTCCTCTTATCTCCAAATAGGCCTTGTCCGGATGTAAGGTGAAACCGGCCATGCCCTTGGTACGGAACATGCGTTCTACTTCACTTACCCAGACCGTCTTGCTCCCGTCTTCATTTTCCTCTATGGAAAAGTCCACCGGGTCATAAGTGCTTGGTCTATGGTGCTGTGGCCAGTTGAATTCTATACCCCCTGAGATCCAAGGGCCGGTAAGACCTACCAATGCGGGTTTTATAACATGGTTGTAATAGACAAAATGACGTTCCCGTATTTTGTCATAGGCCATCTGAATCCTTCCGCCCAGGGCCGGCAATATCATAATTTTTATGTAATGGTTTTCAAGAAAGACCACATCCCATACCTTATCTATTTTTTCGTCACTGATATGCTCAACCACTGGATGCGGATAAACTGCCCCACTACTGGCCTGATAAACACGTTTCTCCAAAAAAACGGGGTATTTTTCAGGTTCACCCACTTCGTAGGTAGGAATTACAACTTTCTCTTCCCAAGCTTTTACCGTACTCATATGTGCAATTCATTTAGCTTGACACTCATCGTATTGTCAAAGCATTAAAACATCTTTTTTAATAGGTGAACAAACTTTTTATATTATCGGATTCCATGGTGATCTTCGGATCAAATTTGTCACTGCCTATATATTTTTTTAAACTGTACAATAACTGACGGGCTTCCGGCCTTTTTTCCAAATTGGTATGTAAATCGATACCCGACACCAATAATTTGCCATTCCCGATTTTGACTTCGAAGATCAAAGCGGTCCTTCTATTTTCAAACCAATCATCTATAATCCGGACAATCGGCTGCAAGTCCGGGGTAAATTCATCCAAAACCATGGCATTGGAGTGGCTCATTGCGTCCCACCATTGCCAGTTACTATGATATTCGGTCGGGAATTCTGCCAAGGCAGGATGTTCCGGATTTGTAAGGATGCCCAAGGTATGGGGTTTTTGACCTCTGGTCCACGATGTATTCCAAAAAATACTGGAGAAGCCCACTCCAATATCACCGCCTTTTTTTGGCGCTACATCACCTTTGGTAATGTTCAGCAGTACCTTGCCCCCATTTTTGAGGTAGTTGATGGTGCGCCCATCAAATTTTTGGGACACCATTATTTGGTCTGCCTTGGCGATAGGTTCATTTTGGGAAGGATAGACCCAGATGTCCCAACTGTTTTTGTGTTCCCCCACACTAACCGTTAAAATTAATTTTTGAGCGTTTTCGGATTTATTCAAATCCACAGAAATCCCGCCCAGTTTAAATCCGTTTCCTATGGGAATGTTTGTTTTGGGCAAATCTCCTTTGGCGAACAATACCCCATTTTTATCGGAAAGCTCCCAAGTTGGGACAATATCGTTTAGAGGCTTTTCCCCATAATGGGCAACCTCAATGTAGGCATTTAGGGTTTCGTTGTTCAGAAATATACGTTTGTCAAGTCTGGCCAGAGGTACGGTCTCGCTACAGAACCGGCGGTATTCTTGCGGTGTAATATACCCCTTTTCATCCCAAAAGGCATCTAAAACACCTACCAAGGCCGTACCCTGACCAGGAAAATCATGTAGGTCCAAAAGTTGAAAACCCGCAAAATCCTTGGTTCGCAAAGCCGCCTCTATATCGGCCTTGTAACAAAGGGCCTGCAATTTGCCCGAGGCCAATAGCAGGCTATCGGCCAAATGGCCCAAGTGATTATCTTCCAAGGTCTCTTTAAAAATCTCAAAATTGCGTGCTTTGAGCACTCCGTCATACTTTTCAATTTCCTTAAAATTGGGATAAACGCACCACTGTCCAATTTCATGGCTAACATAGGGCATGGGTATCGTATCAATGATTGCATTGAAATCGAATTGGGTCTGTGGTGGTTCTTTATTGATGATACTTTCCAATTCTTGTCCCCATCCTTGGATACGTGGGGCACTGTTGTTATAATAATCCATATTTTTAAGATAAGGCCAACCTGCCCCACCGGTGTAGACCCTTCTGGTATCCTTGCTCCTAAAATGGTCTATAAACTTGGTCAGATAGGCTTTCTGGTTATCCCCTCCAGGTTCGTTACCATAGGCCATCATTACAAAAGAGGGGTGATTGCCGTAGGTGTTCAATATAGCATCGGCCTCTTTATACAGCCATTTGTCTATAGGCTTTCCATTCCCAATGGCCGAGCCTTGGTTTGCCCAACTAGAGGCTTCCACCTGTAAGTAAACACCCAGTTCGTCTGCCGCATCAAAGGCTGCCTTTGGAGGGCACCAAGAATGAAATCGCATATGGTTAAGACCGTGGGCCTTGCAGATATTAAGTATGCGTTTCCATGATTCCATATCCGTAGGCGGGTATCCTGTTTTAGGGAATATGGCACACTCCAAGGTTCCCCTTAAATAGACCGGACGGTCATTAATGGTGAAGTGCTTGCCTTCAACCCTGAAATTGCGCATGCCAAAACGTATCTCTTTTTTCTGGACACCGACTGGAGATTGCAATTCAAACACCATTGTGTAGAGGTTTGGATTGAACTCATCCCAAAGTTCAGGATCGTTTCCCATAGGATAGTCCAGCTCAAAATTCTTGGAGGTCCCTACCTCGATCTCTTTTTTTACTATGGGCAAGGCAGTATTATCCGGACCTATGGCCATTATGGACATCCGGGCAGTTTGTGATTTTCCCGAATCATTTATTAAATTTCCTTTGATAACTACTTTGTTGGAGGATACATCGGGGTAAAGTTGGATAACGCCATAAGTGACCAATGGTGTCGATTCTAAACGAAGATGACCTACAATACCATTCCAATTGGTCTGGGTATGGTCGGAGATACTATGTGAATTTTTGCCGGGATCGATCTCCTTCACCCGATTGTCCACCCTAATGGTGATGAGATGTTTGCCCGGTTTTAAATAATCGGTAAGTATATATTGATGGGGCGTTCCCAAGGCATTTGCCATACCTAAATGTTTATCGTCCAGCCACAATTGCGTCTCCCAATGGGGTCTTTCCAAATGTAGTACTATACGTTTTTGCTCCCAATCCTCAGGAATTGTTATTTCCTTTTGATACCATGCAGCCCCTATGTAATGTTTTTTGGGTTGAAGCCAAAAAGGAACTTTTATATTGCCCTCCTTTCTGTAAGGGGCATACTTTTCGCTTTTGAAATAGGCACTGTCCCAGATAGAACCTGTCCATTGGCTATTAACGGCGATATCATTTCCTTTTCCATTTTCGGCCATAGAACCTGGGAGCCTTACCGTATCGGACAATTTTTTTTTATACCATGCTGTCTTTATGCCCTGGTCCAATGAATCAATTTGAAAATGCCAAGAACCGGACAGGTCTATTTCCTTCGTTAGTTCTTTTTTACAAGAACAAATGAGCAGAAGTATAATGGGTAGAATTAAAACTTTGAATTTCAT
>CBFGWQ010000056.1:0-18858 GCA_965652575.1 uncultured Arenibacter sp. | reverse complement strand
ATTGGTTTTGGAACGGACCGGATTATAAGTGGGCAGTAGTAGTTTACAGTTGGCAAAAAAAACGGATTTCACCAAAATATTTTACCTCACCCGTCCCGATAGATATCGGGACTGCTGAAAAAGCAGTTCCGACCTCTCCCAAGGAGAGGTAAAGCAAAAACCCAGTAAATGGTACAGACAGCCCCACCCAAAGACCGGACAATCTTTAAATTAAAACGATCAGGATTGGAAACCGATAAGACTTTCTATAAGGAAAGAGCCAATGATAAGGACTCCCTTTAAAAATCGAAAGTATACAGCACTCCAAGGGTAAGGGTAGCCCATGTGGCACCGTCCAATGCTATCCCGGTATACGAAAAATTGACTTCCGTTTGTGCCCCCATTAAATAGGCTATTGTAGGCCTATAGTACAATCCGCCATCATTGCCGCTATTTATACCGATGGCCCGACCAACATCGCCCCCAATGGAGAACGAATTGGAAGGCCAGAACCTGACGGACGCGGCCAAGGGCAAAAATTGAATATGGGGCAAATCCTCTGCATAGAGTTCCCTATTGTATTTTTCCGGAAACCCATTTACAAAGCCTACCATTAGCCCCAGGTCTACAATTTCACTTACCCCCCAGCGATATCCAAGATCCACCCCGGCAACAAGGCTTAGCTCGTCCTGAAATTCATCCAGGGGCAGCCCCCCATGAATCCCCAGTTTCATTCCCTTTTGGGCATACAGGCCCATCCCCATAAGTATCCCTATAAAAGTTATAAGTGCTTTATTCATAAATGTTGGTTGTTATTGGTCGATATAAATCTAGAATCTAGTTGGAATCTAGGCGAATTAATGTTGTAAAACCACCGAAATAGGTTGTGTGAGGCTGGGAATCCCACCTAAAAATTAAGATTTCATGGCATATATCCCTTATCCCAAAGATCAGTAGAATCATTTTATCGGTACTTCTAAATCTCATGATAAACCTCTATACAGCACAAAAGTCAGGAAGTAGGATCAATATATAAACCAAATTAAATATTAATTATACTTTAATAAAATAAAAATAACATTTATAGCAAAATAAAAACAATTATATGTTAAATATTAAAAATAATTAAGTATTATGTATAACATAATAATATAAATTTTTACCTTGCCCAAAAATCTAACCGACATGTTAACTCAAACACCAATAATTTATGAAACAGTTTATTAAGCGATGTAGGGGAAATGAACCATCACCCAGTTCAATTCAAACAAAAAACCCGCCCCTAGGTACCACCTGGATCCTTGGTCTATTACTTCTTTTGGCAAGCTCCCCGGTCTTGGCACAACAAAGGAATATAAGCGGGACCATAACGGATAGTTCGGGACAGCCCCTGCCCGGGGCCAACGTCCTGGTAAAGGGAACCTCAACAGGAACCCAAAGCGATTTTGACGGGAACTACACCATAGAGGCAAATACCGGCGATGTTTTAATATTTAGTTATTTGGGCTTTACTGCACAATCCATTAGCATAGGCAGCCAATCCAATATAGATGCAGTGTTACAGGAAGACGCCGCCCTTCTGGACGAAGTGGTGGTTACGGGCTACGGATCCCAAACAAGGGCCACTCTTACGACGTCGGTATCCAAATTGGACACCAAAATCCTGGAAAGCTCCACAAGATCCAATGCGGCAACAGCCCTTCAAGGTACCATAGCCGGTCTTAGGGTAACCAATACCACCGGACAACCAGGTGCAACCCCACAGATTGTTCTGCGCGGTGGCACCAATTTTGACGGTACGGGGTCCCCATTAATTTTGATAGATGGCATACCAGGCAGTTTTTATGCCTTGAACTCTGATGATATCGAATCCATTGAAGTCTTAAAAGATGCGGCGGCCACCGCTATTTATGGTGCCAGGTCTGCCAACGGGGTAATTCTGGTAACGACCAAATCCGGTAAGCCCGGTAAATCTTCTATCAACTATAAATATAAATATAGTATGAACGAGGAAAGAAATGACCAAAAATATATTGGCGCGGCCGACTTTATAAATTACAACAGACAATCCATTGCCTGGTATCGCGAAGCCATAAACGACCCCGGATCTTTTATCGCCTTTTTGGACGGCGAGAACGGTATGGGTACAGGGGGCAATACCACCAATTCCCCTTTTACCACCCAGCTCCTAAATGCCGGTAATGAGTACCTATTGGCACAACCCGGATGGAACAGTATCCCAGATGTCCTGAACCCCGGTCAGAATATTTTATTCTATGACAATAAGACCGTTGGCGATCGCATTTACCAAAATAGCGCTACCAAGGACCACTACCTTTCCTTTGACGGTGGAAATGAAAAAGGCTCCTACTATTTAGGCTTGGGGCTATTGGACAACGATGGCCTGATCCTGGGGTCGGGCTTTAAAAGGTACTCGGGAAAATTTACGGGTACCTACAGAATTACGGACAACCTAAAGGTGAACTCCAATGTACTTTATTCCCATTCCAACCTAAGTTTAAGTCCATTGGGCAGTGACGACACCGTATTCAGAAGATTTCAGGGTCAGGCCCCGACTTCCAGGACCTACGACAACAACCCCGATGGCACCTGGTCCGATATCTACGCCGTAGGACAAAACCAAGGTTTTGGAAACCCCTTATACTATCAGGATAAATTTGTAAGGAAAAATCTGGAACAGCGTTTGTCGGCCTCAGTCGGCCTGGATTGGAGTATTTTGGATAACCTGATCCTATCTTTGGACGGGAGCCATTTTACCATCAACAACCATAACGAAAGCTTCAATAGGGCCTATAGGGTAGGTAGCACAACAGGCCCTTTAAGAACCGGAAGGGAAGCCTCGGTAGGCTTGGAAAGAACCCTTAGGAACCAATTAACAGGTACCTTGAACTACACCAAAAATCTGGGCAACCATAATTTCAATGCCCTGATAGGAGCAGAGTATTTCAAGGACAACTTCTTTACCACATCCGCAGGGACCCGAAATTCCCCCACAGACCTTATAGAAACCTTAAATGCAGGGGCTGAAGCCAATGGTATCCCTTTCAGTTTTGAAACGGAATATGTCATTGCCTCTGCCTTTGGAAGGTTATTATATGATTACGACAACAAATATCTTTTGGGATTTACCTTTAGAAATGATGGTTCCTCAAGGTTGGGGAATAACAAGAGTGACTTTTTCCCGGGGGTATCCTTTGGCTGGAACCTGCACAATGAGAATTTCTTTGCCAATTCCGATATTGGCAATACCATATCCAGGATAAAACCGAGATTGAGCTATGGTGTCAACGGTAATCAGGAGGTACTGGGTGGCTCACAAAATGTATTAGGTTTTAATGTTCCTATAAACTACAGGGTCTTCGGGGCCTATGGCAGCCAAGGGGTTTACAACGGGCAAACAGGTTATGCCAATTCCGGTCTACCTACCCTGGATCTGCAATGGGAAAAGTCCACCACCTTTAATGCCGGTTTGGATATTTCATTTTTTAATGATCGACTGACCTTCATCACAGATGTGTACTCCAGGGACATTAAGGACAAGCTCGCTAATCTTACCCTTCCCTATTACACCGGTTTTAGCAGTATATTGACCAATAACGGAACCATAAGGAACAAAGGATTTGAACTGCAGGTAAATGGAGATATCGTTCAGAACGAAAACCTTAGCTGGAATATTGGTGCCACAATAACTTCCAACAGGAATTACGTAGAGAAACTTCCGGAAAATGCCAATGACCTTAACCGACAGGACGGCCAGTTGATCTGGAATACCAAAACTGGGGAAGAAGAATGGGTAGGTGGTCTACAGGAAGGCCAGCGTGTTGGCAACGACCTGGTCATTGCCTATGAACAAGAGCGCATCTATGCAAGTCAGGCAGAAGCCAATACAGACAGTAATATCCAGGACGATTTCCTGCCGGGCGATAAAAACACCCATTATGCAGGGGATGTGAAATGGAAGGACCAAAACGGCGACGGAATCATCAACAGCCTGGACAGAAAAGTTATTGGCCGCACCACCCCCGATTTCTTGGGAGGCTTAACTACCAGTCTCAGGTACAAAAACTTTAACTTGTTCGTAAAGACCGATTTTGCTACGGGCCATTTGGTATGGAACCACATTAGAAACAAAGGTTACGGGCAAACACAGGGCAATTTAAATCAGCCCAAGGAAGTATTGGATTCATGGACACCGACCAATACGGATACCGACTGGCCGCGTTTTGTTTTCGTAAACGGGACCAAGAATGTATGGAGGGGGAATGAAGGCGACGGCTCTGGGGACAGTGCAAGCCTTTTAAATGCCGGTAATAGTCAATTCTGGGAAAAAGGGGACTATTTGGCCCTAAGGGAAGTGACCTTCAGTTATGACGTGCCCTCCGAATATTTCAATGATGTCATCAAAAGATTGAACATTTTTGTAACGGGCAGTAACCTGCATTATTTCAAGAGCTATACCGGGGAAACACCGGAAATAGGCGGTATTCAATACGGAGCATTTCCCGTTCCAAAGACCGTTACCATTGGATTAAACCTAACTTTTTAAACCATTTAGAAATGAAAAAATATATCTATATATTATTATTGGCATTTACCTTGGGTGCCTGTGAAAGCGAGTTGGAACTCACCAGCCCAAGTGAATTGACCACTGCCGGTTTTTGGGATACCGAGGAAGGGGCAAGAACGGCCCATACGGGATTATACGCCAATTTTAGATCCTCCATGGAAAATCTGTGGTTATTGGGGGAAATACGAAGCGACATTTGGGGCGGCCGGACCTTTGAATCCCCAAACAACGAAGCGCTTATCCGTTCCGATATAACCATTGCCACCGCACCTTTCGGAGGCTGGGCCGGACTTTATACCAGAATACACAGAATAAACGACTTTTTGGTAAATGTACCCAATGTAAGTTTTGTAAATGAGGCGGACAAAAACCATATTCTGGCACAGGCCTATGGCTTAAGGGCTTTTTATTACTACACCCTTTTAAAGACTTGGGGCGGGGTACCCATAATTTTGGAACCCATTGCCGAAGTAGATCCCAATGCCCTGAACAAAGCCAGGTCTTCAGAAGCCGAGGTCATGGCACAGATCAAAGCCGATATAGAAACTTCCCTGAGTACCTTTGGATCGGACAACAGTTTCTGGGAAGGCAATAGAAACTTCTGGTCCAAAGCGGCAACATTGGCACTTAAGGGCGATGTTTACATTTGGTCGGGAAATGTAATGGGGGGAGGCAATCCCGATTTTGAAACCGCCAAAACAGCCTTACAACAAATAGCCTCCTATGGAGTGGCACTTGAACCCAATATTTCCAACCTTTGGGGAGTGGACAATGAGGGCAATAGCGAATTTATTTTTGCCGTACAGTACAAACAGGACGAGGCTTCCAACTTTTACAACAGTCTTACCGGAAGAAGCACGGAAATTAACCCCACTTTTAACGACAAGGGCAACTCCATGGGCAATTTTATTATTGCCGGGGCCAATAGATATGGCCAATCGGATAAAACCCTATTGTTATTGGACGATAATGACGATAGCAGAAAGGATGCCACTTTTATTAGATTGTATGTGGACGATAATGGCGGACTTGGATATCCAACCTATAATGAAACGGCCTACTTTGGTTCCGTATTCAATAAATTTTTGGGACAGGTTATCGGGTCTGAAAGAATTTTTGAGAACGATGTGCCGGTATACAGGTATGCCGATGTAATCCTATTATTGGCAGAAGCCAAAAATCTTATGGGAGAGGATCCCTCCACCGAAATAAACCAAATACGACAAAGGGCATATGGAGAAAATTATGTACCGCTTATCCACGCTTACTCCAATGGTTCCCCAACAGAAAACGCCAATGCCATCTTAGAGGAGCGCTATAAGGAATTTATAGGTGAGGGAAAAAGATGGTGGGACTTAAGAAGGGCCGGAGACAGCTTTGTATTGGACAACATAAGTTTCCTAAACCCTGGGGACGAATTTAAATTGGTACTGCCCATTACAACGGATATGATCGGTAGAAATCCATTATTGGAACAAACGGACGGTTATAATTAAAATGTTGAGTTAGTTTAAATTGAGTTGTTTGCAGAAAAAAGGGTACCATTTTTTTGGAACCCTTTTTTAAGTTTCCAAAACAAAATCGGGACCATCGGAAACAAAGTATCAGAATAGACGATACGGGTTATAATTTATTTTGCCTCACCCGTCCCGATATATCTATTGGAACTGTAGAAAAGGCAGACCCGACCCAAGTATCGGAAAAATTTTTAAATTGAAATATTTACACGTAATTAAGCTTTGTAATACATAATAAAAAAATATGAACGGACTAATAGCCGCCACTTATGCACCAATGCATACGGATTACTCAATAAACCTAGGTGCAATCTCCGAATACGGCCAATTTTTAAAGAACAACAAGGTCAAAGGCGCCTTTGTAAACGGATCTACAGGAGATTTTGTTTCCTTAAGCACGAAAGAAAGAAAGGAAATTATCTCTGAATGGTCCAACACCAAACCAAGCGACTTTTTCCTGGTAAACCACGTTGGACATAACAGCTTATTGGAAGCGAAAGAATTGGCTGCCCATTCGGCCGATAAGGTGGATGCCATTGCCGCCCTGGCCCCTTATTACTTTAGGTTAAGCTCATTGAAAAGTTTGTTGGAATACTGCAAGGAGATTGCAGCATGCGCTCCCGATACGCCTTTTTATTATTACCACATTCCGGTATTGACGGGTGCCAATTTCCTAATGCACGAATTTTTGGAAATGGCCTCCCGTGAAATACCCAACTTTGCGGGGGTAAAGTTTACCAACAATAATTTAATAGACTATAAATACTGTATGGATTTTAATAATGGTGCCTACAACATATTGTTCGGTTTCGATGAAATCTTATTGGCGAGCCTTCCCATGGGAGCGGAAGGTTGGGTAGGTAGTACCTATAACCATTTGGCGCCCTTGTATTTATCTATCATAGAGGCATTCCACAACAACGATCATACATTGGCTGCGGCCCTTCAGGAAAAATCCATGAAGTTTGTGGATATTCTAAATGCAAAAGGCGGATTTAACGGGGCTGCCAAATCCTTTATGCAGGTATTGGGCGTAGATTGCGGCCCTAGTAGATTTCCGCATGTGACCCTTTCGCCAAAAGAATTGGAAGAAGCAAGATCGGCTTTGAATGCCCTAGGAATTATGGACCATACCAGCCGATGTACACTATGATCAATAACGCAACACAGCTATCCACCGCTTTCACCATATGTCTTCTTTGGCTATGTATGGGTTGCCAAACTGAAAAACCATTAATTTTCCTCGAAGATAGTTTTCCGGTAATTCCTACTCCACAGGAAATAACCTATGGAAACAAACAGCTCTTTTTTGAATTTGCTTCTGTCACAGCCAATGAATTTAAAAAGGAAGGTGATCTTTTAGTAGGTTTTTTTAATGACAATGGTATTGGTGCCGCCAAGAATGGATTAAAAATTCACCTTATAAAAAAGGAATTGCCCCATATGGACAATAAGGAAGCCTATTCCTTAATGATTGGCAATACCATAACCTTAACAGCCCCTACAAACAAAGGTGTTTTTTACGGAATTCAGACCTTAAAACAATTGTTCCGTAAACAAAACGGACTTGGTACATTTCCGGAAATCAAAATAGTGGATTGGCCTGCCTTTAAGATCCGAGGTTTTATGCACGATACGGGAAGAAATTTTCAATCCGTAGACCAATTAAAGGAACAGATCGATGTATTGGCCCAATACAAAATGAACGTTTTTCACTGGCATTTGACCGATGATCCTGGATGGCGCTTGGAAAGTAAAAAGTATCCGGAATTACAATCGGATAAGGCCACGGCACGGGGAAAAGGAAAATTCTATACCCAGAAAGAGTTCAAAGAGATTTTGGAATACTGTGCGGATAGGCAAATAACCCTTATTCCCGAGTTCGATATCCCAGGTCATACCACGGCATTTAGGAGGGCGTTCAGTCTGGAATCTATGGCAGACCCAAGGGTCTTGCCCATTCTTCTGGATCTTTTTGACGAACTCATGTCCTTGGGCAACAAGGAAGCCATGCCTTTTATCCACATTGGTACGGACGAGGTACGGAATAAGGAAGAATATGTTGACGACCAAATGATCCTGACCCTTATGGAACACATTAAAAAACAGGATCGAGAGGTAATTGTATGGAAAGATGGCATCCAAATTGAGGAGGATTCAACTTCCATCAACCAGTTATGGGCCCAATTTAGCCCTAGGCAAGGACATCCATTTATAGATTCCCGTGCCAACTACATTAATCATCTGGATCCCTTTGCCGGTATGGCAAGATTATTTTTCCAACAACCCTGTAGGCAACCCAAAGGAGATGAACTGGCATTGGGCGGAATTCTCTGTGCCTGGCCGGACAACAATGTTAACGAAGAAAGCGACATTCTAAGACAGAACCCCATTTATCCTTCCATCCTGTTCTATTCAGATGCCATTTGGAAGGGCAAGGACAGGAACTATCCTGAATATTGGGCCAATTTACCCAAAAAAGACAGCCTGGAATTCAAGCGCTTTGAGGCCTTTGAAAAAAAAGTACTGGTCCACCGGGATTTATTTTTTGAGGGAAAGGAATTTCCCTATATAAAGCAAACCCATATAGAATGGAGCCTACTTGGACCTTTTGACCATCAGGGGGATGTAAAGACCACTTTTGAGGTAGAAAATAATGTAAAGGAAAGCTATACGGTAGGAGACAAAACCTATAGATGGAAAGGTCCCTATATGGGGGCCACTATCCATCTAAAGCATTTCTTTGGCTTCCCATCCATTACGGAAGAAGAAAAAGGTACCTTTTATGCGTATACACAAATCTATTCCCCAGAGGACAGGATACAGGATTTTTGGGTCGGATTCCACGGATGGTCCAGGGCCGGGGGCAGAAGGGGCGGGCCTACGCCCAAATTAGGGGAATGGCACCATACCGATCCAAAAATATGGGTCAATGATAGGCTTATAGACCCCCCTGTTTGGAAACAGCCGAATTTGGATGTGAATACTCCGAAAATAGCATTCGTGGACGAGGATTATTTTTATAGGGCACCCACTCCTATCCAATTAAAAAAAGGATGGAACAAAATACTTCTAAAAATTCCGCATGGAAACAACTCTTGGAAATGGATGTTCAGCTGTACCCCCGTTAACATAAAACAAGGAAACGTTAAGGAGACCGAAGATTTAAGATTTAACGCTTCCTTGGACACCGCTTTATAATGACCCAAAAAAGTATATTCGAAATTGTTAATAATAGGAATTGATGAAACCACAAAGTAGACTGTACAAAGATGCCTTACTGAACAATATCATCCCCTTTTGGGAGAAACATTCCCTGGATCTTAAAAATGGCGGCTATTTCACCTGCTTGGACAGGGAAGGCAGGGTGTACGACACCGATAAATTTATGTGGCTGCAAGGAAGGCAGGCCTGGATGTTCGCTACCTTGTACAACCAAGTGGAGCCAAGGAAAAAATGGCTGGAAATTGCCAAAAGTGGGGTCGATTTTATAAGGGATAAGGGTATGGATGCACATGGCAATGTCTATTTTTCCCTAACCGACAACGGACAACCTTTGGTACAGCCCTATAATATTTTTTCGGACTGTTTTGCGGCCATGGCCTTTGCCCAATATGGTATAGCGGCACAAGATCCGGAATATAAGGAACTGGCCAAAAAAACGTATCAAAACATTCTCAAGAGAAAGGATGATCCAAAGGGCCTATACGAAAAAGGAACCTCTGCCCGACCGCTTAAAAGTTTTGCCCTGCCCATGATCCTGTCCAACCTGGTTTTGGAGATGGAAGATATATTGGACCCCTCCGAAGTGGAGCATACCATAGATTTCTCGATCCATGAAGTTATGGAAGTCTTTTTGGATAAAAAATCGGGCTTGATCTATGAATTCGTAAAACCTGACGGTAGCCATGAAAACAGTTTTAACGGCCGTTTATTAAATCCTGGCCATGGCATAGAGGCCATGTGGTTCATGATCGATATTGCCGTGAGAAAAAATGATCAAGGCCTTATAAAAAAAGCTACGGAGACCATTATTAAAATTCTGGAATACAGTTGGGACAATGAATTTGGAGGAATACTCTATTTTATGGATGCCAAGGGGCATCCGCCCCAACAGTTGGAATGGGACCAAAAATTATGGTGGGTGCATTTGGAGACCTTGGTTGCCCTTGCCAAGGCTTATGAACAGACGCAAGACCCTGAAATTTCCACATGGTACGCCAAAGTGCACGACTTTAGTTGGCAGCACTTTTCGGACCCGGAACATGGGGAATGGTTTGGATATTTAAATAGGGAAGGCAAAGTATTGTTAGACCTTAAAGGTGGCAAGTGGAAGGGATGTTTCCACGTGCCTAGAGCTATGCTCCAATGTTGGAAAACCTTTGAGAAAATAGAAAAAAATGGAGTAATAAAATAGAAATTATGGTAAATTTAAAAGACATGAAAAATACATTGATACTACTTTTGTTCGTCGCCTTCGGATGTAAGGCCCAACAGGAAAATTTCAAGATTGCCGATGGGGTAATACAGCATCAGGATCTGTTCAACACTACTATGAACCGGGATGTTTCCTGCTATCGCATCCCTGCCCTGGCCACCGCCCCCAATGGTGATCTGATCGCGGCCATAGACGAACGGGTCCCTTCCTGTGGCGACCTAAAGTGGAGCAAGGACATTAATATTGTAATAAGGAGAAGTAGCGACAATGGCAGAACTTGGTCGGCCATAGAAAAAATTGTGGATTTCCCCCTGGGCAAATCGGCTTCCGATCCCTCTATGATAGTAGACGCCGTTACCAACGAAATTTTTCTATTTTACAATTATATGGATCTGGATAAGGAAAAGGACGTTTACTATTTACATGTTGTAAAAAGTGTAGATAATGGAAAGACGTGGAGCAAGCCGGAAGATATTACCCCTCAAATTGCAAAGGAGGAATGGCACAACGATTTTAAATTTATCACCTCCGGCCGGGGCATACAGACCCGATCCGGTACGTTGCTCCACTGCATGGTGAACCTAAATAACGGGCTTCATGTTTTTGGCAGTAAGGACCATGGAAAGTCCTGGTTCTTTATAGATACTCCCATAAGTCCTGCGGACGAATCCAAAATAATGGAGTTGGCCAATGGGGATTGGATGATCAATGCCAGGGCCAATAAAGAAGGAAAACGCTATGTACATATTTCCAAGGACGAAGGAAAAAGTTGGGAAACCCGACCCGAACCTGCCTTGATCGATCCTGGCTGTAACGCCAGTATTGTCCGTTATACTTCCATTGAGGATGGTTATAAAAAAAACAGGTTGCTGTTCTCCAATGCCAAAAGTGAAAAGGGACGTGTTAATATGACGGTCAGAATAAGTTATGACGAAGGCGAAACCTGGTCCGAGGGAAAAACAATTTATAAAGGGGAATCGGCCTACTCATCCATGACCATTTTGAAAAACGGGGATATAGGTTTGTTTTTTGAACAGGATGATTATCAGAAAAATCCTTTTGTAAGCTTCTCCTTAAAATGGCTGACGGATGGAAAGGACAGGTACAGAAAGCCAAGGCCCAAGAAAGACTAAACTTTTGTGCAATGAAATTACATCCCTGTTCAACAAAGGCGGGGATTTGAAACGCAACGGAATTCCTTGGCAAGGACCGGATGATACGTTGGCAGTAAGCAGCAGGTAATGGGCGGTGAAACACATATTTTGCCAAATGTAAACTACCACATCCAACTCTAGACTACCAAAATTTTTGGTAATTATAAGAAACTGCAATATATCCCGACAAATTGCCCCATTGGAAAATAATGGATATATTTATGATGAACTACGCCTTATAGAATTGTAGTTTACGTATATCGATTATAATTTAACAAACCCACCAATGGCCATAGTAAAGGATCTAGCCGATTTTGACCATCCCGTTTCCGATATGTTCCAACTGCCAAAATCAGCAGCGGAATGGGAACAATACAAATTATCCGATGAACAGGTAGCACATTTTCATGAATTTGGTTATATATCGGGAATAAAATTATTGGAAGAATGGCAGGTTGATAAATTGAATCAAGAATTGGCGGAAATAATGGATCCTGGACATCCTGCCAATCATTTGTTCTATGAATTTCACAGCAACGAATCCAAAGACCCCAATTCGGTTTTGTTCCATTCCCTTGGACATTGGCGTATTACTCCAGGATTTCACGACGTTCTTTGGAACCCTGCCTTTACCATAGCGGCCCATCAATTATTGGATGCCAAACCCGTTAGGTTTTGGCACGACCAATTATTCTGCAAACCGGCACTTCATGGCGGGGTAGTAGCCTGGCACCAGGATTACTCCTATTGGACCAGGACCATAGCCATGCAACACCTTACCTGCTGGACGGGATTGGATGATGCCAATACAGATAATGGCTGTCTTCATTATATCCCCAAAAGCCATAAATGGGGCCTTTTGGATGCCCCCTCCCTTGCGGGCGATATGGACGGACTTATGAAATACCTTAACGAAGATCAGAAAAAAGAGTTTAAGCCCATTGCCATTGAATTAAAAAAAGGTTACGCCACCTTTCACCATCCATTAATGGTGCATGGTTCCTACGAAAATAAATCGGAAAGAAGCAGAAGGGCATTTGTCCTCAATGTATTTGCAGATGGCACCATAAGCAATACGGACGAGGAACTTTTGTCCGGAGTTCCCAAAGTGCCAAAAGGCAATAAGATGCAGGGGAAATTTTTCCCTTTACTCTATTCCTGATATCCCCAAGTTAGGACTTGTTCTATTTCCTACCGTTTTTTAGCGCATGATCAAAATGGGGTTCCAAATGTCTGCGCATAGCACTTCTATAGGTATCGGGGGTACCTACCCTTAGGTTGTCCATCAACATTCTATGCGTTACGAATTGTCCGGAAGAATATTGGTAATCGGTTTTGTTTTTCTTGGCCTCTTCCAAATAAACATATTCAAAAACGGGCAATAAAAGACTTTGAAACCTCTGTACAGTGGCATTGTTGGACATTTGGTAGAGCTTTCCATGAAATGCGATTTCCCGGTCCAATGAAAAACGATCCTTTGCATAACTTGTTTCCTCTTCCAAAGTCACGATTCGCTCCAATTCGTCCATGTCCTTTTGGGTTTTGTGCTCAAAGAGAAAATCCGCAATCCCCATTTCCATAATAAGTCGAAGCTCGAATAAATTCCTTAAGGTATCATCCCCCAATAAAGTGGGATCAAGGATACGCTCAAAATTATTTATAATATCGGGCCGAGTCAAAACCATGCCCCGATGCTTTTTGGAATCAACGATACCCAGTGTCCTTAAACGCAACAAAGCTTCCCTGACCACGGTTCTACTGACTCCAAAAGCTTCGGAAAATTCCAATTCCTTGGGAATGGCATCCCCCGGTTTTAAATTGTTTTCCTTAAAAAATTTCAAAATCCTAATTTCGGCCTTATCCACCAAAGACAGGTTATCCAAGGGTTCAATTTTGTTTAATGTACTCATTTTAACGAACTTTAGTATTTTGGGATAAACCTTGTAATTTTGCCTCACCCGGAATTGCCGAAAAGGAAATCCTGTCCAATAAACATGTGGGGCCGACCCAAGGGTTGGAGAATCTTAAGATTAAAATTTGCGTAATTTATAACAAAATTACAATTATACCATCTTAATTTTCATAAAATGTTTTATGTAATACATATAATTTTATAATGGAATTTCAATGTACTACATTTACATTAAAAATACCCATCAACCCTTAAAATAGGACTCGACAATAAAAATAAAAAAATAAAACCATGAAGAATAGCCCAAGACCTTATGTACTGGCAGAAACCAATTGGAAAACCGTGCGGGAGGAAAATTACACCGTTGCGATATTGCCCTGGGGTGCCACGGAGGCACACAATTACCATTTACCTTACGGAACCGATAATATCCTGGCCGAAAATGTGGCCATCCAAGCTGCTAAAATGGCTTGGGACAAAAAGGCAAAGGTAATTGTCCTGCCCAATATCCCTTTTGGGGTCAATACCGGACAAATGGATGTAGACCTATGTATAAATATGAATCCAAGCACACAAATGGCAGTTCTAAAAGATTTGGTACAGGTGCTGGAAGCCAATGACATACACAAATTGGTCATCGTAAACGGCCATGGGGGCAACAATTTTAAACAGATCATTAGGGAACTGAGCCTACTACACCCTTCGGTCTTTGTTTGCTCCCTAAATTGGTGGCAGGCTGCCAAGGCCTCCGACCATTTTCATGAACCGGGCGACCATGCCGGGGAACTGGAAACAGCCGTGGTAATGCATCTAAGCCCAAACTTGGTGCTGCCCTTGGACGAAGCGGGAGATGGAAACGCAAAAACATTCAAAATAAAAGGACTGAAAGAGGGATGGGTTACCACACAACGCAAATGGACTGCCGTAACCAAAGATACCGGAGTGGGAAATCCGAAAATGGCCAAACCGGAAAATGGGGCCAAATTCTTTATGGCCGCAACGGTTGGTATCTCTGCATTTTTAAAAGAACTCCATGAGACAGATATTGATGATATGTATGAATAACAGAATTCATCTATTTTCATTCAGGAAATAAAACATATAATTAATATGCATAATTTTATAATATGTTATACATAATACAATATTTTTAAGTATATTGCCGAGCAAGTCAATTTTACCTTATATGGGGTTTCGTAAAATTTTCACTTTAACAATAACGCTTTTTATCACTTTGTCGATCTTTGGTCAGGAAAGTCCAAAGCTCACTATTCGGAATTTAGCAAATCTCCCTGCCGAACCAGGTCAAGAACAGGCATTGGGCTATGCGGGCATGATGGGGGGAACACACCAGGGTGTAACCATAGCCGCGGGGGGAGCCAACTTTCCCGATGCACTACCATGGGAAGGAGGGAAAAAAAAATGGAGCAGTTCCATATATATCCTCAAGGACAGTACATGGCAATTATCCAACACTAGCCTCCCTTTTCCCCTGGCCTACGGCGCATCCCTGAGCCTTCCCAACGGAATTCTCTGTATTGGCGGCAACAATAAGGAGAAGGACAGTAATGCCGTTTTTCTTTTGGGTTACGACAAAAATACCTCGGACATATCCATAAGGAACTATCCGGATCTTCCAGAACCTTTATCCTACACCGCAGCCGTGACCAGCGGGGACTATATTTATGTTATTGGTGGTATAAACAATGGCAAAAGTACCAACGCCTTCTACCGCCTTAACATAAAGACCAAAACTTCCTGGGAACGACTACCCGATTTTCCGGGGACACCCAGAAGCCTGCACACCGCGGTAGTTCAGGAAGCATCCGACGCCAGAAAGATATTTGTGGTAGGCGGAAGGAATGAAGTTAAGGGAAAACTTTCGGAAGTACCCCGCACCTATTTATCCTATAATCTCAAAAACAATACCTGGCAAGAAGAAGGTGAAGTACTTATAGACCAAAAACCAAGGGTATTGATGGGAGCTTCCGCCGAAGCTATGGGATCTATGCATATAATGGTTTACGGTGGTTCTGACGAAATACTTTTCAATCAATTAGAGAAATATGGGGTACAAATTTCCGATGGGAACAATGATTCCATAAGGCAAAATATAATACGGTCAAGAAATAATATATTAAATACACATCCCGGCTTTAGCAGGGACATTTTGGCCTACAATACCATTACCAAAAAATGGTTCGTTTATGATAGCCTGGACACTAAAATTCCGGTTACGGCTCTATCTTTCCCCGACCAGGATAATTTTATCATCATCTCAGGTGAAATATCTCCCGGAATACGTACCCCAAAAGTACAAGCGTTCAAAATTGCGGAAGCAGCACATCCTTTTGGGTCGTTAAATTATGGGGTATTGGCGGCATATTTGTGCGTATCGGTCCTTATAGGCCTCTATTTTTCAAGAAAACAACGTTCTACGGAAGACTATTTTACCGGAGGTGGACGCATACCCTGGTGGGCTTCCGGGCTAAGTGTTTTTGGTACTTTGCTGAGTGCAATAACCTTTATGGCCATACCGGCCAAAGCCTTTATTACAGATTGGTCCTATTTTATGCTCAATATGACCGCCATTTTGATCACCCCCGTCATAGCCTATATATTTATTCCTTATTTTGCCAAACTCCGAATATCCACCGCCTACGAATTTCTGGAGAACAGGTTTAATTACACCGCCAGGGCATTGGGCAGCCTGTCCTTTATTTTGTTCCAATTGGGAAGAATAGGAATAGTGCTTTTACTACCATCATTGGCGGTATCCATAGTTACCGGAATACCCGTTGAGGCCTGTATACTAATAATGGGCGTATTATGTATCATATACACCGCTTTTGGTGGAATAGAAGCGGTAATTTGGACCGATGTAATGCAGGTCATCGTATTAATGGGAGGTAGTATTTTGGCAATCATCTGGATTATGATGCATACAGAAGCCACCTTCGGTGAAATGTTGGATTATGCCTCGGATAGAAATAAGTTCAACATTATGAACATGGAACCCAATTTTACGGACTCCACTTTTTGGGTGGTGTTTATTGGCGGATTGGCTTCTGCCATGGTAACCCAAGGTACGGACCAAACCATTGTTCAGCGTTATTTGACCAGTAGAAATGTAAAGGATTCACAGAAAACAGTCTACACCAACGCCATAATGACCCTCCCGGCCACCATTATATTCTTTGGTATTGGTACATTGTTATTTCTATTTTACTCGGAAATGCCAGATCGGTTATCCCCTTCCATAAGCAATAACGATTCCATTTTTCCATGGTATATTGTTAAAGAGCTTCCATTAGGCGTGTCCGGACTTCTTGTGGCAGGTATTTTTTCAGCGGCCATGTCCAGCATCAGCAGCAGTTTAAACTCGGTCTCTACAGCATTCTGTAGCGACTTCTACCAACATTTCAATGCCAAAGTAGCCGATTTACGCCTACTGCGCATTGCCAGGGCAGCAACCATCATCACGGGTATATTGGGGGTAATGTTCGCACTATGGATGGCGAGTTCAAACATTAAATCCCTTTGGGATGAATTTTACAGATACCTTGGCCTCTTTACGGGAGGCCTGGGAGGAATGTTCCTTTTGGGCATGTTGACCAAAAAAGCCAATGCCAAAGGCACGCTATTGGGATTTGTGTTCAGTGGGGGCCTAATCTACTATATAAGCAACTATACCTCCATAAACTTTTTAATGTACGCCTTTTTTGGATTGGTTTCCTGCTTTGTTTTAGGGTATATATTTAGCTTGTTGTTTGGAAACAAAAAACGCGGTACGCCCCAAATATAAAATCGCTCAACAAACCCCTGCTCATTTGCCAATTGGCATTGAAAAAATAAGGAACGATGAAGTTTGCCCGGTTTAAAGTAAACTACCTCGGGACAATCCCGATAAGCTATCGGGACACGAGGCATTAAAAGGAAATCAAGTTTGATTACGACGCTTGTCTACCGACAAAGGCAGGCCCGCCTTAACGGAACGGGCAGGCAGGTTTAAATCTCGATTATCGAGTAAAACTATTTTGATACATATTCCAGTTCTTTTAAAATCGGGGTACTTTCCCTTTTCAGTTTCCATCGTCTATGGCTCCACAACCACAATTCCGGAGCGTTAATAATGGCCTGTTCCAATTGCTGGGCATATTTTTCCAAAATCTCAAAATTTTCCCTTATTCGTGGATGATCTTCAATGATCTTAAATTCCAATTCATAGTAACCTCTCCGCAATTTTTTGAAATATGGAAATAGGACTACCTGATCGGTTTTCTTGGCGATCTTATCGGCACCTATAAAAAAAGCGGTTTCTTGGTTTAGAAAATTATACCAGTATTTAGAACTCTTTTTGGTCGGACTTTGATCGCCGATCATACAATTCAAAGTAAGTATTTTCTTCTGATGGTTATCCATAATGGTCCTATACCCCTTATCCGATTCCACACAATTAACGCCAAATCGCTGCCGCATATTTTTGAACAGCTCATCAAAATACTTGTTTTTGATAGGTTTGTAGAATGTATTGGAGCTATATGGGAACATTAAAGGCAAAAAAACCAACCACTCCCAATTGCCCTGATGTCCGGTATACATAAGAATACTTCTCTTGTTATCAACATATTCCCGTATCAATTCCGGATTCTTGATGAGCAAGCGTTTTTTTATTTCTTTCTCCCCTATCGTCAACCTTTTAAACGACTCCAATACAATATCGCAGAAATGCCTATAAAAATCCTTGGCAATCTGCCCAATTTCCTCCTCGCTTTTGGAAGGGAACGAATTTCTAAGGTTACCGAACACTACCTTTTTCCGATATCCCACTATCCTGTATACCAGAAAATACATCACATCCGAGACTACATATAGTACCCTCATGGGTAATATGGATACCATATAAAAAGGTAGGAATTTAATTCTTGAAAGGTATTTCATCCTGTTGAGTCTTTAATTGTCCATATAAACCCCCCGTTACAAAACATTTTGTTTTAAAGCATTAAAAGGACCTATAACTAAATTGCTGTCCTCCCACTACCATCATTAGTACGTCAAAATTAAAAATACTTACCCATTACCATAAAATCCAAAACGGTAAGAATTTGTTAATACTGATTTCATTATATCCAATTTATTGATTTTAAAATAATTAGCCATATCCCAAGGTCGATAAGCAGGGGGTTTGGAAAGGAATGGATGATCGGTTGTCAGTAAGCAGTGAACAGTATACTCCCATGGCTTATGGCTTATGGCTTATGGCTTATGGC
>CBFGWQ010000055.1:0-18863 GCA_965652575.1 uncultured Arenibacter sp. | reverse complement strand
TAGGAATATCGTGATTCTCCGTATTGGCCCCGTCATAATAGGTGTACCCCCTTCTTGTGACCAAGTCCCCATAGTTGCCGCCAACATAGGCAAAAGACGCCGTTCCTGCATTACTGTCATCCGGATTTCCGAATAAATTAAATTCGTTTATACCGGGTGCCAATTCAATAATTTTATCCCGGTTTCTAGTGTAATTGGCCCCAATGTCCCAACTAAAATCCTTGGTATCAATAATATTAACATTCAGTGCCGCCTCGATCCCCGAATTTTGAAGATTACCAGCATTTATCAATTGCCTGTTTATACCAGATTCACTGGGAACGGGTAAGTCGATAATCTGATTTTTGGTATTGTCCTTATAATAGGCCACATCCAAACCAACCTTATTGTTAAAAAAACGGATGTCCAATCCGGTTTCCCAGGAATATTTCTTTTCCGGCTGTAGATCCGGGGAGATCGCCGTATTGTTTTCATATCTAAATAGATTTAAAGCAGGGTTGTCATTAAAATTATCTGCCACAAATCCGGTAGAGAGCCTATAGGGAGAGGTGTCGTTACCAACAATGGCATAGGACCCCCTTAATTTGGCAAAGGAAATAAAGTTGGGCATAGGCAAGGTTTCACTAACTACCCATGACAAACTCCCTGAGGGATAAAAATAGGAATTGGTTCCATGTCCGTCCGGGTATACCAAAGCAGAGGACCAGTCGTTCCTGGCCGTTAGATTTAGATAAAGATCCCTTCTGAAGCTGGTATTGAAGAAGGCATATACCGAATTTATTTTTTTCCTGTCCCCTATACCCCCGTCTATATCGGCAGCATTCAGGGAGTTTGAGACGTTAAAAAAATCACGGATCTTAAATCCGCCATTAGTTTTTATATTGGTATATTTGGTCTCTGTACTCCACATGTCACCTCCCAATATCAGATCTAGTCGGATATCATCATTTATCTCTTTGTTAAAGAATAGTTTTCCGGAAAAACTATATTGAAATTTTTCACCATTCTCCATTCCATACGCCCCGTTCAATCTATTTGCTCCGTTTGCAAAGGTTTTATACTCCCGGGTCCATGTGTACTGGTTCATATTTCCTTCCAGGGTAGCACTTATATTATTGGTTATGGTGTAATCCAAATTTAGTTTGCCAACAAGGGACCCTTCCACGCGTTCATTTTCATCGTCCAAAATACTCATCCAGATTCTGCTCATTCTGGTGTAGTTGTAGTTATTTCCGGCAGGATAGGGTATACCTCCGTCCACATCCTTGTAATTGTTCCTCCACTTATTTACATCGTAATTACGGGGAAAACCATCGTGGAACCAGTCGGAATTTGCTCCGGGATTTACAGGATTTTTTGCTGTTGACCTTGTGTAATGTACCGTGGCACCTACGGTTAATTTATCCTTGATCAAATCTTGGGAACCTTTGAAACTGATGGAGTTTTTATCGAAATCGTTCCTCGGGGATACTCCCGTTTCCGAAAAATTGGAGAAGGACAACCGGAAAGCATTCGTTTCCCCACCGCCATCTACGGAAACGTTCGTATTTCTAAGAAAACCGGTATCGAAAGAGTCTTTGTAGTTATTGGGCTGCGCTACCCATTTGGCCAAGGAACCGTCATAATCTATGATATCCTGTCCGTCGAACCTTGGACCCCAACTTGCTGCGTGTTCCTCACTGGAAGTAAAGGCCATGGAAGGCAGACCGGTGGTGAGGTCGTAGGTAAAAAACTGGCTGGTGTCATGTCTGTCGTCCCTTACCCTTGTATTTGGACCGTTATCAACACCACTGAACCAACCGGCCGTGTTACCGGATCCATATTCATTCTGGAAATCTACACTGTCGTATACGTTTCTGGTCCCAATGGTCTGATTAATACTGACACCGAGCCCCTTACGTTTTTGACCGGATTTTGTGGTAATCATTACTACCCCATTCAAAGCGCGAGATCCGTAAAGTGCAGCGGCCGCAGCGCCTTTTAATATGGAAAAGGATTCGAAATCGTCCGGGTTTAGGTTTTTTAACTGGTTGCCCCAGTCAACACCGTTGGTACCACTAAGATCGTTGTCCATCAGTACACCATCTACCACGAATATGGGCTGTGTATTGCTTCCAAAAGTGGAATTCCCCCTAATGGTAATACGTGAACCGCCAAATGTACCTCCGGAGGTAGTACTGATCTGTACCCCGGCAGTTTTTCCCTGCAAGGTATTAACAGGGTTTACCTGTACTGCTTGGGCCAGTTCGCCCCCTGCAATTTCAGTAACCGAATATCCAAGGGCCCTTTCCTCCCTTTTTATGCCCAGGGCCGTGACCACTACTTCATCCAATTGGCTGGAATCTTCTTCCATAGAAACATTGATGTTGTTGGAAGTGCCAATGGTTATAGTCTGGGTCTTCATTCCAATATAGGAGAATAAAAGTACATCCCCAACGGAAACTTCAAGACTATAATTTCCATCAAAATCGGTTTGTGTGCCTTTTGTGGTTCCTTGAACCGCAATACTTACTCCGGGAAGTGGAGTTCCGTCGTTGGCATCCGTAACGCTGCCGGATATTGTTTTACTTTGTGCCATCAGTGTATTTACACAGAGTAGGCTTAAAGTCAATAAAGAGAAATAAATCTTCTTCTTCATGTGATATTGGTTAATTTAGTTAGTATTGGTGAATGCATTTTGCATTGCGCACATACCATTAAATTTCTTAACTATTTGTTAACTTTTTTAAAAATATCGACCAACGACACAGGTGAAATGATGAACAACGTTTCTTAGTCGTTGTCGAAAAAATTATCACTCTTTTTAAGAGTAATAATTTGCTAATTTGTGATATTTTTTTTGCCCGATTTTTTAATGAAATAGGATGACGGTCTTTTTTATGTCGAGATTTGATTGGATAGGATTTGTGAACCGAATTTTCTAAATTCCGCTAATGGATATTGATTCCTTAAACGATTCCGCAATGTGGTTTCTAACAAAATTATTTACCTCCCATTGATCCCCAAGTAGTATGTTGGTATTGGGCCGGTATAGGGAGTAGGGGTACGGGCCGTATTCGGAGGGGGGGTCAGGAAGAGCCATTGCTACGCCCTGATAACCGGCCTCTTTTATTTTGTTTAAGAGAACAGCCCAGGATACATCAACACTTCCCCACCGGTCTCGTATAACCGTCAGTTACGGGTTAATATGCGTTAATTTTTGGTTTGGCACTGACGGTAGCAATTTCAAGTGGATTCGGATACAGTCGTACCGATAGCTATCGGTACGCCGTAATTGCGGTTAGCATTGTTGTGCAACGTTATTTTTTATCCATTAAAATCCGTAATAATTTTTTCAGGTCTTGTCGATTATCCCAAAATGCGGTTATTAATATTTCTCCGTCGGTCACTTTATAAAAAATGCTATAATTTCCAAGTGATGTCACTCGTGTATCTTTGAAGTCAGCTTCCTTATATACGAATGGTGTCTTTGCAATCTCCTTTGTCCTTTTTGCTACGATTTTAATCAGCTTTTTAGAATATGTTGCGGATTTGTTCCGTTTCACCCAGTATTCAAGTATTCCAACGTATTGAATGTCCGCTGTTCTTGTCTATCTTACATTCTGTTTAGCCATTCCAGATTCCTTTTATCCATCGCTTCTTGTGAAATCAGTCGTCCATTTTGAATGTCCAATTCGCTCATTTCGAGCATTTCTTTCTGTTCAGTGGTCAGTTCCACAATCTCATTATCAGTTGAGCTAGAAGAAATCAAGTTGTCGAGCGCTACTAAAAAATCCTTATTCCGAATGGTCAAGATTTTGTCAATCAGTCCGCTACGTATTTTATCAACTGTTGCCATTTTTACTTAAATTTAGATTATAAATATCAGAAAAATTGCTCATTTTTCCTAATGTTGCACACCTTGGATATATAAATTTAATCTGTATGTGTTGTATTGTTTTAATCTTTATAATTCCCCGACGGCTCTGCCTCGAGGATAGTCGGTTTCAAGAAATTTTTTATTTTCTCTGCTTTCTTTCACCAGTGTGATCCATTCCTTGTTCCCTTTCAAATTCGATCATTTTTTTGGGTCTAAAATTTAGGATCAATGCCCTTCTTTGGGTATTGGTAGTATTACCCTGGCTAAAGTGGAGCGTAAAGCCGTCATGAAAAGTACATCCACCCGGTTTTAGGGGCATGCTCAAGGCCTTAGAGTTGTCGGTTTCGCAATATAGGGCTCCCCCATTGGGTAGGTTTTTGTGGGGGAGTATGGCATTATCCTCTGTTTTCGGGATAAACCACATACATCCATTTTCTACGAACACCTCGTCCAATGCAATCCAACAACTGGCCGATCTTTTGTCGGGCATGGCAATCCAATAGGCGGCGTCCTGGTGCCAAGGGGTTGGAGTGTCGGTATAAGGGGCCTTATTGATCATCATGTCAAAATCCAATGCCATATCCCCGCCTAGTAAGTTTTTGGCCCATTGTTCCGCTTTTTTATAGGCACTATTATTAAGGAGTTCCTGCGCTATGGTGCCGGGTCTCATAATTTGGGTAATGCGCTCTATTGTACTATTATCCGCGCCTGCAAGGTCACTTCGCAGGTGGGCCGTTTTCACTTTGTCCTCCAACAAGCTATCGTAAATGGTCCGGAGGGCGTCTACTTCCTTTTGTGTGATCAATTGGTCTATTTTAATAAATCCATTTTTAATGAATTTCGATCTTTTTGTTTCCATGGTGCTAAATTATAGGCCTCAAAGATGTAATTTAAATATATAATTATCTATCAATTTTGTACTATATTACTTTTTTATACATTTTATCATGGATTTAGGAACACGGGAAAGAAGGGTATTTAATTTAAAGGACCTTGGGGTTAAAAGAGGATTGGCCATAGGCCATTATCGTTACAAGGAGGTAAAGCCGGGTCTGGAGAATCACCAACATGATGGAGCCTTGGAAATTTGCTATTGTATGAAGGGGCAACAACATTATAGGATTGGGGGGCAATTATTTGAACTTAACGGAAACGATATTATTGTGGTGCCACCAAATACTGTTCATAGCACGGGGGAATTTCCGGAAGATAAGGGAGAATTGTTTTGGATTCAATTACTTGTGGACAGTTCCAAAGGGAAACTATGCAATATGCCCAAAGAGCAATCCGAGTTTTTGCTGGGGGCACTACTGGATAAATCGCAGCAAGTTTTTAAGGGGTCGTTTCAACTAAAATTTATTTTGGAAAAATTGTTGGTTCAGCTGGAGAATTTTGATTCCCTGTTGTCTAGAATAATGGTGGATCAATCGATTGCCCAATTATTATTGGAAACCGTTATGTTGTCCAATAGTCCCCAACAAAGTCTACCGTCCGTAAAGCTGAATGAACTGGACAAGTTTATTCATAAAAATCTGCATAGGACAATTTATGTGGATGAAATGGCAAATATAATTGGGATATCCGTGGGGTATTTTAAGTTTTGGTTTAAATCGAAAACGGGTATGCCACCTAGGGAATATGTGAACCGGTTAAAGATTGAACAGGCCAAAATAGATTTATTGTCCAGTAGCTCGGTAACTGAAGTAGCCTTTGGTCTGGGTTTCGGTTCCTCCCAATATTTTGCTGCCACTTTTAAGAAGTTTACAGGGTCTACTCCCAGATCTTATAGAAGTTTGCAAAGTGGAAAATGAAATATAAAATAAACCTACATTGCTTACCTTAATAAAAAAATCCGGAACCTTTAGGGTATCCGGATTTTTCAAAACTAACTCAACTCAATTTTAACAGGCCCATTTAGAGGAACTTGGAACAAGCCTGAAAATCATTAAAACTCCAATCATTATTATGTATGTCAATTCATTTCATCAATGAAATCTTATGCAAGATAAGATGTAAGTATCATCTAGGCTACCAATTTAATGATCATTAATGGTACATTTTTTGCATTTTTAAAATAAAATCATAATTAATGGTATATATAGGATATCTGTTTTTAGAAGAATGTCTAAAAGGAACGGACTAATTGGTTTTTGATAATTTGTATAATCCATGCAAAACAAAAGATTTAAATACTGGGGAGATGATACCGGCCGCATACTTTATAGAGATTTAATACCTTTGTTGCCCTTACCTTACTTTCCAGTTGACACTTTTATTGAAGCTCCGATTTATATACAATCACAATTTTCACTAACTTGTTGTTCTTGTTACGGATTAATTAATTCGTTTAAACAGGTTTTACGTCTTGTTTTATAGTGTATTCCCAACCCTTTAATTATATAATTTGTTAAGTGTTAATGAAGAATAAAATGAAAGCAACAATACTAAACTACCGTTTCTTCATAATCGGATGTATCTTTTTACAAAGTCCGGTATACGGACAGTTTAATAAACATAAGGGAGAAGATAAATATCATTTGATAGCCCATCGCGGAGGGGTTGTTGATGACCAAACTGCGGAAAATAGTCTTGCTTCGTTGAAAAAGGCTTCAAAAGAGGGATATTGGATGGTTGAGGTTGATTTGCGTTTAACACGCGATAGTGTTTTGATTATCCATCATGATCCGAATTTTAAAAGATACTATGGGGTAAATAAAACCGTATCTGAAATGGATTGGAACGATGTAAAGGAATTAAAAGGGGACTTGGGCAACAGGGTTCTTTCTTTTGAGGAAACACTAAAGTTTTGCCAAGAAAGCGATCTACAGGTGATGGTCGATAATAAAATTAAGGGGTACGATATCGATTTATTTGGGGAAGTAGTGGCATTATTAAAGAAGTATAAACGCTTGGAGCATGCCATGATGATCGGAACGGACGAATCCACAGCCTTCTTCACTGGGAAAGTAAAACTCAGTTGTACACGCCAGCAGCTTCAGGACAATATGCTCAAGTCAGGATTTAATCCCAAAGACTATTATTTGTTTTCTAAAAGTATATCCAAAGAGGATGTGGAATGGACAAGGAGACATGGTATAATGGCGGTTGGGGTAATCAATGCTTGGGCGTTGAAAGCTGGCAATATGATGGAAGAAGCTAGCGAAGAGGCAAAAAAGTTAAAAGAAGCGGGTGTAGGCTACTACCAAATTGATTCTATTTTCGGTTCTTTGTTTAGGTAGATCGTTTCCTTACTACTATATAATAAACAAAGACACGGGAGGAAATCTCCTGCCCGTGTCCTGTAACTGTTTTTTTGAAACTTTTTAGAATTTCAAAAAATCATATTTATTCCTATAATTTGATCAGTAACCTGTGTTTTGTTCCAGATTTGGATTGTTCTGCATCTCGGAGGTGGGTATGGGGAATAAGAGTTCCCTTGCGGTAAGCGCCTTATTTGGCAGGTAAGAGAAGTTATGCCCCACAAAATCTTCCAGAACATTGGTTTCCGTGTTATATGCCTTTCTCCATCTAACCATGTCATACCATGTCTTGTTTTCAAAACTCAGCTCGTGGATTCGCTCTATTCGTACCGCATCCCTAAAGGCATCTTGCGAAAGCCCGGTCAGATCGGCAAGCTCGGCACGATCCCTAACCAGGTTGACTGCGTCATACGCCTCTGTTGTAGGTCCGCTTTGGGCTTCGTTCGATGCTTCCGCATACATCAACAATACATCTGCATATCTATAAATGCACCAATTCAAGTCCGATTGGGCGCTTCCTTCATTGGCCGTAATATCAAAAAGTTTATAGATATATGGTGCTCCTAGATTGATACTGCTGTTGCGATCGGCCTCCAAGGAATAACTTGTAAAATAGAATTGTTTTTCTTCGGCCCTTTTATCGCCCGTCTCATAGGAGTCCACAAAGGCATTTGTAGAAAAGATACCCCCGGTTTGGTCGGAATAGGCCGAAATTCCCAAGTTATATGGTAAAATAGCTGCCTGCCAGTTACCGGATTGGATACCGGCCGCGAACTGGGTCATAAAGATGTATTCCCCGGTGTTTTTGGTGGCAGGGTCGTGCAGTTCGTCATAGGTTTCAAAAAGACCAAATTCTTCCGAATCGATAACCTCTTTGGCCTTGGCGGCGGCAAGTGCGTAATTCTCCGTTTTTTGGAGGGGATAGCCCGCCATGGTAAGATATACATCTGCCAATAACGTTTTAACGGCCCCCATGGATACCCTTCCCGAGGCATCCCTCCAAGGTAGGCTAGAGTTTTCCGCGTCCGTAAGATCGCTGACAATTAAATCATAGACCGCCTCGGGCGAAGATTGTTCGGGGTATAACTGCTCCGAGCCCAGATCTACCGAATTGGTGATGATGGGAATGTTCCCGAACATTCTTACCAAACCAAAATAGTAGTAGGCCCTAAAGAATTTGGCCGTGGCCAAATAATTTTCCTTATCGGTCCCATCCATATTTATTTCAGGGATCTTTTCTATTGCCAGGTTGGCCCTGGAGATGCCCGAATAATATCCGGTCCAGAAACTATTTCCATATCCATTGTCGGAATTGTTGATCAAATCCTTTACCAGGTATATATTGGTAGCCTGTCCCAAAGAGGTGTTGGCCAGGCCTGTGGCAAACTCCAGCATTAACCAGGTACCCCCGCCAAAGCCACTGCTGGTAATCGGGACCAGGGGTTGGTACAGGCCATTAACCGCACTCTCGGCATGTGCGGCCGTGGTAAAGTAAGTGTCGGTGGTGAAGTTGGATTCATCTTCTTCATCCAAAAAATTACTACATGCCGTTATACTTGATATTGTGGTTATGACGGCTATAGCTCTTATAAAGTTTCTATAGAATTTCATTTTTTTATCTTTTATATGGTTATAGTCCAATATTTAGTCCTAGCATAAAGGTTCGGGGCCTTGGATAATCGTACAGTGAGAATCCTTGATCGAAAGCGCCACCGCCATTTGAACTTTCAGGGTCGTACCCCGGATATTTGGTCGATACAAAAAAGTTCTGTACAGAGGCGTATACCCTGAAACGGTTCAGGTGCAAGCGCTCTACCAGTTCCGGCTTGAAGACATAGGACAGCATCAAGTTTCTTCCCCTTAAAAAGGAGGCATCCTTTAATTTTCCGGAATCGTTGTTGGTATCATATCCGGCCGCGATTGGTCTTATCTGGGCAATATCGGTATCCTGGTTGTCCGGGGTCCAGGCGTTCAGCACGGTCTTGAAGCTATTGGCAATGGTCTGGCGGTCTTCTGCAGAGTGTTCGTCACGGTACATTACGCTATTGCCATATTGGAACTGAAGGTCTACCAAAAGCTCAAAATTGCCATACCTAAAGGTATTGGAAAAGGTCCCAAAACCATCCGCAATACCTTTTCCGATGATGGCCCGGTCATCGCTATTGATGGCCCCATCGTTATTAAGGTCGCGGTATTTGATATCCCCGGGCAATCTATCGTAGATAGCTGCCTGGGCCGCTTCATCGGTGTTCCATGTGCCTTCGTCAATATACCCGAAAAAAGTACCTAAAGGCTCACCAACACGGATCAGGGTAGATCCCAGGAATATATCCGAACCTCCTGAAAGTGCAATTACTTCGTTTTTGTTAATGGAAATATTAAAGTTACTGCTCCAGCCAAAAAGTTCATTATCAAAATTGACCGTATTCAAATTGATTTCCACACCTTTGTTTTCCAAGCTTCCAACGTTTCTGAATACATTGGTAAAACCACTGGAAGAGGGTATGGGCGCATTTAGGAGCATATCCGTGGTCAGTTTTCTATATACATCAAGTTCCAACCCGATACGATTGTTGAAAAGGCCCAATTCAATTCCGGCATCGACCTGTTCGGTTTTCTCCCATTTTAGATCCGGATTGGCCATACGACCCGCTACGGTATAAGTGGCTAGGGCATCATCTAAAATTACCGTTCCGTTGGACAGGCCTGCCAATGCCTGATAGGCCGGTAGTTCCGAGTTGCCCGTTGCCCCGTAACTGGCCCTGATTTTAAGGTTGGAAATAGTTTCGTTCTCCGAGAGAAAATCCTCTTCGGAAGCCCTCCAGGCCAATGCCGCCGATGGGAAAAAGGCAAACTGGTTTTCCGGTCCAAATTTTGAGGATCCATCGGCCCTACCGGTAAGTGTCAACAAATATTTGTTCATGTAGTTATAGTTGACACGCCCAAAATAAGAATTGAGCCCGTAAGCTACCTTGCTCGAGGATGGAGCCTGTGGGTTGGAGCCTGCACCCAGGTTGTTAAAGCCGTAAAAATCATCCGCAAATCCTCTAGTGGATGCCGTTGCACCGAATTCATCTATATGTTGCCAGGAAAGTCCTACCATGGCCGTTAAGGAATTATTGCTGTCAAAATCCTTGTTATAGGTCAAATAATTTTCAAATTGCCATGAATTATAACGGGAGTTGGCGACACTTGCGGCACCATCGGGCATGGCAATATACCTTAGGTCCTTACCTCCGTAATAATCGTTTCTTTGGTTGATAATACTGGTTCCTAGGGTAGTTCGTAATTGAAGGTTTTTATTAAATTCAATATTACCGTAGAAATTGCCGAGAACGGTCTGGGTCTTAAGGAAGTATCTACGATCGTGTGCAACGGCTACGGGGCTGCCGCCACCTTCCATTCCCGGATAGTCTATATTGGACCCCCAACTGCCATCTTCGTATCGCACGGGGATAATGGGCAAGGCCTCATATACTTGTCGCATGGTAGTGATACCACCGCCTCCAAGTTGGTCCACCTGCTTTTCGTTCTGGTCGTTGTAGCTCAGGCTACCTCCAACCCTTAACCAGTCGGTTACTTCCGTATCCAAAGTAAACCTCCCTGAATAACGCTTCAACCATGATTCCACGATCAATCCTTCTTCATCCCTAAAGCCCATAAACAACCCAAAATTGGATTTCTGGTTACCACCGGTAAAGGAAAGTTGATGGTTTTGGGTAATGGCCGCCCTAATGGCCTCATCTTGCCAATCGGTATCGTATAGGGGGTTGCCGTTGGCATCAAAAAGTCTGGGATCGGTCCTCTTTAATCTGGGGTCGGTATATCTTCCCCCTGCCCATCCTTCCGGATCGAATTTCTCGGCATTGGCATAGGCTATTTCCTCTACACGAAGAAACTCTTCCGAATTCAACAGATTTAGCTTTTTAGGTAAGGTTCCCAAACTGAAATCCACATCATAATTAAGTCGGGTCTCGCCGGAAGTAGTACCTTTTTTGGTAGATACAAGAATTACCCCATTGGCGCCCCTGGCACCGTATATGGCCGTGGCGGAAGCATCCTTTAAAACTTCAATGGATTCGATATCATTAGGGTTCAAGTAATCTATGGGTGTACTGCCATTGGGTAGATTGACCGCATTTAGGATTACACCATCAATTACATAAAGGGGCGTATTGGCAATACTTACCGAGGTATTGCCCCGTATCCGTACTACGGTCCTGCCCCCTGGTCGCCCGGAGCCGGAGGTTATGTTTACCCCCGCTACCTTTCCGGCCATGGCCTGGTTCAACGAGGCTGCCGGTCTTTCCGCCAATTCTTCGGACTTAATGGAGCCCACCGCGCCGGTAAGGTCACTTTTTTTCTGTGTACCATAACCTATCAGCACCACTTCGTCCAAGCCCGCTGCACTTTCCTCCAAGCTAATGGAAATGGAGGATTGCCCGTTAAGGGCTACTTCTTTTGAGGCAAAGCCAATATAGCTTATAACCAAGGTTGCATTTTCATTGGCCACATCCAGTGTAAAGTTGCCGTCAAAATCGGCCGTAATTCCATTAGTGGTTCCTTTTTCCACAATGTTCGCCCCAGGTAAAGGGTTGCCGTCCGCATCGGTAACGGTTCCGTTTACGGTATGTTGTTCGATGGTATTATTTACGGGGTCGACAGATTTGCGTATTTTCCCAGTTTTTAATATAATCTGTTTGTTCTTAACGGTAAAATAGATATCTGTTGCTTCAAACATCCTGTCCAGGATATTTGAAATAGGTTCTTTCTTCACATTTACGGAGACAGTTCTCTTTAAATTTACTTTTTTATGGTTGTACAGAAACCTGAAATCGGAAAGGGATTCTATTTCCTCAAAAACCTGTTGAACGCTAACGTTATTTAGGTTTAATGTGATTTTTGTGTTCTGGCCGTATGTGTTCGCCTGAATTTTAAATAGAGAAACTATTAGTAATAGGGTCGTTAGTTTCATCTTTAAATGATGTTTGCTTAGCCAATCCGAATGGAAAGGCCCTACTAGATTCAATTTTTTCATACTTTTGTAAAGGTTTGGTGATTAAACATTTCGTTTGTTTATATCACTTTCTTATGCCGGGAGATGCTCCAACATTTTCCGGCTTTTTTGTGAAAGCGATTTGTCCAGTGTTCCTATTCTTATTTATTGTTCATTGGCGTCTTATTTAAGTTAGTATTATTAGTTTCGAGTATTATAATTTTGGAACCTTCGCGTATATATTCAAAGGGAGTATCCTCTTTGAAGGCGTCCATGATTTCTTCAATGGTCTCATTTCTAAATGTAGCCGTGTATATTTGATTTTCCAATCTCCCACTTCTATCTTCTATACTAATATTGAAATGACGTTCCAGTTTTGCCCTAATGTTATAAAAAGGGGAGGCCTTGAATAAAAGATACCCGTCTTTCCATGCCGTGTAGATATTGGTGTCCACCTCATTTACGGTCATCGTATTATGGGTCTTGTTCCATGCCGCCCTTTGTCCGGGGACCAGTTGGGTAGTAGTATTTGATTCCATGTTGGCCCCTTCCTTGTATAGGACTACGGCCCCTTCTACCAGCACGGTGCTGATGTCCTCATCTTCAGGATAGTAAGAAAGGTTAAATTGGGTACCCAGTACCCTTATGTTCATTTCGTCCACGTTTACAATAAAAGGATGGGCCTTATCTGTGGTAACGTCAAAGTATGCTTCCCCTTTTAGAAAAACTTTTCTATCCTGTCCCTTAAGGAAACTGACCGGATATTTAATGGAGCTCCCGGAATTTAATCTTACCTTGCTGCCATCGGACAGGACAAGGTCGAATTCCCGTCCATAGGGGATGTTAAGAGTATTGTATACCAATTTGTCTTGAGCTTCGGTACCGTTATATTGTAAAGAGTTTCCCTGCTGTGAAGCAACCAAATTTCCGTTGGGAGTGGTAATTTTTCGCTCTCCGTTCAGAGAAATGGTTTCAACAGTGCCATTGTCCAACTGCAATGTAATTATCTCGGAATTTGGATTGTTTTCAATAGTAATCGGCGTGGTAACGGTTCCTGATGTGTTTTGGTTGTAAAAGTAAATACCTATGAGCAACAGGAAGGTTGCTGCAATACCGGACCAAAATCCAATATTTGTATGTGGAAAAAATAACCTAACTTTTTTTTTCTTTT
Organism: uncultured Arenibacter sp.; assembly: GCA_965652575.1. Taxonomy (GTDB): domain Bacteria; phylum Bacteroidota; class Bacteroidia; order Flavobacteriales; family Flavobacteriaceae; genus Arenibacter. The sequence continues at coordinate 5,577 of CBFGWQ010000055.1, read as the reverse complement.
CAATACCCTTTATTTTGTAGAGTATTTTGTTTAGTAAAATTTCGGAATCTCCTTTTATTCTTTTCTTGACGGGCAAGTTTCCAATTTTTACATTTTCCCAATGCTTGGCCAATATCCCATTCATAAGATCATTTGGATCGGAACTATTGATAAGCTCCATTAAACAATCCAATTCCTTTTCGGAAATGGTATTGTCCACCAATTTTTGGAAGAGCTTATCCAATTTGTTCTCGTTGTGCATCTATAGTATCTTAATAGCCATATTATGGGCTGTATAAGTAATACACCTCTAAAATGCAAAAGTCCCAAATAAAAAGTATATTTTTTATGAAATAAGCAAATTATGCCGCAATTAGGAGACTGATAAGAAAAAAATATATGGTGTCCACCATGTGTGGTTTTAATTCTGCCCTGATAATTTGTAAGGTCTTCCAGAGATGGTTTTTCACCGTTTTTTGGGTTATTCCCAAAAGATTGGCTATTTCCTCATTGCTTTTTCCCTGTTGTTTGGACAAAATGAAAACGCTCCGCTTTTGAGTGGGAATGTTTTCCAATATATCGTTGACCAAATCCTCATATTCGGCAAGGAGAATACTATTTTCGGTTTCCTCGTTTAACGTACTAAGGTTTTTCCAGTATTCCTTTTTTAAGGATTCTTGGCAAGCAATACTCCTTAAATAGTTGTATGTTGAATTTTTTGCTATGGTAAATAGAAAGGCATCAAAAGAATGTCTTGCATCTATGGTTTCTTTTTTTGTCCAAATCTTTATGAATACTTCCTGTAGTATTTCTTCGGAGGCATAATCCGATTTTGTAATGGAATGTATGAAATAGTACAACCTTTTTTCATACAGATCAAATATGGTCTTGAATGCCGCCCTGTTTCCTTTTTTCAAGGAAGCAATCAATTGGTCTAAGGGTTGTCCGGACATTTTACAAGTAATTAGGAGTTGAGTTTAGAGTAATGTAAATTAGTTATTTCCTTGGAAAAAAATAACCACTTAATGTCAACATCCGAAAATATGATGTAATTTCTTTCATTTCAACTAAAATTTGCACATTTAGCAATACTTTTTTTGCCAATTACGCATCAGTATAAAAAAAGATGTATATTTATAATCTCAATTAAGCCATTTATTTTATGAAATTACACCTTCTTAATAGGGCCAGTTTACAGAATAGTTCCTTTACGGTTACTTATAACAAGTATTCCCATTTCTTAAAAGTTTGGCATTACCACCCGGAATTGGAATTGGTTTATATTGCCAAGAGTACCGGCACCCGTTTTATTGGGGATGGGATTGAAAAATTCTCCGAAGGGGACCTTGTTCTTATCGGCAAAAACCTACCTCATATGTGGCTTAATGATGAGATTTATTTTGAGGCCGATTCAGGTCTGGAGTCGGAGGCAATTGCCATACATTTTAAGGAAGATTTTTTAGGGCTGGAATTTTTAAATGCCATAGAAATGAAACCGATATTACAATTGATCAAAAGGGCCGGGCAGGGGATTAAATTTTCCAATATTGATTCCAGGCTTATTGAAAAAATTAAGAAACTTCACAGCCATGAACCTTTTGACAAAACAATAAAGCTTATTGAAATTTTGTACAAATTGGCAAATCATGAGGAATATCAGCTATTGTCAAGTCCGGGGTTTTTAAATTCCTTTAACAAGACCGATAATAAAGGTTTGGATGAAATTTATGAGTTTGTATTTAAAAATTTTAATCAGCCTATCGGTTCCAAGGATGTGGCGGAGATAGCCAAAATGAATCCTTCTGCCTTTAGTAGGTTTTTTAAGCGTATACACAGAAAGACCTTTACCCGTTATTTAAATGAAATACGAATTGGTTACGCCTGTAAATTACTGATAGAGAACAGGAATAGCATTACCCCTGTCTGCTATGAATCCGGGTTTAACAATATTTCAAATTTTAACCGGCATTTTAAGTCCATAACCGGGATGTCGCCTTCAGATTATATTAAACTTCATACTCAAAATTGATATGTATCTTATGTAATGGCAAAGAAAGTATTGATATTGGTGCTTCTTGTGGTTGTCATAGATAAGCTATGGGATTAGTTTTGTTGTGATCAATTTTAAATATAATGAACAGTAAAATTATAATTACGGATGTTCTGGTAAAAGACGTCCGATTTCCTACCAGCAAGTCGCTGGATGGCTCTGACGCCATGAATCCGGATCCGGACTATTCCGCGGCTTATGTAATACTAAAGACAAACCATCCGGAAAATTTGGAGGGGCATGGATTGACCTTTACCATTGGTAGGGGAAATGAATTATGCGCAGCCGCCATCCATTCATTGGCACCCTTGGTAAAGGGAAAATCGTTGGAAAGTTTCACTGCCAATATGGGAGCCTTTTGGAAGATGATCACCGGGGATAGTCAATTGCGCTGGTTGGGACCTGAAAAGGGGGTCATTCACCTGGCTACAGGAGCTGTGGTAAACGCCGTTTGGGATCTTTATGCCAAAGTAGAAAAGAAACCATTGTGGAAACTATTGGCGGACATGACGCCCGAAGAATTGGTTTCCTGTATAGATTTCACCTATATTACCGATGCCATTAGTCCACAGGAGGCTTTGGTACTTTTGGAATCAAAAGCGGCGACCAAACAGGAGCGGATAGATAATTTATTGGCGAACGGTTATCCAGCCTATACTACTTCAGCAGGATGGTTGGGGTATTCGGACGATAAAATGAGGAGGTTGTGCAAGGAGGCCAAGGCATCCGGCTTTAAGCATATGAAAATAAAGGTAGGATCTGATCTAAAGGACGATATGCGGCGGGCAGCAATAATCCGGGAAGAGATCGGGGCCGACTTAAAACTGATGATGGATGCCAACCAGAAATGGGATGTGGACGAAGCCATTGCCAATATGGCGGAACTTAAAAAGTTTGACCCATGGTGGATAGAGGAACCCACCAGTCCGGACGATATTTTAGGCCATGCAAAAATAGCAAAAGCCGTGCATCCTATAAAAGTGGCCACCGGGGAACACTGTCAGAACAGGGTTGTTTTTAAGCAATTAATGCAGGCCAATGCCATTGGTATCTGCCAGATAGATAGCTGTAGGGTAGGCGGGGTAAATGAAATATTGGCCATCCTTTTAATGGCCGCAAAATTCAATGTTCCTGTTTGTCCCCATGCAGGGGGAGTAGGGCTGTGCGAATATGTACAGCACCTGTCCATGATAGATTATATTGCTATAAGCGGTTCTTTGGAGAACCGGATAATAGAATATGTGGATCATTTGCACGAACATTTTTATGACCCTGTGGTAATAAGGAACGGGGCCTATATGCCGCCTTCCATGCCCGGGTACAGTATCACTATGAAAGAGCGATCCTTGGAGGACTATAGTTTTCCGGAGGGCGTAATTTGGCAGGATGAGGTGGTAGCCAAATAATAGGGAAAAGAATAATAGTAAATTACCTCGGGGTAGGCCTGTCTGCCGACAAAGGCAGGCCCGTCCGAACAGTATCGGGCGGATAGGTTTTAATCTCGATTATCGAGTAAATAAGATAAATAATTTAAAGTATAACTATGTCACTTTTTAGTCTACAAAACAAAATAGCGGTTGTTACCGGTGGTGCCAGTGGGATCGGGGAAGCCATATCCAAAGCGTTTGCCGGCCAAGGTGCCCATGTGCACATCTTGGAATTTAATGCGGAAAACGGAGAACGTGTTGTCGGGGAAATCAAGGCCAAGGGAGGAAAGGCCAATTTTCACGCATGTGATGTGTCCAATAATGCCCAGGTGGCCGAAATAATTTCGGCCATTGGCAACGAGGGCTATATTCATATTTTGGTGAACAACGCCGGAATCGCCCATGTGGGAAATTTGGAAGGAACCGCCGAGGATGATATGGATCGTATTTATAATGTAAACATCAAAGGGGTATATAATTGTATGCATGCCGTTATCACCAAGATGAAGGAGAAGGGAGGAGTCATTTTAAATATGGCCTCCATTGCCTCCACTGTTGGTATATCGGACAGATTTGCCTACTCCATGTCCAAAGGGGCAGTACTCACCATGACCTATTCCGTGGCCAAGGATTATTTGGATCATGGCATTCGATGCAATAGCATTTCCCCGGCGCGAATCCATACCCCATTTGTAGACGGATTTATAAAAAAGAACTACCCTGGCAAGGAAGCGGAAATGTTCGAAAAATTATCCAAAACCCAACCTATTGGAAGGATGGGCAAACCTGAGGAGGTGGCCAATTTAGCGGTTTATCTCTGCTCGGACGAGGCCTCTTTTATTACGGGAACCGATTTTCCCATTGATGGGGGGTATATAAAATTGAACGGATAGTTTTAATGTGATAATGTACCAATTTATCAATGTAATAATTTGATGATTTGTTGATTTGGAGATGTGGGGTTTAAAATGGGATTGGTAGAGGGTTGTAAAAGGAAAGACAGTAGGCAGTAGCAGTGGGCAGAAAGAAGAAATAGGTTTAATGTAGCAATGTAATAATGTAACAATTTGATGATTTGTTGATTTGGAAATTTGAAGGGGTTGGAAATGGAACGTATAACTTGATAACCTTATAACATAATACCAATGAACCAATGTATTTAATGTGTTGATGTGACAATTTGATAATTTGGAGATGTGGGGTTTAAAATGGGATTGGTAGAGGGTTGTAAAAGGAAAGACAGTAGGCAGTAGCAGTGGGCAGAAAGAAGAAATAGGTTTAATGTAGCAATGTAATAATGTAACAATTTGATGATTTGTTGATTTGGAAATTTGAAGGGGTTGGAAATGGAACGTACAATTTTATAACATGATAACCTTATAACTTGATAACACAAAAAGTAGTTTTAAATATAAAAAAATTGATAAATGGGTAAGGTATTTCAATATTTGGCCATTATATGGCTGTTGGGGGCTTGTGAACAAAAGCCAAAGTTTAATGCTTTGGTAATGCCGGTTTCCAATACCATAGAAGTCAAGGATACGGACAGTAACGATTCCATTTTACTTAAGGCGGCCCATGTGGTGCCAACGGCCAATCAGTATGATGCTTTACAGAACGAGTTTATAGCCTTTATTCATTTTGGTCCCAATACCTTTACCCGAATGGAGTGGGGCGATGGAATGGAAGATCCTAAAATATTCGATCTCCAGAATTTGGATACCGATCAATGGTGCAAGGCCATGAAGGATGCCGGCATGAAAATGGTCATTTTTACCGCCAAGCACCATGATGGCTTTGTTCTGTGGCAAAGCCGTTACACTCGACACGGGGTTATGTCCTCCCCTTTTAAAAATGGCAAAGGCGATGTCCTCAAGGAATTGTCCGAATCCTGTAAAAAATATGGGTTAAAATTGGGGGTGTACCTATCCCCGGCAGATCTGTTCCAAATTGAAAATAAGGAGGGATTATATGGAAATTTAAGTGAGTACACCGAAAGGACTATCCCACGGCCAGTGGAAGGAAGGCCGTTTGGGAACAAAACGACCTTCACTTTTAAGGTGGATGACTACAACGAATATTTTCTGAACCAACTCTTTGAATTGCTTACCGAGTACGGAC
>CBFGWQ010000054.1:0-18976 GCA_965652575.1 uncultured Arenibacter sp. | reverse complement strand
GAGGTATGATCGGAAACCCCGAGGCAGAGCCGTCGGGGAATTATAAAGATTAAAAGCAATTAAATTCCTTTACCAGAACCGGAAGACAAGTTAACAGTGGACAGTGGCAGTGGGGGCAGTGAGATCCATTTTTTTGCCGACTGTAAACTGCTACTGCCAACTTTAAATGTCCAAAGTATATAACAGCTAACCTTTCACTTAGTCATAAAGGGACAAATGAGCATAAGGTGAAGTTTTTTACTTCGCTACGTTTACCGCTCTGGTTTCCCTAATGACGGTAACTTTCACCTGACCGGGATAGGTCATGTCCGTTTGTATTTTTTGCGAAATTTCAAAAGAAAGTTCCGCCGCTTTGTCATCGCTCACTTTTTCACTTTCTACGATAACCCTTAATTCCCTTCCTGCCTGGATGGCGTAGGCTTTTTGCACTCCACCGAAACCAAAGGCGATATCTTCCAGATCCTTTAATCGCTGGATGTATGAATCCAATACCTGCCTTCTTGCCCCCGGCCTTGCTCCGCTTATGGCATCGCACACTTGCACTATCGGCGCAATAAGTGTTTTCATTTCGATTTCGTCATGGTGTGCACCAATGGCATTGCAGACATCGGGCTTTTCCCCAAATTTTTCGGCCCATTGCATCCCAAGAATGGCGTGTGGGGTTTCTACGTCCGCCTCGGTATTTGGCACCTTTCCAATATCGTGTAAAAGTCCGGCACGTTTGGCCAGTTTTGGATTAATCCCCAACTCGGCCGCCATAACACCGCACAATTTTGCCACTTCCCTGGAGTGTTGTAAAAGGTTCTGTCCATAAGATGAACGATATTTCATTCTACCTACGGCCTTTATCAATTCCGGATGCAGACCGTGGATCCCCAAATCGATTACCGTGCGCTTTCCAATTTCAACTATTTCCTCTTCTATCTGTTTTTCCGTCTTCTTAACAATTTCCTCAATTCTTGCAGGATGTATCCTGCCATCCGTAACCAATTTATGCAAGGACAAACGTGCCACCTCCCTGCGTACGGAATCGAAACAGGAAAGGATAATGGCCTCTGGTGTATCGTCTACAATGATCTCTACTCCTGTAGCCGCTTCCAAGGCCCTAATGTTTCGCCCTTCACGCCCTATAATCCTACCCTTTACATCATCGGATTCCAAATTAAAGACGGAAACACAATTTTCCACTGCCTCTTCGGTACCTATACGCTGAATGGTGTTGATAATGATTTTTTTCGCTTCTTGCTGGGCGGTAAGCTTGGCTTCTTCCACTGTGGTCTGTATGTAGGCCATGGCATCGGACTTGGCCGTATCCTTAAGGGACTCCAACAATTGTGATTTGGCCTCCTCGGCAGATAGACCGGAAATTACCTCTAACTGTTGCACTTGGCTTTTGTGAAGTTTTTCAAGCTCGGATTGTTTCTTTTCCAAGAATTCACTCTTATAATCTACTTCTTTCAGCTTATGTTCCAGCTGCTCTCCCAATTTCTTACCTTTGGCAAGTTCACTACTTATCTGTGATTCCTTATCCCGTATCCGTTTTTCTGCCTCAGAGATTTTCTTATCCTTATTGATAATAACCTTCTCGTGTTCCGCTTTTAGCTCCAAGAATTTTTCCTTGGCCTGAAATATTTTATCCTTCTTAACATTTTCCCCTTCAATATTGGCTTCCTTAATTATATGTGCCGCCTCTTTTTTTGCGCTGGCAATGGTTTTGGAAGCCTTGCCCTTTTCCAAAAACTTCGCAATGGCAAATCCAATTCCCAATCCGACCAATCCTATTATAATTGCTATACTATCCATATTTATTTTAAAATTATTTATAAAAAAGCCCACATTGGCGGAAGATTTGTACAAACCCCGATAAACAGGTTTAGGGCTACCAGACTGCTCAAGGATCCTTATACAAGTAAGGCCTGCTTTTACAATCTAAACTCACCCTTTTCAAACAAATTAGTGTTGAGTTTGTCAAAAATTAATTACCAATGTGGGCAGTAACTTTGTTTATTTTAAAGAACGTTATTTCATCCCCAGCTTGGAACTGACCAACATGTTCAGTGCTTTTAGTCGCTCTGCAGCTTCTTTTACACCTTCGGAATGGTCTATTCCCTTTTGTTCAATCTTAGAGGCAAACTGAAGTGCGCACATGGCCAGCACATCCTGCTTATCCCTAACGGCATAATTTTGCTCAAATTTCTTTGCCAGCTGTTCTATATTCTTAGCGGCCTTTCTTAAGCCCTCCTCCTGTAAAGGATCAATTGTTAAGGGATATACCCTATCTGCTATAGAAAGCTTAATTTTGAGCTTCTCTGCCATATTGTTCAATTACACTATTCTGAAAGTTGGGCAATACAATGGTCCAACTCCCTAATCAATGTGTTTATTTTAAGCTTAGCTTCGGTCTTATTCGTATCACTGCCCAGCATAGAACTCGCCAATTTAAGTGAATTGTATTTTTCCTGCCATTCGTTCACCGAAACCCTTGTAGCTTCATGATCATTTTTTACAGCAACCAATTCTTCTTCCAATTTTATATTGGTATGGTGCAAAAGCTCCAGCTTATGCAACAATTTACTAATTTTATTTTCTAAAGAATCAACAATATCTACCAATTCGCCCATTTGCAAATATCAATGCATTTTACACAAAGTTAACACACCTCTTCATACTTAGCAATTCTTTTTTCATTTATTCTTAAAATGACCAAACTGGGACAAACACAGGAGGCGTGAAGCAAAAAAACCGAAAACATTTCAACGTCCGCCTAAACAGGCGGGCAGATGCGTCCGTTAAGCGGACAAGGATCGGAGATCCCGATAGATTATCGGGATCTAATCCCACTTAGCGGGTAAAAATTACAACTTCCGTTTAAGAAAAACAATTGCTCCCTTTTAAGTATTATATAACACCGACTTTTTTTTGAATTAGAACCGTATTAATTACTTTCGTACCAATTAACACATCTATGAAAGGCTTTATCTTAGGATTTTTTCTGTTTACCTCAATGTTTTACGGACAAGCTCCCTATCCAAAGGATTTTTTTCGTCCTCCCCTGGATATTCCAATAGTGCTATCCGGAACCTTTGGAGAACTGCGCTCCAACCATTTTCATGCAGGCATCGATATAAAAACGCAACAGCGACAGGGATTACCGGTATATGCCATTGGTGAGGGAACGGTGACCAGAATAAAAGTTTCGGAATGGGGATATGGAAAAGCACTTTATATTGCCCATCCCAACGGGTATACTTCCGTGTACGGACATCTCCAAAAATTTTCCCCCGAAATAGAAGCTTACGTAAAACGTATCCAATACCAAAAACAATCTTTTGAAGTAGAAATTTTTCCTGAATTTTCGGAACTTAAGATCCAGAAAAGCGATCTTATTGCCTATACGGGAAATACCGGGGGATCTGCCGGACCCCACCTACATTTTGAAATCAGGAACAGTGCCTCTGAAATGCCGACGAACCCACTTCTATATGGAATAGAGGTAAGGGATGCTACAGACCCCACTCTATTGGGTGTTTATGCCTATCCTCTCTCCAAGAACGCCCAGGTAAACCAGAGTGAGGAAAAAATAAAACTGAAATACCATAGACAAAGTGATGGCAGCTATCTTGCCGACAAGGTAACTGCCCTTGGCACTATTGGATTCGGAATAAACACATTTGATCGTCAAGACCTCGCAGCCAATCAAAACGGAGTCTATTCCGTAAAACAAATTGTGAATGGAAAACTATATACCGACTTCGATTTTGAAACATTCTCGTTTACCGAGAGTAGATATATAAACACTTTAATAGATTACGACCACTACAGTACCTATAGGGAAAGGGTTCAAAAATGCTTTAAGGACGAAAGCAATCTTTTGGGGATTTACAAGACCATCTACAATAATGGAAAAATTGAGGTAAGCGATGGCCTATCCTATAATGTGGAAATCCATATTCATGATCTTGCCGGCAACCTTACCAAATTAGTGATTCCAGTGGAAGGAAAACGTGAAGAAATTAAAATCCCAAAAATTGAGGAAAAAACGGATAACTTTATAATTGCAAAAAGACCCAACAATTTTGATTTGGGCGCAGCAAAAGTATACTTCCCTGCCAATACGTTCTATGACAACCTTTACATCGATCTAAAAGATGGCCGGGATACCATTACAATTCACAATAATAAAGTACCCGTACACAGAAACTTTACCATAACCTTCGATGTATCAAAATATTCTGTCGAGGATAGAAAACAACTGTTCATAGGCAGATTGGGCAATAATGGATCTGCAAATTACGCCTCCACCTATAAACGGGGCACTACCTTTACTACAAGGACGAGGGATTTGGGCACCTATACCTTGACAAAAGACAGTATTGCCCCCCAGATAAGACCACAAAATTTTAAAGATAAACAGTGGCTTACCAACTACAGTTATTTAAGCTTAAAAATTACGGACGACCTAAGTGGAATAGACACCTACAATGCAACGCTCAATGGGGAATGGATACTATTGGAATATGAGCCCAAGACCAATACCATAACCTATAATTTTGACGATCTTATATTGGACAAAAAACAATGTGATCTGAAAGTAGTGGTTACGGACAATGTTGGCAATAGCAGCACTTTTACAAGTACTTTTTACAGAAAATAAAACATACAGCAATAGATGAAAAATATTCTTATAATTATATTCGCCTTTATCTGCCTAGGTGTATCCGCCCAAAAAAACATTTATGAAAGTGAGAAGTTTGATGAACTGAGCCAAGACCACAGCAATCTGGCCATTATCCCATTCTTGACCAATCTGGAATTGAAAGATGAAATATCCAGCGCTGAATTAAAAGATCTGAAAGAGAAGGAAGGTTATGCCGTACAGGACGCCCTGGAAACTTATTTCTCCAAAAGAAAAAAGAAAAAGAAATTTTCCGTAGAGTTCCAGAATACAAAAAATACCAATGCCATCTTAAAACAAAATGGTATTTCATACGACAATATTGATGTTTACGGTGTAAAGGAACTTGCACAAATTTTAGGAGTTGATGGTATTATAAGTGGCACTTTGGACTTAAATGTACTGTTATCCAAAGGTGTCCCTACAGAATTCAGCTTTCTTGATTATATTAACGGCGACGCCAACTATGGTAGAATAGGGGTAAAGATAAGTGACGGAACAACCGGTAAGTTGCTCTGGAAATACGAAAAACAAATCAATAAGAAATCCGGAAAAAACACTACGGACCTCATAGACCTCATGATGAAACTGGCTTCCAGAAAATTTCCTTACGACAGGGAACGCCCCCGGGATCGAAAAAAGGACTAAGGCCTGTTAATAACACTAATCGGAACCAAATTCCCTTAACACCCCGACCACATAATCCAATTCCGCTTTGGTATTATATTTTGAGAAAGAAAATCGCATGGAAGGTTTTTCCATATCCGTATCCGAAAGTATTTCCGCAAGAACGTGCGAACCAATATCGCTACCGGACTGGCAGGCACTACCTTTGGAACAGGCTATGCCCTTCAGATCCAAATGGAACAATAGCATCAGTGCCTTTTCGGGATCGAAGGGGAGACGCACATTTACAAGGGTATAGGTACTGCCCTCCATATCTCCGGAAAGACCATTAAAGGCCACATTGGGAATTGCTTCGGTTATTTTTTCTATGAAGTATCTTTTAAGCTCCGTTACATAATCCCTTTCCTCTTCCAAGTGGTCATAAGCGGCCTTAAAGGCCTCCTCCAAACCTACAATATTATGAAAGGGTTCCGTTCCTGCCCTAAAGCCCCGTTCCTGAGATCCACCAAAAATCAAGGGCATAAAACCTGAGTTCCTTTTAATATAAGCAAATCCGACCCCTTTGGGACCATGAAACTTATGTGCCGCAGCTGTCAAAAAATGGGTATTGGCTTTCTGTACATCCCACGGGAAATGTCCAATGGACTGTACCGTATCGGAATGAAACAGGGCGTCATTTTCCATACATAGTTTGCCTACGGCGGTTATGTCCACAATATTTCCGATTTCATTGTTCACGTGCATCAGGCTCACCAATTTCTTACTTCCATCCCTCTTCAGCAGCGACTCCAAATGGTCGAGGTCCGGATTACCGTTACTATCCAAATCCACAAACAGCAGGTCAATACCATACTCCCTGGCAAGTGCCTCGGCCGTATGCAATACGGCATGGTGTTCGATCTTGGAGGTAATCAATGTTTTTACCCCAAGGTCCCTAACGCTGCACCTGAGAACCATATTATCCGCTTCGGTACCTCCCGAAGTAAAGATTATCTCCGAAGGATGGGCATTTAAGTACTTGGCGATGGTTTTTCTTGCCTTTTCAATAGCCGTTTTGGCAGTCCTTCCAAAACCGTGGGAAGATGATGGATTACCATAGCAATTTACCAAGGCTTCCTGCATTTTTGAAATGACTTCCGGTCTAACCTGAGTGGTTGCCGCACTATCCAAATAAACCTTTTTCATTAAAAAATAAATCAAATTAAATACTATCCCAACTCGGGAAAAGTGCACCAAAATTACTTGAAATAAAGTTAATTTCCTGTAAAATGCCCATAAACCTCTAGGATTATAACCTTTATTTCGATTAAATTTGAGGCATGAAAAATTTCCTGACTTTCCTTTTGTGCTTAGCCCTTTATTCATGCGATGATGGGGATCTTCAAATTGAAACTATCAATTTTGACGATAGCAACATAGCCTATTGCGGCAGTTCGGTTACTACAAGTACCACTTTATTTTTTAAAACTGTGGGCAGTGAGGCCCTGATACTTAGGGTCCCAAGTGGAACCCTTAAAAACGAAGCATCCGATGGCGAAGTTGAATATCCCATTTCCAGTAGCACAACCCTAGCCTATCGCATTTTTTCGGATAATGTTACCAATGCTTATTTCTGCAATGAAATTCCAGTAACGGAACCTACGGTAATCGAGGAAATTGAGGCAGAAGGCGGATCCGTACTTATAACCACTACGGCAATAGTTGATGGCGAAAACACTTCTTACGAACACACCATAAGATTGAGCGGGATTACCTTGATCAACAGTTCCAATGGTCAACGGATCACAGATCTAAGAATTAACGATTTTGGGACCGTTACAACCAATTGATTACGGGATGTTCTGAAAAAAATACACTTCCGTAGCCCCCATACCATATTTCTGGTAGTCCGCATCATAATACTTTGCGTTTTCGTACCGCTTCAACAGAAAATATAATTCTTCCTTTAAAATACCTTCCCCTACTCCGTGGATCAATACTACCTTTTGTATTTTTTTGCGAATGGCGAAATCCAGTTGACGTTTGGCCGTATCCAATTGAAGGTTCAATATTTCAAAATTGGTCATTCCCTTTGAGGAAGGTGTCAGCTTATCTATATGCAGGTCAACTTCCATCATTGGGGCATTGCGCTCCTTGGGCCTTAATTTCTTACCAGACCTTTTTTTTGGCACCTCCTTCTCCGCCTTTATTCTGGCTACCTCAAAATTGGACACTTTAATGGCATTGGAACCGGTAACCTTCAATAATTCTGCAGCCGTATATTTCAATAGAAACCCGTCTATACTTTCCACGGTAATTTGTCCGCCGTTTATTTTCACCACAACCCCTTGGACAATATCGTCAATGGCCTCGACCTGATCCCCTACCTTAAAATCCATTAGTTATCTTCTTTATCTTTTTCTTCATCCCCATATTGTTCCATACCCCATAATTGGGTAGTCTTATAAAGTCCGAACATTAGAAGGACAATTCCAATGGCCAAGGCATATTCCTCATGCATAATACGGTCCCCCAAACCCGCAATGCCGGCCCCTAGCAGTATCAACACCAAATAAAACCTCCGTTTCGTTTTCATTGCATAAAAATAATAGTATTTTTCGGTAAAGAATTATATTAGCACTTTAATAATCGTAATGGCCATGCCCGTGGAACTGGAAAACTATATGCTGCCCTGTATGAACAAGCAGATTTTTGGTATTGATTGCCCGGGTTGCGGAATTCAACGCTCCGTTTCCTATTTGCTGGAAGGCCATTTTATGGAAGCCCTAAAAATATATCCCGCTATTTATACCCTGATATTTCTAGTGGGTTTCATTGGTGCCTCCCTATTGTTCAATATCAAAAATTCCTTCAAGATCAAAATTTATCTGCTATACCTAAACGCCGGAATCATCATTGTAAGTTATATTTACAAAATGATTCATCTAATACATTAAATAAGAATATGGAACAACAAAAACTACCCAACGCAACGCTAATCCTGGTTTTCGGGATTATTTCAATAGTTACCTGCTGCTGCTATGGAATTATTGGATTGATATTTGGAATAATAGGCCTAATCCTGGCAAAAAAGGCAACTATGCTCTACGCAGTAAATCCCAGTATATATGAGGGGTACAACAATGTTAAGTTAGGAAAAACCTTATCGATTATAGGGATAATTTTAAATATTCTGGTCATCTTCTTTTTCCTTTGGATCATCTCCATTATTGGTTGGGATGCCTTACAGAACGAGGACCTGATGAGGGAAAGAATGGAAGATTATTTTCAAAACCTTCAATAGATTTTATATAGATCAATTTAATCAAACTTTATTTATGGAAAATAACCCGACCCGTCCCAAACCGAGCAACTATCTGGTCTTAGCCATTATCAGTACGGTATTCTGTTGCCTTATTCCGGGCATAGTAAGTATTGTGAATGCAGCCAAGGTAAATGAGGCCTATGCCCTAGGCAATTATGAACAGGCAGAAAGAGCCTCTAAAAATGCAAAAACATGGGCAATTGTCGGTATTGCCATAGCCGGCCTGTTTTGGCTCTTATATATCGCTTTTTTTGGCCTGGCCATCTTTGGCGGTTTAATGAGCGCCGGTGATTTCTAGCGAACAACCCTCGGGGAAATCCTGTCTGTCCGATAGGCAGGCCCGCAAGGCATATAACGGAAAACCTGAAAAACATTTCGACGCCCGCCCGAACGAAATTGGGCAGGTCCGTCCAAACGGCGGAACTCCCGATAGTTATCGGGATTAAATCTCACTTAGTGGATAAAAAGAAAATATTGGGAAACTTATTATTGGGAGTGGTATTCTTTGGAATACTGCTCCTTTATTTTTTCAACAATCCCAGTAATTCCGACCACTTTCCCCAATGTCCGTTTTATATTGCCACAGGCTATTATTGTACAGGTTGTGGAAGCCAACGGGCATTACACGATTTGCTCCACTTGGATATAATGGGGGTAGCCAGACACAACCTCCTCTTTATTCCTGCGCTTTTATTAATTGCCTACCATTGGTTTCGTACTTATGTCCCCTTAAAGGGCAAAGAAAGTTTACCCGATATACTATATCACCCCAAAACGCCAATAGTACTATTTATAATAATTACCCTTTTTACCGTTTTGAGAAATGTGAACCTATATCCTTTTACCCTTTTGGCCCCAGAATAATAGGGCCTGCCATAAAATCAATAACGCACAGCCATACTGAACGGAAGGAATATTATTTTTGAAACTTCTTTAGCGTTTGTATTATAATATCGATACACTCCATAAGTTGTTCCCTGTTCATCACCAAAGGTGGAGCGAACCTGATAATATTTCCATGTGTCGGTTTCGCCAAAAGACCGTTATCCCTTAAGGCCAAACAAATATCCCATGCGGTGGAGCTATCTTCAGTGTCGTTTATCAAAATGGCATTTAATAAGCCTTTACCCCTGATCGCCTTTACTATATTGCAAGTTGGTATAAACTTATTGAGCTCTGCCCTGAACAGCACACCCAAATGATAGGCGTTTTCCGCCAGCCTTTCGTCTTTGACCACCTCAAGGGCCGCTATGCCCACTGCCGCTGCCACTGGGTTACCACCAAAGGTACTGCCATGGCTCCCAGGCTTAATGACCTCCATGATGTCGTCATTGGCCAGGACCGCAGAGATAGGGTAAGCCCCTCCTGAAAGTGCTTTTCCCAAAATCAATATATCGGGTTTTACCTCCGGAGTTCCACTGCAGTGCCTGTCAGGACAATTACAATTGCCACATGTAGCCAATAATTTGCCCGTACGGGCTATTCCCGTCTGCACCTCGTCAGCAATGAAAAGAACATTATACTTTTCACATAACTCCTTCGCTTTAGCTAAATAATCATCTGAAGGCACATATACACCGGCCTCTCCCTGTATGGGCTCTACCAAGAATCCCGCAATATTGGCATCATTTTGTAATACCTCTTCCAAGGCTTCAAGATCATCGTATTCAATCTTTATAAATCCTTCTGTGTATGGTCCATAATTTTTTCGGGCCACAGGATCATTCGAAAATGAGATAATGGTAGTGGTACGTCCATGAAAATTATTTTTACAAACAATAATCTGCGCCCGATCATTAGGAACCCCCTTTTTCTCGTAGGCCCATTTTCTACAAATCTTAAGGGCAGTTTCCACCGCTTCGGCCCCTGTATTCATGGGCAACAACTTATCGTAACCAAATGTCTGCGCGGCCAACTTCTCAAATTTCCCCAACATATCATTGTAAAAGGCCCTGGATGTCAAGGTCAGCGTTTGTGCCTGATGTATCATGGCATTGACTATCTTAGGGTGACAATGCCCTTGGTTTACCGCGGAATAGGCGGACAGAAAGTCGTAATATCTTTTTCCTTCAATATCCCAAACAAAAACTCCCTCTCCCCTACTCAAAACAACAGGTAGCGGATGATAGTTGTGCGCTCCAAATTTTTCCTCCAATGCCATAGCATCCTTAGAAGATAACTTTTCCAAAACCGACATGATCAAATAACTTTTAAATAAACGTTAGCAATTCCTTCTTGGGGAGAGAAATCATCCATCTTTCGCAGAGACCGCAAATTACAAATTGTAAGTTGCATCCTAAAATTTTAGAGGATTGATTTCTAACCAGAAAAACCTGTTGGTCCATCTTTTATTTGAATGGTGACACATAGGGCAAAAACAAATTTTTAGATGAGATGAACACCTGTAACACCCCATATTTAAAAATGGATTTGGTATTGGCACGAACCCAAACTTCATTGCTCACTTGGGCCATATTCCAATCCAAGCTTATTATCCCTTACCGAATTCAACTTTCCTTTCAATTTCCTTTGCATTTCCTGGACCACATTGCCATAAGTCGGGTTATGGGCCAAATTATTGTATTGTTTGGCATCGTGTTCCATATCAAAAAGCTCCATTCCTGATCCGGCATCCTCATCATACTGAATATAGGCCCATTTATGGTTTCGCACTAAAAAAGACTTGCCCCCTTGACTTACGGAAAAAGCAAAATCCCTAACTTCCATTTGGGGATCATCCAAAGTTTTCACAAGACTTTTTCCCTGTAATTCCTTGGAGGCCTCCAACCCTGCCAGTTCGGCCAAGGTGGGGTACAGATCCAAAAGTTCGGAAAAGGAATTACAAACCGCCGCTGCCTTTCCCGGTACTTTGATGATCAAGGGAACCCTGACCGATTCCTCATGTAAACTCACTTTCATCCAAAAACGGTGTTCCCCCAAATGAAATCCATGGTCCGAAGTAAAAACAACAATGGTATTATCCTCCAAACCTTCCTCGTTTAAGGTATTCAAAATCTTTCCCACCTGTGCATCCATATAGGCAACGGATGCATAGTACCCGGCTACTGCCTTTTTTTCCTGCTCTTCGGACATTTCGCCATTTACACTGGTAACGTAGTTAATTCCCCGGGCAGGAATGTCGTCCCAATCGTTTTCCACTTTAGGGGGCAATACCATTTCTTGGTGCGGATAAGGTTCAAAATACTTCTTTGGAGCAACAAAAGGTACATGGGGCCTTACCAGGCCAACCGCTAAAAAAAAAGGATTGTCCTTATGTTGTTTAATAAGTTGCACTGCTTTTTCAGCAGTTTTGCCATCGGAATGTATCAAATCGTCCCCATCTGCCTTTACAATGGTCATCACATTTCCGCCTTTTCTTGGCTTTAACCCATAGGGATTGTTCTGTACCAGTTCTGCCTCCCCCACAGCGGTCCATTCCGGCCCCTGACTGTTAAATCTTTCGGTCCAGGAGGCCTCATCATCCTGCCCGTTGGAACCTGTTTCTATATCTATAGGCACGCCCATATGATAAATCTTACTTACCCGGGCCGTGTAATATCCGTTCTCCTTGAACAATTGTGAAAGCGATTTGCGTGAAGGCCCCACCTTATCCCTTCCACTAACATATCCGTAGGTAGTAGTAGCATTGGGATAATAGCCGAACATTAAAGAGGCCCTTGAAGGCCCACATACCGGATATTGGGTGTAGGCCCTGGTATACCTGGTTCCCTCCGATGCCAATTGATCGATATTAGGGGTACGCGACGCCTGGTTTTCATAAGAAGATACTGCCGTAGCCGTTAGGTCATCGGCAATAATAAAAAGAACATTTGGTCTTTTGGCACTGCTATTTTTTGTGGCCTTGTTCTGCTGGGCCTCACCAGAAAAAAAGCATAAAAATGATAGACATAAGAGAATTTTTTCCATTTTAATATAGTTTTAAGATCCATCCATTGAATTACATTAAACCCACTAGGATATTATTTTATTCAGACATACCCTCCAATCCAAAAAACTAGGGTATAAAAGGACCGTTCCCTATTAATATTCGGAATTGGAAAAACGAATCTAACAAATACAAATAAGACTCTGTTAAAAAGCTGGATAAATCCTAAAAAATTCCCCTATTTTTGCCCCATGGGCAGAAAGAATACCAGACAAGTTTTTGAAAACGTAGAAGTAGTTGATGCGGGAGCCAAAGGCAAGACCATTGGAAAAGCACCGGACGGACGGATAATTTTCCTGACCAATACTGTCCCCGGAGATGTGGTAGATGTTATGACCACCAAAAAAAGAAAGGCCTATTTTGAAGGGGTTGCCATCAAATTCCATTCTTTTTCCGAAAAAAGAACCACTCCGGTATGTGAACATTTTGGGGTATGTGGCGGTTGTAAATGGCAAGATATGGATTATGTACACCAACTGTTCTATAAGCAAAAGGAGGTAGAGAACAACCTACGTAGAATTGGCCATTTGGAATTACCGAAGACCAATACCATTCTGGGCTCTAAAAAACAATATTTCTATAGGAACAAGATGGAGTTTTCTTTTTCGGATAGCCGATGGTTAACATTGGAAGAAATTAAATCCGACAGGGATATTGATGATAAAAACGCTTTGGGATTTCACATCCCAGGTATGTGGGACAAAATATTGGACATTAAAAAATGTCATTTACAGGAAGATCCTTCCAACGCCATTAGGTTGGAAATAAAGGATTTCGCCATAAAGAACGATCTTTCTTTCTTTAATCCCAGAAACCAATGGGGCATGCTTCGTACAGTAATGATACGCACTTCCTCTACCGGGGAAATTATGGTCATGATCCAGTTCTTTGAGGACAATTTGGAAAAAAGGGAATTATTGATGCATCATTTGGCAGCCACTTTTCCAGAAATAACTTCCCTGTTGTATGTCATCAATCAAAAACAAAATGATACCATATACGATCAGGAAATCATATGTTTTTCGGGAAGGGACCATATTTTTGAGGAAATGGAAGGCCTGCAGTTTAAAATAAATGCCAAATCATTTTATCAGACCAACTCGGACCAAGCCTATGAACTATACAAGGTAACCCGGGATTTTGCTGAACTTACCGGAAATGAATTGGTATATGACCTTTACACCGGTACGGGAACCATTGCCCAATTTGTAGCCAAAAAAGCCAAAAAAGTTATAGGCATAGAAGCTGTTCCCGAAGCTATAGCGGATGCCAAGGCCAATGCAAAAAGAAATAAAATAGACAATGTGGATTTTTTTGTAGGGGATATGAAAAATGTCTTTAATCCTGCCTTCATAAAGGAGCATGGTAGGCCCGACCTAATTATTACCGATCCTCCCAGAGATGGTATGCACGCGGCCGTTGTGCAGCAAATACTATCCATTGCTCCGGAAAAAGTGGTATATGTTAGCTGTAATAGCGCTACACAGGCCAGGGACCTGGAAATGATGAAGAAGGATTATGAAATATTAAAAGTGCAGCCTGTGGATATGTTTCCACAAACCCATCATGTTGAAAATGTCGTACTTTTAAAAAAACGGACAAAAAAGTCCATCGAGAAATGAAAAAATTCCAAACCGCAATATTGGTAATAATTATATTTATCAGCTTCGGGGCCTGTGAAAAAGATGATATCTGCATAGACGGGGTCACCCCTTTACTAGTGATACGATTTTATGATGTGGACAACCCCACTGTATTGAAAAAAGTCCCTAAACTTAGAATTGCGGGAGTTGGCCAGAATACGACGGTCACCACGGTATCCGACAGAACCGACTTGGATTCCATTGCCATTCCGTTAAAGGTTGCAGAAAACACCACAGGTTTTTATTTTATCAACAATTCTTCAGATGTTGAAGCCACGGATTCCGGAGGAGAAACAATAACCGTTGAAGGAGGGGATCTGGATACCTTATACCTGAATTATAATAGAATAGATAAGTTTGTTTCCAGGGCATGTGGGTATATTGCCAATTATGAAGATGTAAGTAGTGATCTAAAAATGGAAACGGATAACTGGATAAAGGACATAGAGATAGTAACCCCATTGGTAGAAAATTCAACAGCGGCCCATGTTAAAATATTTCATTAATAGTTTTCTATTTCTCGCCATTTTTTTGGGATATTCCCAAAGCAAGCCCATTGACCTGCAGCCAAAAGATACGGTGGCCCACACCGACCCCTACGGTATCAGGGTTGGAATAGATCTTAGTCGCCCCTTAATTTCATTTTTAAAAGACGGCTACCAAGGACTTGAAATAGTCGGCGATTACAGGATTACGAACAAACTTTATGTAGCTGCCGAACTGGGCAATGAAAAGAATACCAAACAAGAGGACCTATACAATTTTACTACTTCCGGAAGCTACCTAAAACTGGGTGTGGATTATAATACCTACGGCAATTGGTACGGTATGAACAACTCAATACACGTAGGGGGGCGCTATGCCTATAGTACTTTTAGCCAAACATTGAACAATTATAAGATATTTGATATCAACCAGTATTGGAATAATCCGGAATATCAAATAGATCCGGACCCCAATGCCATTAATGATTTTCCCTGGGGTTCGGAGGTAGCCCAAGAATTTAGCGGACTTAATGCCAGCTGGCTGGAAGCCGTGCTGGGTGTAAAGGCCGAACTCTTCGCCAACATTTATTTAGGGGCCAGTGTCCGCATTGGGTTCCTGGTCAGCAACAAGGAACCGGAAAACTTTAGAAACCTATGGATCCCTGGATTCAACAAAGTTACCGACGGGAGTAAATTTGGTGTTGGTTACAATTATTCCATCACCTATTTTATACCGCTCTACAAAAAAGCCAAAAAAATTCAGGAAGAAGAAGAAAAGAAACCTCCCATTGAAGAAAAACCTACAGCTCCCTAAAACCCTTAACAAAAATCCATTTCATCATCAATTTTTCTCCTGATCGTGTTTTTACGGCACTAAATTTAGGTGCCAATAAACTTGCTGCCACCGCGGCCATAAAAGCCAGGACCAGCGTATTGAGCGTCAATAACATCCCAAGCAGCAATCTGCCCGCCACAAATAAAATGGCAAACCCAATGAAATTGAAGATAAGGGCTTTGTATTTTGGTTTCAAAATTCCAATACTATTAAAAAATTACATTTGGACTATTCCGCTTTATTAAACTTGGCCTTCTTGCTGCCCTCGTACATTACATATTTTACCAATCGCGACTCCAAATGGCTATTATAGACCTTGATCTTCCTTGAAGGACGAAGTCCCACAAACTTTAAGGCCTCCAGGTTGGAAGTAATGAACCAGGCAT
Organism: uncultured Arenibacter sp.; assembly: GCA_965652575.1. GTDB lineage: Bacteria > Bacteroidota > Bacteroidia > Flavobacteriales > Flavobacteriaceae > Arenibacter. Next base: position 3,075 of record CBFGWQ010000054.1, on the reverse strand, counting down.
CCGTTCCCGGATAATTTCTTTTTAAAGTATTCCCTATATCGGTATAAAAATTCTCCATTTCAATATCCAACCGTTCCCCGTAAGGTGGGTTGAACACCATATGCAAATGATTTTCCGTGAATTTTTCCGTATCAAAAAAATTTTTCCTTTCCACGGTTATATAATCGGATAAATTGGCATTGACAATGTTATCCTGGGCCTTTCTTACTGCAGAGGGCGCCTTGTCATATCCCATGATCCTATGATGAAATTCCCGGGTCCTATTAAGACTGCTATCTACAATCTTTTCAAAAAGATCGGCATCAAAATCGTGCCATTTTTCAAAGGCAAATTCCTTCCTGTTAATGTTGGCAGGAATATTACAGGCAATCATGGCCGCTTCCGTAAGTAACGTGCCACTACCACACATGGGGTCCAAAAAATCGCATTGTCCGTCCCATCCGCTTAACAACAAAAGACCGGCTGCCAATACCTCGTTTATGGGGGCAATATTGGTGGCAGTCCTGTACCCCCTTTGATGCAAGGATCTCCCGGAAGAATCCAGGGCCACATTGCACTGATCGTTCTGGATATGGATATTGATCCTGACATCCGGGAATTTTATATCTACATCCGGCCTACTGCCATCGGTATCCCTAAACTTGTCCACTATGGCATCCTTGGTCTTTTGGGACACATATAAGGAATGGGTAAAATTGTCGCTATTTACCGTGGCGTCTATGGCAAAGGTAGTGGAGGTGGACAGATAATCGAACCAATCCATGGCATAGATCTTTTTGTACAGATCGTTTTCATTCCTAACCTGAAATGAATGAATGGGTTTAACTATTTTAATCGCAGTCCGCAAACAAAGGTTGGCCTTGTACATAAAACCGGTATCGCCCTCAAAAAAAACGCTCCTGACCCCTTCCTCAACATTTCCTGCGCCCAAGTTACGCAGCTCCTTGGCCAAAATTTCTTCAAAACCGAACATGGTCTTGGCCACCATTTTAAAATTATTGTTCATATCTACCTTTAAGATTACCGCAAAAATACGTTAATTTTAGCCCTTATTAGCCAATATGGTAATTTTGTAGAATTCCAGAACCATTCCTAAATGAAATATGTATTGCCCATTCTTGGCGTATTGCTGAGTTTTATATTTGTATACTTCACCAAACCAAAAAACAGGGAAGTCTTTAAACTGCTCCTTGCTTTCAGCGGTGCTTTTCTACTGGCTCTTACCGTATTTGAACTGCTCCCTGAAGTTTACGGCAACGCAGAACCAAAAATAGTAGGGGTATTTATTATGTTGGGGATCCTACTCCAGATTTTTCTTGAATTTTTTTCCAAAGGGGCCGAACATGGGCACGTTCATCTTGATCCCGAAAAATCGGATTTTCCGTGGATGCTATTTATAAGCTTATGTATCCATTCCCTGTTGGAAGGATTGCCCATAGAAAATCACGGCACTATTCTTTACGGAATTTTGATACATAAAATTCCGATTGCCGTTATCCTTAGCATATTTTTATTAAGCTCCAAGATAAAATTGCAATCCGCCATATTCTTTATTGTGCTTTTTTCCCTGATGACGCCCATAGGCACCTATATTGCTGCCAATTATGAATTTGTCCACAACTATGCCGTCTTGCTGAATGCTCTGGTAATAGGTGTTTTTCTTCATATTTCAACGGTTATTTTGTTCGAAAGCTCGGAAGCCCACAAATTTAACCTTCGTAAATTGGTAGTCATAATATTGGGTATCGCAATAGCTTATTCCCTATAGATGTTTAGCAGGGAAGAAGCCAAAAAATTAAGGCAGGAATTCTGGATTTCCTTTGGCAAATCCTTTCCCAGAAAATGGATTCTGTACAATACCGGTATTAAAGATTGCTCTTTTAAATTTCATTTCGATTTAAAGAATGCCATGGTATCTATGGATATTGAAAATCAGGACCTGGAAAAACGGTTGGAATTATGGGAAAAAATAATTTCCCTGCAATCGATTTTTAAAGAGGAATATCTCCCAAATGCCCGATTCGAGGATACGGTTTTCCTGGAGAACGGCAAGGAAATCTCCAGGGTGTATGTTGACATAAACAATGTTTCCATACACAATAAAAACACCTGGCAGGAAACCATGGGGTTTTTAAAGGATAACATGGCCAAATTTGAAGATTTCTTTAACGAATATGAAGATATTATTAAACCTTAAACCACATCGATCAAAATAAAAAACCAATGGCTTATGGCACCGGCCAATACAAACAAATGCCAGATAAAGTGGTTATAAGGGATTCTTTCAAAAGCGTAAAAAACAATTCCCAAAGTATAAAAAGCACCTCCTAGAAAAAGCGCTCCCAGACCAACGGTAGAAGTCTTGATCAGTAATGTATCCAGATCCAATACAATTAACCAACCCATTATTAAATATAGCAACACTGAAATAAATTCATATTTCCCCGTATAGAACAATTTCATTACCGTTCCCAAGGCAGCCATCCCCCAGACGGTATAAAACAGTAGCCACCCATTACCTTTTTCCAATATCATTAAGGCCACAGGAGTATAGGTCCCCGCAATTAAAAAATAAATACTGATGTGGTCCCATATCCTTAACCTGTTCTTTAAATCGGGATCCCTTACAAGATGGTAGAGGGTTGATGCCGAAAACAACATTACAATGGCAACACTGTAGACCACAATTGAAAAAGTGGAATAGGCAGTATGCCCTTGCCTTTTTCCCAATAACACCAAAAAACCTATCAATCCCATTACTACCCCAAGGGCATGGGACAGGGTATTCCATTTTTCTTCTTTGGTGTGCATGCCCCAAAATTATACAAAAGTTTCTAAAGAGGTATTATTTGAGGTTGAAGTACGATTGTTAAATACCACCACATTTTAAATACGGAACATGACCAAAAGCAACTTCATTATAGTTATAGAATAATAACTATTGTACAATAAGTTTCGCCCGCATTACGGAAGAATGCCCTGGAAAGGTACATACTATCCAATATTCTCCGGGCTCCTCGGGCATTTTCACGTAAATTGTTTCTGCCGTTTCAGGTTGCAGGATGGCCGTATGGT
>CBFGWQ010000053.1:0-19388 GCA_965652575.1 uncultured Arenibacter sp. | reverse complement strand
GATTATTTTGGTTCCGACCACTGTCCCATCTCCTTGGAATTGGAAATCTAGTGTCCTGTAAATGCTATTATGTCGGTTAAGTCGCCGTTATTTTTTATCTGGACGAGGCAAAAAATAGTTGCATAGCCATAGCTACGGAACCCTTTTTAACGATGGTCAGGTGAAAAAGAACAAGACTTGGGGTGACTAAAATAGAACAGGACACTGGTGTCTTATTATCCGTTTAAAATAGGTATTTAACCGTACATGACGAAAACCGATTGAACATAAAAAATGCGTCATCGGTAACAAAGTGATGCAATCTGCCCAAAGAACGAAAGATCACTCCGTACCTACCGATAACGAAAAACTATTTTTTGTCATGTACTTGATAGGGATTTACATAATTTTTAATGTTATACTGATTTAGATCGTGATATTGTACAGACCAATTGTCATAATTTCTTGGCATACCCAAAGACCATTTTTTTAAATTCCATAAAGTCCTTGGTAAACAAATCTATTTGATCTCTTAAAATTGTATGTCTTTCCCTGTAATCCTCATCGGCCAACCCTTTCTTCCCTTCTATTAAACGGGACAAAAGACTTTCATGGGCTACAATATCCTCGGCCAAATAATCAAATAGGGTTTCGTGGACCTTGTCCATGTATTGAAGCATCTGTCCGTATTCCGAAGCATTTACCTTTTCCCTGTCCAGCAGGTCCTTAAAAAACTTGGCTTCGTCCTTCCAAAAGGCGATAGTGTTCAACCACTCCTTACTTTCGTTGTGCAGGGCATTGAGCCCTACACCCAACAATATTTCTTTTTTGGCATTTGATCCTGTGTCCATAGTGCTATAAATTATCAATTAGTACTTGACAAAATTCAATTCCGTAAGATTTTCTTCAATTTTTGACCCCGACCCTAAAGGGAGAAATCGAGGAAAATCAGACTCCATTTAGTCCCGATAGCTATCGGGATGGGTAAAACGGATTTTCCGGGAAGTCTTGTTAAGACGATTTTTGTCATGTACTATAAAATTATCGTTATCGTTCCAGTGTCTTGTCAACCCTAATTTAAGAACTTAAGCTTGTAATAGATATGATTTATATCATTTCCAAGCCATTTTATTAAGTTTATTTTTGAGTATCCTTTTAAAATATATAGTAATCAAAAAAAATCAATAATCATGACAAACAATGACGGAAATATTCTTTTGGCTTTATTGACAGGGGCTGCCATAGGTGCAGGAATAGGGATCCTGTATGCTCCCGACAAGGGAACGGAGACCAGGCACAAAATAAAGCAAAAAGTGGGGGAGACCACACACGACCTATCGGAAAGAATCTCCCATGCCAAGGAAGAACTTACCAAATCGGTCAATGAGAAAAAAGATGCCTTTGACCGCAAACTGGATGAAGCCATCTCCACTATGAGCTATAAGGCAGATGACATCATTGCTACCTTGGAGCGCAAATTGGAAGACTTAAAAAAGAAAAACGCCCAATTTCAAAAATAAGGTAATATGGCCTTGGAAGAACTTAAGAAAGGCCTAACCGGGGCTGGAACCGACGTAAGGTCTTATCTGGAAAATAGCGAGGAGTATGCCAAGCTAAAAGTATTTAAGGTACTTATGGAACTTGTGACCACCTTTGCGCAGACCCTCCTCGTTGGGGCTATGCTTTTGTTGGCCTTGGTCCTATTGTCCTGGGCGGCGTCCAATGCCCTGAACGAAGCCTTGGAAAGTGCCTATCTGGGGTTTTTATTGGTAGGTGTGTGCTATATGCTTGTAGCTATCCTTTGTTTTTTTCTTAGGGATAGGCTAAATGGGCCATTGTTACGCACGTTTTCAAAACATTACTTTGATTAAAAACATGGGGAAGCAGTACCGTTCTTTTAAAGAAATTGATGAAAGGCTAAACGTCTTGAAACTACAGTGCAAAATTGACATTGAAAGCCTTAAACTTAATATCAATCAGGTAAAGACAAATCTTGGACCACTGCATTTAACCGGGAACCTTAAGGGTAGCATACAACAAATGCTGCTGATATTTGCCATTGGGAAACTTAAGGCCATATTTAACAGAAGGTAGCCTTATAAATTTTTAGTGATATCCCCCGATGATCACCTTAAATATCCGCTACCTCCCTAAGTCCCTTTTCATTCAAAATAATGATCCTTCTTCCGGGGTCCGTGGCAATCAGGCCTTCATCCTTGAAATCCGATAGGGTTCGGATTGCGGTTTCGGTTGCGGTACCTATCATACCTGCGAAATCCTCCCGTGGAATTCCTATTCCACCATAAGGTTTATCCCCTATAACATATTTATCGTGAAGTTTCAACAAGGCCTTTGCCGCCCTTTGCCTTACAGACGCAAAGGCCATATCCACCAATTGTTCCTGCAGGTGCATTAGATTATTGGATATCATCCCAATAAATTTTTGGGAAACCACCGAATTGCCATATATCAATTTCGTAAAATCTTCCCTGGGAATGGTACAGATCTGGGCATCCTCCATAACGGTTGCATTTTCCACATAGGCCTTGTTGGAATTCAACATGGAGAGTTGCCCAATAAAATTTCCAGGTCCAAAAATTCCAGTCACAAATTCCTTTCCGGATTCGGTGCTTTTATAGGTCTTTACGCTTCCCTTCTCTATAAAATATAAGGAATGTGCATTATCACCTTCCCAAAAAATAATATCCTTTTTATTATAATCCTTAAGGGTATAATTCTTGGGGAGGTTTTCTAGGTCACTGTATTGGGAGGCCTCATCCAGAAATTTATGGAACCCTTCCATGTTTTTGGCAATCTCTGCCTTAAGAAAATCACTTTTCCGCAATCGGGAAGCAAGGGCATCCAACAATTCCTTTTCTTCAAAGGGTTTGGTCAAATAATCGTCCGCCCCTAAGTTCATCCCCAACCTTACCTCCGACCTATCGGTCTTTGCAGTTAAAAATATAAGGGGTATATCAGATGTGCTACGGTTCTTTCCCAAGGCTTCCAAGACCCCGTAACCATCCAGCTCGGGCATCATAATATCGCATAATACCAAATCCGGCCTAAATTGTTTTGCCAGGTCTACCCCTATTTTCCCATTCTCGGCCACCAATACTTCGTAATTGGCCAACTCCAAAATATCGGCCGTATTTTCCCTTACATATTTGTTGTCCTCAATTAATAGAATTTTTTTCATACCCATCCAGATTAATAGGAAACTTTAAGCTAAAGATGCTCCCCTTCCCCAATTTACTTTTAAACCCTATGCTTCCACCTTGGAGCACCGTGTAATGTTTTACGATATGAAGTCCAAGTCCGGTCCCCTGGAAATTGGTGGCATTTTCTGCACGAAAAAAGCGATTGAACAACTTTTTCCGGTCCGCTTTGGGGATACCTATTCCTTGATCTTTAATATGTATGGACACCTCCTCTTCATTTGCCCCTACCTCCAATTCTATAATTTGTCCCTCCATGGAATATTTAATGGCATTGGAAAGTAAATTAATAATAATATGGTTCAATAGTTTGGGATCAAGATTAACCCATATAGGACGGTCGGAATGATCAAAAATAATGTCCTGCCCCACTTTTTTGATAGGTTCCATCTCATCGACCAACATTTTTATAAATCGTATCAATTCAAATGACTGTGCCATTACCTTTACCTTACCCTCCTCCAACTTGCCCAAGGATAAAAAATCGTTAAGAATAACAACAAGATCCTTGACATTGTTCCTTATCCGGGAGACGTGTTTTATTCTCCGTTCCTCTTTACCCGGTTCGTTTTGTTTTCCTATAAGGATGGCCGAAGAAAGAATGGCGCTCAAGGGCGTACGGAATTCATGGGAAGCCATGGATATAAAACGGGATTTGAGCTCATTCAGCTCCTTTTCCACCTTTACGGTCTTCTCCAATCTATACTGTATCCTCTTCTGTTCGCTAACATTATTGTAGACAAATAGGGCCCACATTATTCTCCTTTGATCGGAATAAAGCGGAGTGGAATTCACGGCATAACATTGATCCTGAAAATCCACCTCAAAAGAAATATTGTCCCCTTTCAATGTCTTTCTTATATCGGACTTTATTTTTGCGATCTGCCGTTTGGAAAAAATAGGGATATCGTCTATTGAAAGTCCCTCAAAATTGGACTTATTAAGAAGCATCCGGTCCATTTCCCTTCCTTCTACATAGACCAATTCATAATCCGTATTAAAGACCATGATAACACCATTGGGAAAATTATGGGCAATGGCCGTAAACAATGCCCTACTGAGATTTGCCTTCCTTTGTGCCCTTTGCGTCTCTATCATCTGATCTTCCAGGTTCAATTTGGTCGAAACCAGTTTTCGCACCGTAGTTTGAACCTCCCTAGTCCGTTCTTCCACCTTATCCTCCAAGGCTTGCGTATATATCTCCAGCTTTTTTTTGGCATCCTGAATTTCGGTAACATCGTTCAGAACCCCAATGAAATGCGTTAATTTATGATGGTTATCGTACATGGGGGTAATAAACAGGTCATTCCAAAAAAGGGTACCATCCTTTCGGTAATTTCTAAACAATTCCCTACAGGAACTACCGTGACGAATTGCTTTGGACAAGAGCGCAATTTCAGGCTGACTACGATCGTCCTTCTGCAAAAATCTACAATTTTTCCCAAGAACTTCATGGGGTTCATATCCGGTAATTTGGGTAAAGGCCTTATTGATATAGAGAATCGGAAATTCGGGATGTTGGGCATCCACAATAACTATTCCATTGCCTACGGCTTCCAGGGCCCTGTTTCTAATTTTTAAGTTCTCTTGGATCAACTTGGTTTCCGTAATATCCAATCCAGAACTTACGACCCCTACAACTTCATTGTTTCCATTCCTTAAGACGGCATTGCTCCATTGGATCAAGCGTTCTTGGCCTCCTTTGGCAATCACATGGTTTTCATGAAAATTGGGCAGATCCAATTTATCCCCAAAAATAGATTCAAACAATTCTATAAGCTGATCTTTATCCCTTTTAGGTATGAATTCCGCAAACCAGTTTTTGTTCAATATGTCATTTTGATCAAGTCCCAATATTTCACAGGTCCTTTTATTGACAACTTCAACAGTATGGTCCCTATTGATCACCAAAAATATGGAAGGAGAAGTATCCATATATTGCCTGAGCATTTTTTTTTCCTTTATCAGGGCGTTCTCCACAGTCTTTAAATCCGTTATATCCTGCATAAAACCTTCCCGTCTATAGGGAGCATTATGGTCGTCCATAACAAAGGATCCCTGCTCCCATATCCATTTTATTTTCTTATTGGAGGTCATTATCCTATAGGAAAGTTGGTAAGGTTTTTTTTCCCTAAAGGCCCTGCCAAGCTCTTCCATGAACATTGGCAGATCTTCCCGATAAATTATATTTTCCCAACAAAGTGAAGGGTCGTCATAAAATTGCTGGGGAAAATAACCGGTCATCGTCTTGCTAGCCTCGCTGATGAACTCCATAAAGTAGGGACTGTCCGCATTACAGCGATACACTATTCCCGCTACATTGGACACCAAGGTCCTAAACTTTCTATCGCTTTCAAAAACAGAGGTATCCATTGGTTTACAATAAATAGCATATAAGCTTTGACCTTTAATAACCGTTGGTACACACCTCATATCCAATGGAAAAGTAGTTCCGTTTTTATTAAAGCCAAAAAATTGAAGTGGTTCCGTTAAATTTTCCGTGGATTGGACAGCCTTTACTTTTTTCTTCCAATCGGGAATGATCATATGGATATGCATGTTGGCAAATTCTCCGGCACCATACCCGAATAGATTTTCCGCTGTCCGGTTTGCTATAAGAATAGAACCTAGCCTATCTACCACAAACAACCCAGCTAACGAAGTATCAAAAATGACTTGAAAAAGATCGCTATTTGTAATTTTATCGCTCATCGCCGATTTATGGATTTAACAAAAATGTATTCCCAAAACAGAGAAGGAATGACCCATGGAGCGTTATGGGCACCGGTAAACCAACTAATTTATCTTTCCCTACTAAATTGCATAAATATATTGGTATCCAAAACCGTAAGAAATGACATCCGTCATAATACAACATATTGATAAATTTCCTTACACCTGATAAAGGTCATATATGCATTTCCTTCTACATTATAATTTTGGATCCAATTGTAAATGAAATATCTATGACAATAGGCTTGGTCCTATCCGGTGGCGGTATTCGCGGTGTGGCACATATTGGGGCCATTAAGGCTATGCAAGAATATGGCATTTCACCTTCCCATATTGCAGGTACCAGTGCGGGGGCCATAGTGGGAGCCCTTTATGCCGCTGGCCGTACCTGGGAGGAAATGTTGGATTTTTTTAAAGCAACGCAGATTTTCAGTATAAACAATTATGCCAAGGGAAAACCAGGTTTTTTGGATACGGAAAAGTTTTATGATCAATTTAAATCCTACTTGCGCCATGATTCCTTTGAAGCTTTGGAAATGCCTCTTTATATAACGGCAACCAACCTACTGGACGGAACGTTGAAGGTATTTGATAGTGGTGAACTCATTAAACCAATATTGGCATCTTCTGCCGTTCCAGGATTATTTGCACCCGTACAGATCAAGAACGGCTATTATGTAGATGGCGGTACCCTGAACAATTTTCCGGTAGACCTTATTAAACAAATCTGTGACAAGATCATTGGTGTATATGTAAACCCTTTCAACAGTGTTAAAATAGAGGAGTTGAATCACGTGACCAAAGTTTTGGAAAGGACCTATCATGTAATGATGGCCAATAAGGCCAACCTTAGATTCAACGATTGCGATTTACTGATAAGGCCCCAGGATATGGATCGATATAGTATGTTCAGCTTAAAAAATTTGGACAATATTTTCAATTTGGGGTATGCAGCTGCCCGGGATATCTTAAAAATCGGCCCTCTTGCCACTGAATTACTTCGGGCAGCAGAATTGGAAGCCATGAATGGTTTTTCAATGGATACTGCCACTATGGAGAAACCATAGGAATTATCTTCTATAAAATACAATAAGGCCTATAACCTTACATTATAGAATACTGGATGTATATGTATACGAAGCATTGACTTAATAAATTTCGCAATCGTACCAAGACCTATTACAATTTGGTGAGGATTTAAATTACAAAAACCCTCCGGTCCACCCCCCACATGGACATATATTGGGTTTTGGACGGGAAGGCATTGCTAACAAATAACCAACCAATAGCTATCCGATAAGTATTTTCTTAGGGGGCATTTTTTTTGCCTCTTCTTTTTTTGATAAATTAAAGCTCAAAATACCATCCTTGTATGCTGCCTTAATGGCTTCCTGCTTAACAGTGTCCGGTAACTGCAAGGAACGTTCAAAGGAATTATAACTGAATTCCCTGCGGGTATAATTGTCCTCCTTATCTTCTTTGGATTCGGACTTTTCCGCTGCAATATTTAAACATCCATCATCAATGGTAACCTCAAAATCCTTCTTTTGAAATCCGGGAGCGGCCAGCTCTATCTCAAAATGGTCATCGGTTTCCTTAATGTTCAATGCAGGTTCCATTCTCTTTCCGTTCCAGAAACGATCGGGCAACATATCCCTGACCCATCCACGATTATCAAAAAAATCATCCATATCAAAAAAATCCTGGGACATCAAACTGCCAAATGGCCTTCTTTTAAATTTTACTAGTGTCATAATATTTCATTTTTAAGGGTTATATATTCATTATGCTCCTAAAGTACATCCAACTGTATTTGTACAAAATGATTTAGGTCAGTCCCACAAAATTTCTTTACATTTAATTTTACGATATCCAATAACCATATCAACATGATTTTTTCCCTGTCCGTTATCGGGATAACAAATGCGGTTCGATTTTAAGACAGGGCACAATACATTTTTATTTCAGATCCCTATGATCAATCCAACCGATTTTGGCATTCACGGGCTTTCCGATGAAGCTGTGGAACAATCCAGAAAAAAGCATGGCGAAAATAGCTTTGGCTACAAAAGGAACAATGGTTTTTTGGAAGCTTTAAAAAGTATTGCCCAGGAACCCATGGTTATCTTATTGATCGTAGCCTCCTCCATTTACTTTATTACAGGAAATAACGGGGATGGCCTATTTATGGCCTCCGCGATTATCCTGGTAGCCTCCATCTCCCTTTACCAGGATTCCAAAAGTAGGATGGCCCTGGAGAAATTAAAGGACCTTACCCAACCCAATAGTCAGGTCATCCGAAACGGTACGATCATAGAAATTCCCAGTGAGGAATTGGTAGTGGGCGATAGCCTTATGATAGAAGAGGGCAATACTATACCCGCAGATGGTACCATTGTACATTCAAACGATTTTTCGGTGAACGAATCCATACTCACGGGAGAGTCGTTTTCCGTTTTTAAGGATGCCGGCAAATTGGACAATAAAATATATAGTGGCACTACGGTAGCAAGCGGATTGGCCATTGCAACCATTACCGGGATCGGCAACGAAACCCGATTGGGGAAAATCGGAAAAAGCCTTGAAGGCATACAGGACGAAAAGACACCTCTGGAAAGACAGATTTCCAGTTTCGTCAAAAATATGTCCCTTTGGGGCGGCGTTATTTTTCTATTGGTCTGGGGTATCAATTATTATCGGTCCAAGGAAGTCTTGGACAGTCTGCTCAAGGCCCTGACCTTGGCCATGAGTGTCCTGCCCGAAGAGATCCCCGTGGCCTTCACCACCTTTATGGCCTTGGGAGCCTATAGATTGATGAAGATGGGTATCGTGGTAAAACATATGAAAACTGTGGAATCCCTGGGAAGCGCTACGGTAATATGTGCCGATAAAACCGGTACCCTTACCCAGAACAGAATGGAACTGGCCAAACTTTATAGCTTTGAAACGGGAGAGATAGTTATGGCCGACGGCCCGTTCAATGCCTCCTTGGAACAACTGCTGACAATAGCCATGTGGGCCAGTGAACCCATACCTTTTGATCCTATGGAAAAGGCACTTCACAAGGCCTATGGCAAGGTGGTTACAAAAGACCGAAGGCCCCAATTTAAAATGGTGCACGAATATCCACTGAGCGGGAAACCTCCAATGATGACCCACTTGTTCGAAAACAGTGAGGGCGAGCGTATCATCGCCTCCAAAGGGGCTCCGGAGGCCCTTATGGCGGTTTCCAAATTAACGGATGCCCAAAAAAATAAAATAAAGGGGATACTAACCCAATTAGGGCAGGAAGGATACCGCATGCTAGGGGTGGGACAAGCCCAATTTAAAGGATATGATTATCCCCAAAAACAACAGGAATTTCAGTTTTCGTTCATCGGTATGGTAGCCTTTTATGATCCCCCGAAGAAAAACATCCCCAAGGTACTAAAAGATTTTGATCGGGCGGGAATCAAAGTAAAATTGGTTACGGGGGACAACCCCACAACTTCCATGGCCATTTGTAAACAGATTGATTTTCCCGGATATGAAAAAAACATGACCGGGGACCAACTCATGCAACTGAGCGATATGGAATTGCAACAAAAAGTTATGGATACGCAAGTCTTTACGCGTATGTATCCCGAGGCCAAATTAAGGATAGTCAATGCCATTAAGGCGAATAACGAAGTGGTGGCCATGACGGGCGACGGGGTAAATGACGGTCCTGCACTGAAAGCTTCCCATATTGGTATAGCCATGGGCAAAAAAGGTACGGAAATTGCCAAGCAGGCCGCCTCCCTGATCCTGGTAGACGACGACCTGTCCAAAATGGTCGATGCCATTGCCATGGGCAGAAAAATTTATAATAATTTAAAAAAGGCCATCCAGTATATTATATCCATTCATATCCCTATCATATTAACGGTATTTATTCCCTTGGCCCTAGGTTGGGCCTATCCTTCCATTTTTTCCCCTTCCCATGTTATTTTACTGGAATTGATTATGGGGCCCACCTGCTCCATCATTTATGAAAACGAGCCCCTGGAGAAAAATGCGATGATTAAAAAGCCCAGGCCCTTCACCACCACATTTTTTAAATTCAAGGAATTGATAACCAGTATCGTTCAGGGGTTGGTGATCACCTTAGGGGCTTTATCGGTATATCAATACGCTGTTTTTCAATATTATAACGAGAGCATCACCAGGACTATGGTATTCATGGTTTTGATATCCGCCAATATTTTTCTGACCTTGGTCAACCGCTCTTTCCATTATTCCCTATGGACAACCATTAAATACAGGAACAATTTGGTACCATTGATCATTGGCATCACCTTGGTATTGGTTATCCTATTGCTCTTTGTACCGCCCCTTACCCGGTTTTTTCAATTCGAAACTTTGGATGGACATCAACTGGGGATCGCCGTCCTTGTCGGGATGTTATCCGTAATTTGGTATGAAATCGTGAAAGGGATTAAACGTGCCGGAAAATAATAAAAAACTCTGATTTAATCGATAACAAAGCCTACATAAGGCTTCCCAAGTATTCGAATACATTAGTTTTGCAAGCATTGAAATCCTTATAATGCTCCTCGAACCTAACTTTTAGCTCTTTATGCCTATCCAGATAATAAGTGTCACAATGAATTTCTTCACACTCCAAAATTCCTTTTAACTTATCCCCATATTGTTCTATTGCTTTTTTGAAGGCATGTGTTTCCTTTGTTTTGGTTTCCATTTCTCCCTTAAACTGCTGCAAATGTTCAAAAAGATTAAGAGTGGCTCCCTTAAAAGTATTTGAGTTCAATAATCGGGTAATGAACTGTATTTCTTTTTCCATATATCCAATCATCAATTTCCACCATTCGGCATCACGGTGGAAGGCCGAAAGCACTTCTTCCTGTGTGTTATGTTCGCTGAGCATTTTATTTCATTTTAATATATAAGAAAATTAATTCCAAAAACGAATTTTTAAAATGACCATTGTCAGTTTGGTTCCGGTAATAAAAAAGAAGGGTCCGATCCCAACTGGATCCGGCCGCATTCGGGATAGGGGTACCCAAATGCGCTGGACACTATTTCCAAATAAGTAGGGGCAACTGATCTGGGTCATTATCTGTTAACATTATGGGGCCTACCTTGCACTAACCTAAAGGAAACCGACAATGAAAGCAGCCTACCTCGTAAAATACGGCCCTGCCGAAAATGCTTTTGAAATAAGGGAAGTACCTAGACCCAAACCGGGCCGTAACCAAGTACTGATAAAAGTAGAGGCGTTCGGACTCAATTTTGCGGATGTCGCTGCCCGTTACGGCAAGTATCGCGGGGCACCGCCCTTACCTGCCCTCTTAGGTTATGATGTGGTAGGGCATATCGAAGAATGTGGGGCAGATGTCCAGAATTTAGTTCCGGGAGACCGCGTTACCGCCCTGACCCATTTTGGCGGTTATGCAATATATGCCATTGCCGAACATGGAACAGCCCATAAAATATCGGAAAGTATTGATGCCGGTACTGCCGTTGCCTTAGCAACGCAATATTGTACCGCTTATTTCTTGTCCGATCGAACGGCCAACATACAAGAAAACGAAAAGGTACTGATCCATGCGGCGGCAGGAGGCGTAGGCACCGCCTTGGTACAACTGGCCTTGCACAAAAAATGTATTGTATTCGGCACTTGTAGTTCTTCCGAAAAAGTAGAATATCTAAGGAAGAATGGGGTACACCATCCCATAAATCATAGGGAAATGGATTTTGCCAAAACCATTGAAAAACTAGTTGGCGATAAAGGTATCGATGTAGTCTTTAATCCCATTGGCGGCAAATCGCTCAAAAAGGGATATCGATTGCTGGGTGCGGGAGGGAGATTGGCCAGCTATGGGGTTTCTTCACTCAACAACGAGAAAAATATATTTGGAAAACTGAAGGATTTATGGCAATTCGGATTCTATCATCCCGTACAGTTTTTAAGCAGTTCAAAAGGTATAATCGGGTTGAACATGCTCAAAATAGCCAAGGAAAAACCGGAAAAGGTCGCTAAGGTCATGCAAGAGGTGATCCAAATGCATCAAGAGGGAATATTGCTCCCCCATGTGGGCGGGGCATATTCCATTGACCAATTGGCCGTGGCACACCAATTTTTGGAATCACGGAAATCAATGGGGAAGATCTTAGTGAAATGGTAAAAAAACAATATGACATTTAAGGACAAAGTAGCGGTAGTATCCGGATCGAGCATGGGGATCGGAAAGGCCATTGCGACCGCTTTGGCACAAAATGGGGCAAAGGTAGTCCTTAACGGACGGCACAGGGCGCAACTTTTTGCTACCGAAAACGAATTGTTGGGCAAAGGCCACCATGTCAAAGCTGTAATTGCAGATATTGGCCACCCAGATCAATGCAAATATCTGATCGATGAAACCATAAAGGCATATAATAAGATCAATATCCTAATTAACAATGCGGGGCAAAGCAGTCGTGGAACGGTTGAAAAAATGGCTGTTTCAAACATTAAGACCCTGATAGAGACCAATTATTCCGGGGCGGCCTATCTCTCAAAATATGCCGTTCCCCATCTTAAAAAATCCAAAGGACATATTGTTTTCATCAATAGTGTGGGCGGTTTGCGCGGTATGCCCTATAATTCGGCCTATACCGCATCAAAAATGGCACAGGCGGCATTGGCGGAAGCCCTTCGGATAGAGTTGTACGACTACGACATCCATGTGGGCTTGGTATATGTGGGGTTTACCGAAAACGATCCCAAAAAAATAATTCTGGATGAGGATGGCACTCGAATATATCTTCCAAAAAGGGACAATATTCGATTGGCGAATCCCCAATCTGTTGCCAAAAGTGTTCTACACATGGTGGAAAAAAGAACAGATAAAATTACATTGACAAATCTCGGTCTTCTAGCCAATTTTATGATACGTTACTTTCCAACCCTAAGTGATTGGATCCTATTGTACCACCGAAGAAAAATCAAGGAACAGTTTACGGAAATCGGTGGAATGAAAGTAGTGGAAAAAATGGAAAAAGTGACTTTATAAGGGCATGGAATAGTTGCCAACGCAAAAGTAATACAACGACCAGGCATTCCCAATGCCCAAAGCCTATAAAAAGGGTCCCGAATGACCTGCATCATTTTACCTACGCTTTCACATTTCTATTTTTACAGGGATTTCAGATTAGATCACAGGCACCAAGACTTGATCAAACGAATATAGTACAAGGGTCATTTTCCCTTGTTGGGTTTCTATAAAAAATCAATTATGTAAAAATGAAAGATGAAAAAGCAACATTCACTACCAATAAACATACAATTGGATGGAACCGTTCTTAAGGGAGATCTTTCAATTCCGGAAAATGCCATTGGTTTGGTCATTTTTTCACATGGTAGCGGAAGTAGTCGCCTAAGTCCAAGAAACCGATACGTTGCGGAGGTACTTCAACAAAAGGGCCTCGCTACTTTGCTCTTCGATCTCTTAACGGCTGAAGAAGACCACATTTATGAAAACAGATTCCGAATAGACCTTTTAAAAATACGTCTAATAGACGTTACCCTGTATATACAACACCATGAAAATACCAAAGACCTAACTCTGGGGTATTTTGGAGCCAGTACCGGAGCTGCTTCCGCGCTAAGGGCAGCAGCATTTTTCGGGGATGATATCAAAGCGGTCGTATCAAGGGGAGGAAGGCCAGATTTGGCCATTTCCGAACTGCACAAGGTAACCGCACCTACCCTTCTTATTGTTGGTGGTTGGGATGATGTGGTCATCCAACTAAACCAAAAAGCCTACGATAAATTAAAATGTGAGCGCAAGCTGGAAATCGTTCCGAACGCTACCCATCTTTTTGAAGAGGCCGGAAAACTGGAAAAGGTGGCCCAATTGTCGGCCAACTGGTTCGAAACCCATTTATTAACCAAAAAAATAGAAAATAATGTTTAAAGATAGAATCGATGCGGGAATGCAACTTACAGAAAAATTACAGAAGTTCAAAAATGAAAAGGTGGTCGTTTTGGCCGTCCCAAGGGGTGGGCTTCCAATCGGGGCCATCGTGGCCAAAGCATTGGGAGCGCCATTGGATGTGGCCTTGACGAAAAAAATAGGACACCCCTACCATAAAGAATATGCCATTGGGGCCGTAAGTATGCAAGATATTGTGCTTACCGATGTCCTTGGGATTACCGAAGGATATATCGAAGAAGAAGTCAAACACATCCGAAAGAAACTACAACAGCGCCACAACCAATATTACAGGCACCGAACGCCTCTAACCCTAAGGGACAAAACGGTGATAATCATAGATGACGGCATAGCCACGGGCAATACCCTAATGGCCACTGTAAGACTGGTATCAAAACAGAAACCAAAAAAAATTATAATTGCAATTCCCGTTGCACCAAGCTCGGCCATAAAAAAAATGGAAAGTGAATTAAATGTCGATGAAATAATCTGCTTACAAGTACCCCCTAACTTTCAAGCAGTGGGCCAGTTTTATCAAGTTTTCGATCAAGTTTCAGACGAAGAAGCTATCCAAATATTTGAAGATGGCAATAAAACAAAAAATACTATCATTTGATTATGGTCACGGACCTTTATTTTGGTCTCCCAACATGCACCATGTGTCAACCATTAAAATATACTGCGGCTCAATTTAGGGGCCGCACCATATGAAACCGACTTAAAGAACGGCCAAAGCGTAAACTCGCTCGTGGATGGCATTCTTGCCGAAAAAAAACAGATAATAACGTTTAAATAGCATTTAGAATATTGATCGAAACATGATCCCGGTCATTGTGATCCCAAACGGGGACCTATACTTTTGGATTTTAATCTTTAAAAAAACGAGATGAAAAAGATAGTATCCATTCTTGCGTTTACAGCACTGATTGCATGTTCTTCCACACAATATATAGACAGTTGGAAAAGTCAGGAAGTCAATAGATTAAATCCTGAAAAATTATTGGTTGTCGGGATGACGGACAAGCTTACCGTCCGTAAAATATTCGAAGAGCAATTGAAAAAGGAATTTATAAAACGAGGTATCAATGCACATGAGAGTGCTGTAGTTTTGGATGTTTCATTTACCGGTTCACAAAAAAGTGAAGAGGAAATCGATGCAATGAAAGATAAACTTATTACCGACGGTTTCGATACTGTAGTAATTACTGCGATTATTGGAGTTGATGATAGAAGGGAATATCTCCCCGGCCAATACTATCCGATGGGCTTTACATGGTACCGGTTTGGGCGCTACTACTACCGGTACCAAAGTATGTACTATGACCCAGGATATTATAATGAATATCGTGTTTACCATATTGAAACCTCCATATACAATATCAAAGAGGACGAGGATAAATCATTGGTCTGGGTGGGTTCGTTCAGTATTGTAGATCCTGCAACCATATCGACCACAGTCAACGATTACGTGCAACGGATCATAAGGCAATTGGAAAAGGAATGGTTGATCGATAGGATCAAATAATTCCTTCATGCCTTTCGTTATGCGGAGGCTTCTCCTAATTTCTTGCTCCTGGACGCAAATCTGACTATTGGGTACGTAGGGTAAATGTTTCTTTGCACCACCTTATGCTTCTTTAGCCTGAATAATATCATAATGCCCACAAAAGCCTATGAACAATTTTAATATTTAAAAAATTTGATTATGTTAAAAATAATTTTGCCCACCGATTTCTCAAATAATGCCCAAAATGCAATCGATTATGCCCTTTTCCTTTTCCAAAAGGAAATATGTACTTTCTACTTGCTCCATGCGTATCATGATGCCCCTTCGGACACAGCAAGTAAAATTCGATATAAGGAAAATCTCAACTTATTGCTAAAACGGACCGAGAAAAAAAACAATAACCCAAAACACTTTTTTAAAATGGTCTTGGAAACCGATTCCGTATTGAACTTGCTCAACATAACGGCAATCGACAATTCCATTGACTATATTATTATGGGTACCCAAGGCTATTCCAACCTACATGCAGTACTTTTGGGCAGTAATACGGTAGAAGTAATAAAACATCTTGAATGCTGTCCTATTATCGCCGTTCCAAAGAGTTACGACCGGGACTTTCCCGAAGAAATTGTCTTTGCAAACGATTATAGGCATAAGTTCATAGCACTTGAACTGGCTCCACTGATCGCCATTGCAAAACTTTGGAATTCAACCGTGCCGGTAATACACATTCGAACCGAAAATGAACTCAGCGAAGTGCAGAAAGAGAACAAAGAATTGCTACAAAACATATTAAAGGAAATAAAATCGGAATTCAGGGAAATAAAAACGACCATCTCCATTTCCTCATCCTTATATCAGCTAGTAAAAGATAGCCCAAAAATAGGGATGATTGCACTTATAAACACCAAACAGGATTTTTTTAAAAGGCTATTACGCGAACCTATCATCAAAAATATGTCGTTACGGCCCAAAGTACCATTATTGGTTCTTCCACCGATTGTACAATAAGCATCCCCACCGCAATTCCCTGTATCCAAATGGTCAAGGAATTCTGGGAATAATCGGTGGCAAAAAATATTGTATCCATCGAATTTACCGGTATTTTCCCGGTTCAGTACAATGAAAAATGTAGTACGTTCAAATTGGCCTTATTAAAACTCAATAGAGGTACCTTGCCATAGGATTCCATTTTCTTAACCTTGTCCGTTTGAAACATTTTTTTGAGAAAACCACTATTTTTTCTTTCCAGCATTACCACTAAATCTGCTCCTACATCGTTGAGATAAATCCTGAGGGATTCAAAAATATTCTCCGAAAACAATAGCTTGAAATCTATGTATTTATAAGTAACTTTTTCATGTAGTCTAGTTTTAAACCACTCCATTTGGGTCTCTCCCGAATATTCCTTTTTGGTCGAGATGTGCACTATTTTTATCCTGGCCTTAAAATGCTCGGCCAAATTGGTCAATTTTTGAATGGCATTGACATCTTCCTCCTCAAAATCCGTTGCATAAACTATGGTTTTGGGGGAACTGTAACCGGAATCCGAAGGAATACATAAAACCGGACAGAGTGCTTTTTTTATTAGCTTTTTTGTAACGTTGCCCAATAAAGCTCTCTGCAATGCACTCTCGCCCTTGTTCCCTACAATGATCAGTTCGGCCTCACGGTCATTTGCAACCCCAATGATACCATCGGCAACAAACATATCTTCAATAGGGACGATTTCTATATTCAGGGCCTTCCATTGATTTCCCAAATGTTCCTTGCAAAATGCTTCCAATTTAGTTCGGTCAGCTTTCAAATTAATTTTTCTGATTTCGGGCAGGTCGTCCAAAACTGCACTTTCAATCATGATGGGATATCCCAACACATGCGTAATTACCAAACGTGCCTTCATGCCCGTGCTCAACTTTTGGGCGTACTTTAAGGCGGCTACGGAATTCTTGGAATAATCGGTGGCATATAGGATTGTTTTCATATGTAGATATTTATTATTTTTTAGTGGTCATACCTGCCCGACTACATCGTTACCGTCCGTACCGGATATGGGCGGACAGGCGGGTGTAATTCGCATATCTTCATTTAGGTTTGCCCGCCAGAATGAATCTTTTGGGCTGGCGACCAAATTTTGGTCATGCTCATTTCATATTAGGGAATTTTGGATATTTCAAAGTTAGCATCCCAAAACCGGTTGTTAAATGACCTAGGTCATTTCCAGACCCTACCCTCAAGACTACTTTTATAATCCAAACCTTTTTCATGAACATTTACAGAAACCGGTCC
This sequence comes from uncultured Arenibacter sp., assembly GCA_965652575.1. Lineage (GTDB taxonomy): Bacteria > Bacteroidota > Bacteroidia > Flavobacteriales > Flavobacteriaceae > Arenibacter. The sequence goes on along the minus strand of CBFGWQ010000053.1, from coordinate 1,707 downwards.
TAGGGCAATTATATTCCTGGGGGCGATTGGCAAAAATTATGCCTCCTAACAGAATATCGGAAAAAAGATCTATTGTTTTTTTAGAACGATTTGAAATATGAACATAACGGATAATAGAATAAAAACCCTTAAAAAATTATCAACCCCTTTGGATACTGCATTGGATCTTGATCCTTTGATGGAAAGGTTTTCCAAATCCAAGCTCGTGCTTTTAGGAGAGGCATCTCACGGTACCCACGAATACTACACATGGCGAACCGCCATAACCAAAAGGCTCATTGAGGAACACGGTTTTAATTTCATTGCCGTTGAAGGCGATTGGCCCGATTTTTATCACGTAAACCGCTATATAAAACATTATAAAAATAGCCATGAAGGTTCAGTGGAGGTGCTTAAAGAATTCAATCGCTGGCCTACATGGATGTGGGCCAATTGGGAAATAGAGGCCCTTATTAATTGGCTTTATAAACATAATAGTAGCTTGTCGGCCAACAAAAGAATTGGTATATACGGTCTGGATGTCTATAGCCTATGGGAATCCATGGAAGCAATTGTGGATTATCTGCAAACGCACGACAGCACCTTGTTGCCCACCGCAAAAAGGGCCTTGGGCTGCTTTGAACCCTTTGGAGACGAAAAGGGTATGGCCTACGCCCGTTCATTACAGCGTTTTTTGCCCAAAACCTGCGAAAATGAAGTAGTGACATTATTGCACACCATCCAACAACGCGCACCGTCTTTCAACACCGATATAGAAGCCTCTTTAAATATGGAACAAAACGCACATATCGCCAATAACGCCGAAAAATATTACCGTTCCATGGTCTTGGCAAACCAAAGTTCATGGAACCTGCGGGACCATCACATGATGGATACCCTAAAAAGATTGTTGAACTTTTATGGGTCAAATGCAAAAGCCATTGTTTGGGAACACAATACGCATGTTGGTGATGCCCGCGCTACTGATATGGCACTGAACAATACTATTAACGTTGGTCAATTGACAAGGGAACAATTGTCCCACCTTAACCCAAAAATAGTAGGTTTTGGATCGTACCAGGGTACCGTGGTGGCCGGTTCGGAATGGGGTGCCCCTATGCGTAATATGCACCTGCCCAAAGCCATGGAAGATTCATGGGAGTATCTGTTGCACCAGACAGGAAAAGGTGATCAATTGTTGTTTTTGGATGGGTTAAAGGGAAACGGGCTGTTCCAAACTCCTATTGGGCACAGGGCTATTGGGGTGGTCTATCATCCACATTACGAGAAAATAGGCAACTATGTACCCTCGATACTTCCTGAACGCTACGATGCCTTTATTTATATCGACACCTCCGAAGGGGTACATGCCATGGATGTATATGTGGATAAATCGCAGTTACCCGAAACCTACCCATGGGCCTATTAGGAATAAATATTGTGCCTTTTAGATAGTGATAACAATAATTAATGTGTCCTATACTATGATTGTCCTTTTCTATTTGATCACTACCGGGGAGATTCAAATACGGTAACCATTTTTCAATTCAAAACATTAGATATGCACCAACTAGGGATTTCCGTCCTTGCCGGCATGTCGTCCGTTCTTTGGTATGAAATTGCGTAAGGAACAAAACGTGATAGAAAAACAGGAAAACCCAATAAAATTATGGGGATCCAAAGTAGCTATAGTTTCTCCCCAAATGCCAAATCCCCTGCATCCCCGAT
>CBFGWQ010000052.1:0-19613 GCA_965652575.1 uncultured Arenibacter sp. | reverse complement strand
ACATAATAGCATTAACATAACACTAGCGCAAGATCAATGCATTCTTAAAATTCCCTTCCCCTGACTTGAGGTCGATGAGAAACCCGTTAATGACCGCATAACAGGGCTTGCCCTGTTGTTCCAATATAAAGTTTGGAACAACGCCTACCCTCATTTTAAATTCCGGAACTTTATAGTCCTTTCCTATAATGTTCAAAGGGAAGGATACATAGTTTACGTTCTTGGGAATGTTCTCTACCCGTACGTAGGTGAAGCCCGATTTTAGAAGATCCAAGGCTTTTAACTCGGACACTTCCTTTACGGAAGGCAGGGTTTTCGGGTATACCTTGCCCCCCGTCATAGTGTAGCCTTTTCCCTCCAAAGTTTCATATCCATAATAGGTGGACAGATCACCCTGATCTACCACCCTGCTGCTGTTATAATAGGTGTTATGCGATGCGTCATCAATTTCCAATTGGTGGATGCCCACATCCAAGGTATAATTTTTGCCCAATAAATTATAGGTGAGGTTATTGAGTTTTAGATCGAACAGTTTTCGATCATTTTCTGGTATTTTATCGTATTCCGAAATGGGAATGTTTTTATAGTTGCCATTGGCGATGCTATAGATAGCGGATAGGATGGAAACATAGTTCAATTTTCTGATTTCCTGTTTTTCTGGATCGTTTTTATAACCGCCGGATTCTATTAAAATGGCACTTGTGCCCCATTTTTGAATATTGTCCCCAAAGGCCCTGGGCTCAAAATCGTCGTTATAGCGGCCTACCTGTCCCGGAGCATATTTCTGAATGACCTGGTTCATATAAACAATAATCTTCATGGCATTGGCGCGCACCCCATTGATGTCCTTTTCATAATTAAAGGCCGGTGCCAGATAGGAAATGGTAGCGGGCCTATCCGTTCTTTCCGCGTTGTAATAAGTACTCTGGTCGTGAAGGTTAAAACCAAAATCGGCCTCCAAACTATCCCTTACCCTTTTTAGGGTCCTACCCTCTGGCGATTGCAGGGACAGTGCATCCCTATTGATATCTATTCCCAAAGTATTTCTCCTTTGGTATACCTCCGCCCCATCAGGATTGAGCATGGGCAAAAAATGTAGCTTTACATTTTTTAAAATGTTTTCCTTTTCACTTTTGAAATCGCCACGGGTCAAAAAATTGAAAATATCAAATATAGCCTGGGTGGCAGTAGGTTCGTCCCCGTGCATTTGAGACCAAAGAAAAATATCGGTAGCACCGGTTCCAATACTTATCAGGGAAAGGTTGCGCCCTTCTATGGACTTACCGACCACCCTTACCTCAAATTGGGGGTGGGTAGATAATTTGTGGATCAGCGGTTGTATGTCTTTATGTTTTATCCTTCTTTTATCCAAAGACGGTTCCCTGTATTTTTCGTAAGTGGAGTACAGGTCGGAAGTAAAATCCCTTTCCTGTCCAATACCGGAAAAAGCTATTAGCAAACAAAGGATAAGGGCGAATTTATGTGATGTCATATCGTTACTCTGCAATTGGTGTAGGCTTAAAATTAAGTTTTTTGGTAGCTCTTTTTACTCTTTTTAAAAACTTTTTACCGGGATCGGTCTTTACGGTCCTATACCCCTCATCTTTTTCCAGCCACAGTTCGTGATCTTCAAATAGGGTGTATTCATAATGGCCTATCAAATAGTCTATGTCATATTTGGATTTTAAATATTTTACCAGCCATTTGTTGGATCTCAATTGTGCCCGTGTAAGTTTGGTATTCCCTGTTCCTCCCACATTTTCAATCCCGATGGCACAATGATTTAGACCTATTACGTGCCTGGCCATAGTAGTTTCCGGCATTAATCTATAAATGGTACCATCCTGGTCTACAAGAAATTGGGAAGATACGTTTAAACCACTGGCCGAGCTTATCTCGGGCCTCCAATCGGGCAGGGTAGGCTGCTCAAAGGCTTGGTACGATTTTTCCAGGGTAGGGATTACCGTCCAGTGCAAAACTATCATTTTGGGTACGATATTCGGCTCGTCCTGGATAAGGCCGTAACGGTCCGACATATATTCCAAAGTGAGTTCTTTTCGTTCTTTGTTAAAAATAATGGGTTTGTCCATTATTTCACGGTGAATGGAACAGGAAACGGTAATGGAAAGGGAACACAGAACAACTAATTTTTTCATTGTATTTTTAGCTTGTAACTCAAGTGAATAAAGGTACAATATCATTTAGTCCATGACAAAAAATAGTTTTTCGTCATCGCGAGGTTCGAAGCGATCTGTCGCCCATTGGGCAGATTGCTTCACTTTGTTACCGATGACGTATTTTTATGCTCTAATCGGCTTTTGTCATGTACTGTTACAATATCATTTTATTCCTGTGGAATCCTTTTTTACCCTATAGAGGATGGTCATTTTTTTTCGTCCCCATTGCAAAGCTTTCTCCTTATCCTCCCCCATATAGATATCGATCCTGTTCTTCCATTTGGAGTGCATTTTGTCCTTCACCAGATAAATACTGGTATCCCCTTTTATTTTTACCTGGGTATTGTAATCCAGTCCCAAGGGAATCAGATCTTTGGATACGGCAATAATCTTCATTCCCGGATATAGCGAATCGCCCCAGGCCGTTATTCCAGGATGGATATTGGAGGTTTGTGAAGGAAACGAATTGTAGGCCGTGGCCGTTACCTTGAGTTTTTTCCAGACATAACCATCATCCACGACCCTTTCCTTACAGCCGGCCAAGGATAATATGATGGCAGACAAAACCAAGTATTTTGAAGCTTGGCCGACCTTCTGTCCGAGACTATCTTTTAAATGTGTCCGACCCATTTATTCCGTTGATCGATTAAAATGTTGCAATTTAGGTTGTAGGCCTGAAAGGGATTTCTCTTTTCCCAAGAAAAGAAGGCCATAATTTCCCTAAGCGCTGTTCGGGAATCATTATCTATTTAAAATTAATGCTTTGTTTTGGTTTATTGAATAACAAAGGGGAGAGAATCCTGAATTTGGGACATGATAATAATCAAAATACCATAAAAAGCCCTTTTCACCACAGAATTGGCCTATTTCGCAACATTAATTTCTTTCAACCACACAACCATTATACTTTAGTAGTGTAATAAAAAATAAATTAATAATTTTTTCATTTTCATATAGTGTTCTCGTAAAAGAGCCTTGTCCCAAAAGATAAGGCTCTTTTTAGTTTTGGCCCTTTTGGTTGGCTCGGATAAGACCGAATTGTTTTACATAAGAACATTACTTTTGGTTTCTATCCATAGACGGTACGTAGTTGGGCATGATCAATTGGTACATTAAAGAATTGCTTCATTAAAGCATTGGTAGATTAAAGAATTGGTACATTGATATCACGCCCCTACCTCGATCATCTGTGCATTGGCCATAAACAATTCCTGCATCCGCTCCATTCGGCCATCGAACTTAGTAGAAAAAATGGCATATTGGCACCTGTCCAAACTTTCGGGGATTCGGATGACCTCTGAGAAAGGGCCTGGTTTGGACAAGAACTCCGCATCGTCCACAATAAACAACTTTAGTTTTCCCAGATTGATGCCGTTGAGGTAAAATATCTTGCTCAATCTTTTTGGGGTGGCGATAACAATATCCACTCCCTCAAAAATTTCATTTCGCTGTACTTCAATATTGTGTTCTTCATAAACCGGATAAATACGCAGATCCATTCTTCCTGTAAAGCGTTCAAATTCACTTTGCAGTGCCAATGCCGCTTCTTTGTCCTTAACGAAGATCAGCGCCCTTGGAGCTTCTTCAAAGGCGGCACAGTTTAATTTTTGAAGCGTGCTGATTATGATGGAGGTAGTTTTACCGGCACCGTCCGGGGCTATACCAAAAACACTGGCCCCACCTTTTATTTTTGGAAGGATTGCCTTTTGAAACGGGAGCGGTTCCTTGATTCCCCGTTGCTCCAAAGCCTCTTTTAGCTGTTCCTGTATTTTTTTGAATGCCATATTATAATATTAACTACTCCGTTTTTTTTGCCAATTGCTTACCGCTACCGCCAACTTATTAGTGGTCCAGATAACAAGTTCCCCTTGCCAAACCACAACTTTTGATCTCTTTACAACAATAGTTTCGGCATCATGGTTTTCTATACTACTTTGGCTATGTAATAAAGAAATAAAAGATTTTTCATTTTCATATAGTGTTCTCGTGAAGGGGCCTTGATCCAAAAGACAGGGCTCTTTTTAGTTTCCAAGGTTTTTGGAAACCATTGGGGCTGAATGGTTAGGGAATCCAATTGTTCTTGCCAAAATTAGGTTTGCGTTTTTCCAAAAAGGCATTCCTCCCCTCTTTTGCTTCCTCCGTCATATAGGCCAGTCTTGTGGCTTCCCCTGCAAATACCTGTTGACCTACCATCCCGTCATCGGTGAGGTTCATGGCAAATTTCAGCATCTTAATGGAAGTTGGCGATTTTTCAAGTATTTCCTGGGCCCAATCATAGGCCGTATCTTCCAATTCCCCATGGGGAATAACCGCATTTACCATTCCCATTTCAAACGCCTCCTGGGCCGAATAGTTCCTGCCCAGAAAAAATATCTCCCTGGCCTTTTTTTGTCCCACCATCTTTGCCAGATAGGCCGATCCGTAGCCGCCGTCAAAACTGGTTACATCGGCATCCGTCTGTTTAAAGATGGCATGTTCCTTACTGGCAAGGGTAAGATCGCAGACCACGTGCAAGCTGTGTCCTCCTCCAACTGCCCATCCCGGAACCACGGCAATGACCACCTTGGGCATAAACCTTATGAGTCTCTGAACTTCCAAAATATTTAAACGGTGCATACCGTCTTCCCCAACATAGCCCTTATGCCCTCTGGCCTTTTGGTCCCCTCCACTGCAAAAGGAATACACCCCATCTTTGGTGGACGGGCCTTCGGCAGAAAGGAGCACAACGCCTATACTTGTATCCTCTTGGGCATCATAGAATGCCTCATATAGTTCGCTGGTGGTCTTGGGCCTAAAGGCATTTCTAACATTGGGCCTGTTAAAGGCAATTCTGGCAACACCTCCACATTTTTTATAGGTGATATCCTCAAATTCCTTAGCTACTTTCCAATCAATTTTTTTTTGCATTTCAAAAATGGTTTATCGGTTATCAAAGATAATACTCTTTATTTTGGTAAGCTTGTACCTATGTTTTTTCTAATTATGGGCTCTATTTTTTTCCGAGATCCATTTGGACATAAATTTGGTACTGGCCATGGTATGGTGCAGGAACATGGCGCCAATAAAATTGCCGGATCTATGCTCTTTTAAATTTTTTGCAAGTATTCTGATCCTATACCTAAATGCCTTTTGTAGAACCGCCTTGTTATAAAAACTATTTATAATGGCAGTTCCATTCTGTCTGGCAATGTACCATTGATCCTCAGTTTGGTACAGGAAAACGGCAGCCTTGGCAAAAGCCTCCGTACCATTGGCAATAATTCCGTTCCATGGCAGGTTTTCGCAGATACCTTCCGCTCCAATTTCCGTCGTAATACTGGGGGTGCCGTTCAGCATGCCACTGAGCAATTTTCCTTTAATTCCCGCCCCAAAATTTAAGGGTGCAAGATTGAGCCTGGCCTGGGATAGGACCCCGTCCGCATCATTGGTATATCCCATAATATGAAATCCTTGTTTTGGATTGTTCAATTGTTTAACACTTTCCGGCATATAAGGGCCGTAAATAAATAAATTGGCAAGGGGCAATTCCTTGCGCACCAAGGGCCAAATATCTCTTTTAAGGGTTTGTACTGCGTTTATATTGGGTGCGTGTTTCCCATTGCCGATACAGACAAAATCCTTTTTTTGATCAAATTGGCGCCAGTTGTTCTGTTGTTTCTCATCAATGGCTTCATACATCATCGGTAGATGCATTAGTAGATCGGGGCTGATTTTCACCGTATTGACAAGAAGTTCCATTTCATATAGGGAAATGATCAAACTAAGATCACATCTATAAATGCTGGCCACTTCCCTTTTTGTCCGGTCTTGGTCCAGCCAAAACTGTTCCGTAAAGGGAAGGGATTTTTTATGCGCCAATTGTCTGGCCGATCTAAGGGAGTGCAGATCTTCGGTATCCAGAATACGTAGGGCTTTTGGCACATTTTCCGCAACACGCCATCCAAATTGTTCCTCGGCCATAAAACGATCAAAAAGGACAATATCCGGATCCAGATCCCTTATAAAATCATCAAAACTGGAATGGTTGAGCAAAATGGTCTCTTTGCGTACCCCAAGACTATCCAGATCGGCGGAGAACCGGCTTTCTGCGGCAGTACAGGCAAAAGTTGTTTGGTAGCCCTGCTCCAAAAAAAAATGTACCAATTGTAGCATTCTTTCCCCGGCTGCCGTAGTATCTGGCTCCGGCCATATATAGCCAATGATCAATATTTTCTTATCTGTTTTTGGCAACATTTGATTTATAATCGCTTGGCAAATTTCTGGGATATTTTGGAGCGTAGTTTACGCTCATAATCCTCTTCCAACCATTCCTTGTAGTTTTTGGTATTGTTCATTATACAATAGGAATATTGGCGCACGCGATAGGCGATCTCTTCCTTTAATTTTTTGGCCAGGATACGGGCGTCAAATACATCGTCACTATTTTCTACGCATATGGTGGCGTGCTGTTCAATACTGTTCTCCAGTACGGTTTTGGATTTAAGTCCCTGGGCAAAAACCCTTTTGTATTCCGCTTTGATGTCAAATTCGATATTTTTGGATTTGCCGAACAAGGCTTTGAGGTCGGCCGGCATCTCGTACACAAAATCCCGTTCTATTTCTTCATCATTTTTTATGCTTTCCAAATAAAAATCCGGGAAATGAAATATTTCCTGCCAATCTACGGGAGCGTTCCATAGACCAAATCGGGCCACATTGTTCCCCAGGTCCACTACCGTAAATTCATTTTTATTCGGCAGTATTCTGGATCCCCGTCCAATCATTTGAAAATAAAGGGTCAAGGATTTGGTAGCCCTATTCAATATAATGGTCTCTACAGTGGGTTCGTCAAATCCAGTGGTCAATATACTAACCGAGGTAAGTATGGCATCGGGAGTCTTTGAAAACCATTTTAAAATTTCCTTACGTTCCGAAGCACTGTTCTTATTATCCAAATGCCTAATGTTGTAGCCTGCTTTTTTAAAGGTGTCCAAAACATATAAAGAGGTATTGATACCATTATTGAAAATAAGGGTCTTGGAGCCTTTTGCAATCTCTTCATAGGCATTTACCAGTTTGGTAAGCATGTTCTGGTTGCCGTATAGTTCGTCCGAAGATTTTACCGTATAGTCGCCGCTTATGCCCAATTTTAAACTTTTAAGGCTTACATCGTAATTGTACATATTGGCTTTGGCCAAAAAATTCTTTTCAATGAGCGATGATATGGATTCCCCCACGATCAGCTTCTGATAGTGGTCCTTCATCGGGAGTTTTATATTGGAGCTTAAGGGCGTTGCGGTAACTCCGAGAATGATGGATTTTTTAAAATATTTGAATAATTTTCTAAACGAATTGTAATGTGCCTCATCTATAATGACAAGTCCAATATCATTGATCTTTACCTTCTCATCCTGAAGCCTGTTGTTGAGGGTTTCTACCATGGCCACAAAGCACATATATTGGTCCTGGTCCCGTAACTCCTTTACCTCGCTATTGATTATTTTATTCTTGACCCCAAAACCCTTTAACATTTTGGAGGTTTGGTTGCTCAATTCAATTCTATGGGTCAGAACCACTACCTTTTTATTGGTCTTATGGATATATCTTTTGGCAATTTCCGAAAAAACAACAGTTTTACCTCCGCCGGTGGGCAGTTGGTACAAAAGGTTCATATCGTCCGGGGATTCCTCCAAACACTTGAATATGGTGTTCAGGTCTTCCTCTTGATAATCATAAAGGGTTTTTTCCGTACTTTCTTTAGATAGCTCCAAATGGGAAATGAAATTTTTTAAGATTAAGAAAAATCAAACCTTACAAAATTAAGGGTTTTTTGTACCGGTTTCAAATTTACAGGGCAAAAACATGAAATTGGAATTGGCCATTGGCCAAATTTAAGGAAAGAACTCTCCAGTGTGGGATCTTTTTTTCGGGTCACCACACTAAGGCAAGATAAATGAATACAATGAAAAGGGAGGACAAGGAACTAATATTGGTTAGTCTATGATATCCAAAGACTTTGAGAATTCCTCCCTGTTGGGCCAATGGTGATCTTGGGCAAATAAGTAACAGGCTACAATCCTGTTCTTAAAATCGCTTACAAGGGTATTTACGGAAATAAACCGGACCAGTTCGTTAAAAGAGTTTCCCATACTTTTATAGAAAGCCTCATGGACATTTTTTTCCAGCGAAAAAGATTGTGCCACCTCCAGGTTGTACAGCATAAGATCTGCCGTTATATGTGGGTCTACCCCCAATTTAAGGAAGTGTTTTATGTGTTTTTGGGCAACGGACCTCCTGGCCTTGGGCCTTTTTCTTTTCAAGGGAAAGTATTCATTGGAGATCTTTATTTTGGCATCCTGCAACAGTTTATCCTCCTTTGGGTTGAAAACAAAATCGTAATATTCCTTTACTACCGGAAATCTGAGGTACAGATCCAGTAATTGTTCTTCCAGTTCCCTTTTTTTCAATTCCGATAAATAGTTGACCAATACCCTTTTGCCCATATTCCCAATGAATTTGATTTGAACTTAAGAACTGCAATTTCCTATTTAAAAATCAAAAAACAGCACAAGGGAGTAAAATAGTGTTTTAATAATTGGATGGGACAGGGAATATCATAAACTTCTCATAAATTATGTATAAGTAATGCAGCTTCCCTTGGAAAAGACGTAAAAAAAAGGTATAATGAGAGATTCACGTTAAAAATCCAAATAAAAGATATATGAGGCAACTAAAGATTATCAAGCAGGTTACCAATAGGGAATCAAAATCACTGGACAAATATCTGCAGGATATCAGTAAAATTGAGTTGATCACTGCCAATGAGGAGGTGGAATTGGCCCAAAAAATTAGGGATGGGGATCAAGTTGCCTTGGAAAGGCTTACAACGGCAAATTTAAGATTTGTGGTTTCTGTTGCCAAACAATATCAAAACCAAGGTTTAAAACTTCCGGATCTGATCAATGAGGGGAATGTAGGCTTGGTAAAAGCGGCCAAGCGTTTTGATGAAACAAGGGGGTTTAAATTTATATCCTATGCGGTTTGGTGGATACGTCAGTCCATTCTGCAGGCACTGGCCGAACAATCCAGGGTGGTACGCTTACCACTGAACAAGATCGGATCCATCAATAAAATTAAAAAAACATTTTCTTATTTGGAGCAGGCCCATCAAAGGCCGCCATCACCCGAGGAGATAGCCAATGAATTGGAAATGACCGTCAACGAGGTAAAACAATCCTTGAAAAATTCGGGCAGGCACGTTTCCATGGATGCGCCTTTAAAGGAGGGAGAGGATTCCAATCTGTACGATGTGGTCAGGTCCGGGGAGTCCCCAAGACCGGATATGTTTCTTTTGCAGCAGTCCTTAAATACAGAAATCAACAGGGCTTTGGATACGCTCTCCCAAAGGGAGGCCGATGTAGTTAAATTGTATTACGGCATTGGTGATCAGCAATCCATGACCTTGGCGGAGATAGGGCTTACTTTTGATCTTACAAGGGAACGGGTGAGGCAGATAAGGGAAAAGGCCATTAGAAAGCTTCGCCACAACTCCAGGAGCAAATTGCTCAAAACCTATTTGGGATAGAAGCACCAAAACAAAGAGGCCGGATAAAAACTATTTTTTATCCGGCCTCTTTGTTTCTAAAGCAATGGCTTAAGAATAACTTAATTTAACGATATTGAAATGGTTTAAAATTTCATTTAGATCTTCAATGAAGTTTAAATAAGCTGCATTTTCTGAATTTTGTTTTGCCATTTTAATAGGGGTTTTTAGGTTTTGAATTCCGGGCCAACTATATATAGTCCAACTCGGTCAATTCGTTTAAACTCAAAATTTCATTTAAATCCTGTAGGAATACAAGGTATTCCTCTCCGTAGGTGTCGTATAACATAGTAAGACTTGGTTTAGATTATTATTGTTTGGGTCAATAATTATACGGTAAACATATTTACTATCCCTTTCCCTACCAATTAAATGTTGTGTACAGGTGTTTTTTAGTTGTAAAATGGGCAGTTCATAAAGTGTAATTTTTTTTTGATGGACAGACCGATTGTTCCGGGGGCATTATTTCTATGGATTTATTGATTAAACACTTGTTTTACAGGACAAGGGGGATCAATGATTTCTAATTGCCCTTCCGTAGCTATGGCAACGAAGCAATCTCTTCAAAAAAAATGGCAGATTGCCACGCTTCGCTCGCAATGACGAAATCAAAAAAGCTCCTTCATTTGGCCTGTACTGAGCGGAGTCGAAGTATAAGGGAAGGTGGCTTGTTGCCCCGAGGTAGTTTACTTCTTGAAAAGTTTATTGGTCAGGATCTTCAATTGCTCCAAGAATTTCATTTCCTCCAAATCTGCTACACCTTTCCCCTTTTCATGGCTGTTATTGTTGTAGTCCTTCATATCCCCTAAGGATGTAATATCAAAATTGATGTTGAACAGATCATCACTGTTATCTATATTTTCCTGCCCATTATCGGGAGGAGTGTCAAAATGATTCAAGGGAGTTGTCCTATCGGTTTCCATGTTTTCCCGGTCGGATGATGTTGTGGATATAAAGCCGGATTTTGTTGCTTCAAAAGTGATCCAAGGATCTTTGGGCAGCTTTAAAGGTTGGTTAATTTCTTTATTTGAATCCATGTTGTGTCCTGAAAAGATTTGAGTGCTTCCGGTTAAAATGGTCTGGAATTTTGCTTCGATGGATCGTGAAACCGATTTAGCCTTTTCCCCTATGGTTTTATTGGAATGATCGTGAAGGGTCTTTAAAAAATAGAGATCGCTTAGGTCTCCTATTTGTTGTATCTCCTGTAGTAAGAGCAGTTGCGATTCTATATCCAGGGAGCTGAATAAATGGTTGAATACATAATGTTCCCCAAAGTCTACGATTCTGTTGTCTGTGTTTTGTTCATCGATATCCATAGGGCAATCGTAAAGGAGCTTGAAAATGATTTCCTTTATGAGATTGCCAATGGATTCGTTCTCCTCCCCATCCAGCATTTCATTTAGTAGGGGTATCTCCCGCATATCCCCCATTTCTGCGATGGAATGTAATAATTTAACTTTTTTAAACTCCGAATCGGTATAGAATTTGGCCGCAGGAAGTTTCATTTCCCCCAGATCCAATAAGTTATTGTCTTCCCCTGGGACAGCTGTTCTGCTTTCTTCCTCTAGGTGCAACTTTAATATATCACCGATCTGTTTTTTGAAGTGCGGATCCAGGACTACTTCATATTCCACTTCAAGATCATCTAAATTAGTTATCGGTGCTTCTTTTTCTTCTTCAATTTCCATTATCAAGGGTAAAAAATCGATGTTTAAAAAAGAAGCTTCCTTCTTGGGAGGCCTGTTGTACGGATGTTTTTTGTTTTCCCCGTAAATCTCCCCGTGTATCGCCTCATAGGGATTTTTTTCAAAGCTTTCCTGATCGAGGCATTCCGTTAGGAATTCCAGATCGTTGCCAAATACCGGTTTTTCCTGTATTTCCCAACTGCCAACATTATCGGTATCCCCGTTATTTGTAATTATTGGAACGAAGTTAAGATCCAGCTCCTCCCCTTTTAATGAATCGGGTTTTGTATCAAAATTATCGGTGCTGTTATGCAATGGCCGATTCATTTCGGGGTTCCCAGTGATTGTTGCCACATCTTGTAAATTGGCCACATTGTTGGTTTTATATATCTGGGCCGTACCAAGTATGTCCATATTTTCCAAAGCCTCAAATTGCAGACCAAGTTCTTTGGAAAGTCTTTGGATTAGCTGTTTCCCTCCCTTATCAAGGTAGAAGTTCATTTCCCTTACTATTTTGGAAGCAATACGTTTGTTGCTGGATTTTCTTAGAAGTTTCCACAATTCCACTTTTAATTCTATGTACTCACTTTCAGGTATTTTCAGCTTTCCTTGGTCATATTGTATTAGTCTATATATTATTCCACTTAGTTGCTTCCTTTTTTCTTTCCTAAAGTTACCTTCCGGCAGTGGGTAGTTTCTTAAAACGTATAGGATGGTCCAGTACCCAATGGCCAAAAGCAGGACCAAGACTATTAAATCCCATATTAGGTTACTATGTATTTTGGGTATGTTCATTATTCGTACTTACTTTTTCAATAAGTGTTTAGTTTCCCTTTCTTTTTAGGATCATCAATTCTTTGTCAATGGCTTTCTCTACTATGGGGTATACCGATAGTAATTGATCGTATAACCGTCCTATTTCCGGAAGATTCCTATGGGTCCTACAGCCGATCGTAATTTTTTCCACAAGGGAAAAAAGGTAATCTGCCTTCATCATGGAAAGTCCCGTTTTAACCTTGTGGGCGGCAAATCCCAGACCATTAAAATTACCTTCCGGGATATAGATATTGGCCCTACCTATGAAATCCAGCATATTTTGTTTAAATAGGCCTATCAGCTCTTCCAAAAGGTCTATTTCTCCCATACACTCTTCCAAAATATTGCTTAGGCAAACTTCCCACACTTCTTTTTTTGCTGCAAATGGGACAAGGCTTTCGCCAGTATTGAACAAAGGTCTCGATCCTTCCTCCCTTTTGTACTTATATAAGGTGGTCAGTAACTCCTCATGACTATAGGGTTTTAGGATATAATTATCTATTCCCAGGGCACTGCATTTGTTTTTAATATTCATGTTAAAATCGCCCGTTAAGGCTATAATGGGAATATTTTTGACATGATTATTGTCCGATTCCCTAATTATTTGTGCGATTTGAAATCTGTTCATGACAGGTATTCCAATGTCCATTAATACCAGGTCTACCCTGTTCCTTGACAAATAATCCAGTCCAGCTTCGCCATTACCGGTTATATGCACGGTACATCCCCAATTTTTCAAGCGCTGTTCAATTAATTTTTGAACAGGAATATTGTCCTCAAAAACTACTATATGAAGGCCATCCAAAATCCTATGGTTTTGGAGTGTATTAATGGAATCCGGGCAGTTTCCATGTTCTTTGCTCTGTTTGCTTTTTTTATAGGGGATGGTAAACTTATAAACGCAACCATTATCCAAGGTGGCCATAGTGGCCAAGGACCCATTTAACATTTCCAATATGCCTTTCACCATGGCAAAATCAATTCCCAAATCATTTACGTTGGAAGCTTCTGTAGCTGATACATTGTACTTTAGGTCTTTTGTATAAGCTTCTTTACGTAAATCCCTTATTTCAAAATCGAGTACGAGGTAATTACTCTGCTGCCTTCTTGGCTTAATTTTGAGAAGGATACTTCCTTCATCAATTGGTTTTATGGAGTTTCCCAAAAGAGTAAGTAGAATTTGGGACAACCTGGATGGATCTCCCATAAGAAATTCGGGTATTTCCGTATCCAATTCTACCTCTAGGGTTACATCATTATTGGTAATTAGGGTGTTGCACAAGTACACGGTATCCTTAATTATACCGTAAAAATTAAAATCAATATTTTCAAATTCTTCCCTTCCCGAAGTAAGTTTGGTATATTCCAATAATTCATTGATTATGTCCAAAAGGTGGTTGGAACTGGAAGCAATGGAATTGATTTTAACCAATTGTTCCTCGGTTAAATGGCCTTCCTTTAGAAGATCTACGGTCTCCGTTATTGCATTGATCGGGGTTCTGATTTCATCACCTATCCTGACCAATAGCATATCTTCCCCCTGCTTTGGTTTGTTTACCAATTCTTTGCTCCCAATGCCCAATTCAAAATCCTTATTGTTAGTATGGGAGTTGAAATGGTTAGGTTTTGGCCCCAATACTTTTTCCTCTAAACGATATTTAAAAGTCATAAAGGATTTTTTTAATGAAGAAGCTTCCGCCGAGGTTAATTCCTCAAACGAAAAATGATTTAGCTGACCTTCAAGATTTGTAAGTTGGGACAGTAGGCTGTTGGATTTCAATTTTTAATAGTTTGGGTTCTGAAAGTTTAAAACTCCCCTTTTAAAGTGCGGTTTACAATTAAATGTTATCTAAGGTTCATTTTATGTTGTCAAATGCACTTATTTGTATGTATCAAATTTTATACGCACTAAGTATTTCATCGGATATATGTGTATTTTAACGATCATGGCCCGTAAGGAAAACAATAAAAAAATCTTGAAACCGACTATCCCCGAGACAAACCTTGTCTGGCCGACAAAGGCAGTCCCATCCGAGGGTTGGAGGATAATTGGATTGGCGGAGCGGTAGAAAAAAAAGTGACCGGTATGTATAATGATATTATCACCATAGATGCCAGGCCCTTAAGGGAAAGATATGCCACGGGCCAAGGATGTGGCCAACGTTTGCCTGTCTTTCTAGGCCGGACAGGCGTTCATTACGGACATTGGATCGGCTACGGGTAGCGACGAAAACTTATTCCGTTCACTAATTGTCCGAGGCCAGACGGTCCCTTACAAATTCAATTTTGGTTTTTCCATGGGGTTTGGGTTTTCCGTCGGCACCTAGATTTACCATTATGATATTGTCTACGGTGACAATAGTTTCCCTGGTCATTTTGTTCCTAACCTCGCAGTTAAGGGTAAGGGAGGTCTTTCCAAATTTTACCACGTCTATCCCTATTTCAACAATATCGCCCTTTAATGCGGTACTCATAAAGTTTATTTCGGACATATATTTGGTAACCACTCTTTTGTTTTCCAATTGTATAATGCTATACAGTGCGGCTTCTTCGTCTATCCAGGCAAGTAACTTGCCTCCAAATAGGGTACTATTGGCATTTAAATCTTCTGGTTTCACCCATTTTCTTGTATGAAATCTCATAGTATCTAAAATTTTACCCCAAAATTAGTAAAGAAATCTGCCCTATAACATACTTCATAGGGAAATGTAGACCGATTTAGGTAAATCTAATTTACATCATAAATTTTTGTTCAATTTGGGAATTAATGGGGTCAATAATAAATAGATTGCCATAAACAATGGTAATATCAATCTCTAATATCTTATGGACTTTTTTATAGGTCCAAGGGGTGGATACTTTATGGATCCACTAAGGTTGGGCTTGATTGAAGATAGGTATCAAAACAATGTTCATAACCCCGTTAAAAACTATCATGTAATTGCCAAATTGGGGTAAAACCTAATGCCTATCTTTATAAAAACACCAATGATATGAGCGATAGGTCCCATAGTCTTTTGGAAATTCGTCCTAGTATCCCTTCGGCCAAAGTAACGGAAATTATGAGCAGTGATGAAAGGTTTCAAAACCAGACCTTGCGCCCTGTAATAAAAATGCAAAATCCTTTACTGCTCTTGGTCTTTCAGAATTACATCTCCAAGCACAAAAATAGTTTTTATGAACTTGGGATGCATAAACGTCTGATTTTTATAGAAAATGCAATACAAAAGGACATTAAGTTTAGGAATTCGTTAAAGGGAATCATCATAGGCCAATTTACCACGGAGGAGTATGGGTTATACATTCGTAATTCTTCTTCCTTAAATAAACGCATGATGCAGATGGTCATAGAGCGTATTAAAGATCAGGTTCAATTTTTTGAAAAAACCCTGTTTCAGCCGGTTTAGGCTTCCTCCTTTCTTAGACAGTTTCTTAATCCAAAAGCGATTCCCCGTTAAGGTTGGTGGTGAGTATATCGCTCATAAGGTCGAAATAAGGTCGAATAGCTTGGAAAGCAAGGTCTATATTCTCTATGAAATTGGGTGATAACACCTCCTGATCGGAAAAATTTTTCACAAAAATGAATTGTTTTCTTTTGATCAAATCAATGTTGGGGTGCTCTTTATTAAAGCCGGAGGGAGCAGTTTTTAATTCATCGCCCTGCATTTTGCCCCAAACGTCCTTAAAGCTTTTCTTGTCCATTATAGCACGTATTTCCGATGCATCGGTTTCAAATTCTTGTCTAATCCTCAACAGATCTTCTTTGTTGGGTTCCCAAAATCCGGCGGCAATAAAGGTTTCATTGGGTTTTATCCGCAAATAGTACCCTCCCCGCAGCCGCTGTCCAGATCTGGAAAAGGATCCTGCAAAGTGGGTCTTATAGGGTGTTTTGTCCTTGGAAAATCGTACATCCCTATAGATGCGGAACATTTTTAATTTTTCAATATCATCATGGACTTTCAAGGTATTCATTAATGCGGAATAGAAATTCCTGACCTTCGTTTCTAGCGCCTTGAATTCAGTTTTGTGCTCCTGGAACCATTCCCTGGAGTTGTTTTTTTTCAGTTTTTCCAAAAATAGGAATACATCTTTCGTAATCAGTTGCTGTTGTATACGACTCATAACACATTATCTTTGTGCTAAAGTTAACCAATTTAGCATAAGCCGATTTTGAAATAATGGTTAATTTTGAATGTATAATTAAAAGTGCAAATGGATAGAGCATCTATAATAAAGAATATTAAGGAACATAAAAAACAGCCCAACTTGAGGTTCGAGCTCAAGGAAAGGACCGAATTATTTACCGATCGTTTGTTTTATACCCTGTTCGATATAGATACACCGGTGGATGAGAATCTGGATCTGTTGGAAAAGGAATTTGATGCCTTGGTGAATTTGGCCTGTTGGCAGATAGAGAAACCTTGCCAAAAGGTTTGGGCAAATTTTGTGGTACGCCTGCCCAAAGTTCTGGAAAAATTAAATTTGGATGCCGAGGCCATTGTAAATTGTGATCCAGCTTCCCTATCCATTGAAGAGGTGTATATGGCCTATCCCGGTTTTTATGCCATTGCCATCTACAGGCTTGCCCATGAACTTTATATAGATGGCTTTCCGCTGGTGCCCAGGTTGATGACGGAATATGCACATAGACAGACAGGTGTGGATATCAATCCGGGTGCGCAAATAGGAAATTCTTTTTTTATAGACCACGCCACTGGTGTGGTCATAGGGGAAACGGCGATAATTAAAAATAATGTAAAAATCTACCAGGGAGTAACCTTGGGAGCTTTATATGTTGCCAAAAAATTGCAAAAGACAAAGCGTCACCCCACCATTGAAAACAATGTTACCATTTATGCCAATGCCACTATCCTTGGAGGGGATACGGTAATCGGTGAAAATTCCATAATAGGGGGAAATGCATGGCTAACAGAATCCGTGCCCGCCAATTCCACGGTCTATCATTCCCCGGTAATTAAAATAAAAACCCTACCGCATGTCTCATAACATTTTGGATATTATAGGGAACACTCCCCTGGTAATATCAAAAGTAATCAATACCAATCCCAAGGTTAAACTTTTTTTTAAGTTGGAGGGCAATAATCCAGGGGGAAGCGTAAAGGATCGTGCCGCACTTAATATGATAAAGGGAGGTTTGGAAAGGGGCGATTTTGATATAAATTCCAAGTTGATAGAAGCTACCAGCGGAAATACCGGTATTGCCCTGGCCATGATAGCCGGTATTTACGGATTGGATATAGAATTGGTAATGCCCGAAAATTCCACAAAGGAAAGAGTGCAGACCATGAGGGCGTATGGAGCCAAGGTAACCCTTACCCCTGCCGATGTAGGCATTGAAGGAGCAAGGGATTATGCGGAACTGAAGGTGAAGGAAGAGGGGTATATCATGATCAACCAGTTTTCCAATGACGACAACTGGAAAGCACATTATAGTGGTACCGGACCTGAAATATGGAGGGATACCCAAGGAAAAATATCCCATTTTGTGTCGTCTATGGGCACTACGGGAACCATAATGGGGACATCCACCTTTTTAAAGGAAAAGGATTCCAAGATTCAAATTGTAGGGGTGCAACCGGCCGATGAGGCCAAAATTCCCGGTATTCGCAAATGGCCCGTAGAATATCTCCCAAAAATTTTTGATCCCAAGAAAGTGGACTCCGTGATGGAGGTTACCGAGGAGGAAGCCCGGGATATGGCCAAACGATTGGCGAAAGAAGAAGGTATTTTTGCGGGAATGAGCAGTGGGGGCGCTGCCGCTGCCGCGGTAAAACTGGCCCAAAGCCTGGAAGAGGGCATTATTGTCTCTATTGTATGCGACCGCGGCGACCGTTATCTTTCGTCGGATCTTTTTGATTAACAAGTGGCAAAATACCTCGGAACCAGTGTCGTGTCAAACCCATGGTCATTTCGAGCAGTCAAGAAGCCATTTCACGCTTAACTTAGAGCCACTTTTTCTTTTTGAAATAGAATAGAAGGCCTATAAAGATAAGGATCATCAGCCCCCAAACATAGAAATATCCATTTTGATATTGCAATTCCGGGATATATTCAAAATTCATTCCGTAAACGCCTACAATGAACGTAAGGGGAATAAAAATGGAGGCCATAATGGTCAGGACCTTCATTACCTCGTTCATTTTATTGCTCATGTTGCTCATATACATTTCCATGAGGCTCATGGACATTTCCCTTAATATGTTGAGACTTTCATTTATTTCGGTACAATGATCCAAGGCGTCCCTTAAAAAGAGTTTGGTATCCTTGGTAATTAAAAGGTGTTCGGTATCTATTAATTTGCTTACCAATTCCTTCATTGGGTAAACATACCTCCTTATTCTCAACACTTCCTTTTTTAGATCCTGGATGGCGTGGGCCGTTTTGGGGCTGGGGTCATCATATACCTCTTCCTCTAAAACCTCTATTTTATGATTTATATTTTCTAGTACCACAAAATAGTTGTCTATAATGGCATCCAAAAGTGCGAAAAACAAATAGTCCGCAGATTTGCTTCGTATTCGTCCGGTTTTGGCCCTTACCCTTTCCCTAATGCTATTGAAAACATCATCTTTCATTTCCTGAAAAACGAGTACCGAATTTTCCATCAAAACAATGGCTACGTGTTCCGTTACCATTTCATTGCCGCTATCCAAATATAGCATTTTGAATGCACCAAAAATATAATCATCGTATTCGTCCACCTTGGGGCGTTGGTGTGTATTTACGGCATCTTCGATCGTCAATGGATTGAGGGAAAAGGCATGTCCAAGATTTTCAATAAATTGTTCATCACTTATTCCAATTATATTTATCCAAGAAATTGATGGAGAGGATTGGTAGGCAACAATCTTATCAAAATTATTGGACGTGTATACATCAAAACCAGACTCTATTATGCCGTTCGCATCATACTCAATAACATTGACTATACTTTTGACCCCTTCCCTACTTCCCAAATAAGTAACTGTCCCAGGAGATTTACCGGTTTTAATGTGTCTAGTGGAAGCCTTTTTATGGGTTGGTTTTTTTTTTGCCATAGGTGGTGGTATTGGAGTATGTCCTGGACTATATTTTTGTTCTTTGCACTAATTTATACATTCTAAAGCGTCCTTGTCCTAAATTGCACAAAATATATCAATTTATTATCCGGTTAAAGGTTAACATTCCGTCTGAACTTAGTTGGGCAGGCCAGCCTTTGCCGGCAGGTCTATAATTTCATGGCTTCCGGTGGTAGTCCACAGTTGGCAGAGGCAGTAAGCAGTAAAATTCGTTTTTTTGCCTACCGCCTACCGCCTACCGCCTACCGCCTACCGCCTACCGCCTACCGCCTAC
>CBFGWQ010000051.1:0-19864 GCA_965652575.1 uncultured Arenibacter sp. | reverse complement strand
TTATTTTATTTTCATAAGAAGGACAAAGGTAAAAGAAATTCTAAAGAAGGACTAAGAGACTGTCCAAGTTTATCCTTTGGTTCTTTTATGTGTCTTTTTTCGCCATACATCAGCTATTTTTCGGTCCGTAGCTATGGCTATGAACCTCAAAACACCTTCGTCTGGCAAAAAAATACACTATAAAATATTCCAAAAACAAAATTTGGACAGTCTCTAAAATTATTACTTTTGACGACATGCTATCATACCTAAAAAAAATAGGCCATACGCTCTATCGGATCTGGTTCTATATTTTAGTGGTTATGCCCATTTTGGTAATGTTCCCTTTCTTGGTTCTTTTTACCATTTCCGAGAGGACATATCCACAATTCTTTTGGATGGCCCGTAATATTTGGGCCAATGTTATTCTTTATGGAATGGGGTGTTTTCCTATAGTTAAATGGGAGCAAAGGCTTAAAAAGGGAGAAAGCTATATGTTGGTTTCCAATCATACCAGTATGTTGGATATCATGTTAATGCTTAAAGTGAGTAAAAATCCTTTTGTTTTTATCGGGAAGAAGGAATTGGAGACCATACCCTTGTTCGGTTTCTTCTATAGAAGGGTATGCATTTTGGTGGATAGGGATAGTGCCAAAAGTAGGACTGCGGTTTATAGAAGGGCACAAAAAAGATTACAGCAGGGGTTGAGTATCTGTATTTTTCCGGAGGGCGGGGTACCCGATGAACATATTATTTTGGATGAATTTAAGGACGGGGCATTTAAAATGGCCATTGCGCATAAAATTCCGGTCGTACCCATGACATTTTATGATAATAAAAGGCGGTTTTCCTTTACTTTTTACAGTGGAGGTCCGGGAAGGCTACGCGTTAGGGTGCATCAATTTTTTGCCACCCATAATCTCAAAGAGGCAGATAAGATTGAGCTTCGGGAATCCGTAAGAGCGGTAATACTGAATGACCTGGAGCATTCCCGTTAGACTAACGATTTCCGTAGGAAGTTTACCAATTCAAGCTATTTCTTCAGGATTAAAATTTTAAAGTAAATCCACTGTAAACACCTAAGGAATACGGATTAAAATTACCCGAGGTATTTGAAAAGGTATTCAGTTGATATTTAAAAACCGGCTCTACATTAAATTTAAGCCTAGGGGTAAACTTATAATTTAGCCCAAGCCCAAGATTAGTACTAAAATTAACGGAATTCACATTGTTGGCCTCCCCAAACTCCGTTGTCTGTCCACTGGATTCCAGGACTACCGAATTATCGGTCAGGAAAAGGGAACTTACCCCTCCTATGATGTTGACGCCAAATTTACGGTCCAATAAGGCATAATTCAGTTCCAGGGGTACTTCCAGATATGCCATTTGCTGTCCCATTGTCCCTAAGCGGGTAGGGTTTTTGCCCGTAACGTCCATAGCAAATACGGATCCGGGCTTGGGAATTACGTTTTCGCTCTTCGGGTCGTTCAAAATTATGGATTGGGAGTCGCTGGAATAGTTAATATTACGTATCTGGCTACCGGTTGAAGCATTAAAAGAAGAGGTAAAGGATACATCGTTGGTATCATAACCATAATCTACCTTATGGATACCGGAACGTACACTCAGTTTCTTGGAAATTTCATAAGCTACCGTGATACCGTAACTTAGGGTTACCCCTCCAGTTTTACTATTGGAGGCAAGAATGGAGTTGATCGGGGACCCCTCACCCATACCGTTAAAGTAAACCGGGGCAATACTGGGGCCTGCGGACCACTTTCCATGAGGTGTTTTCCCAACTTCGACCACTTCATTTTCTTCGATGGCCTCTAAAATTGATTTTTTGTTTGATGGGAGGTCCTCTGGGACCACCTCCGAATTTTTCCCAACGGATCTGTTTATCGCATCGTTTTCCTCAAGTGCAATGGCTTCCTCAACGGGAATAGACTGTTCCTTGGAGGGGAATGTACGGTCTACTTGCCCTGGTTGTACGGAATGGGCCGGGTCTTGATCTGCTTTATTATCAGGGCGGTTTGTACCGGAAACATTTTCGGCCAATTCTTTGGAGACCGGAAGTGTATTAACGGTATTCTTTTGACCTTTTTCCGGATCATTGTTTTTTGCGCTGCCTTGGGCAACGGTACTTTCATTGTTTGGCAGAGAATTAATAATTTTGTCCTTAGCGGTCTGGCGGGTAGTTTCCGTTCCAATTTCCTCGGTATTCTTACCTTCATTACCGCTGATGCCTGTGGCTTTGGAGGACGATTCCTTAAAGATGTCGGAGTCCTCGACATTCTTGGTATTATGTTCTACATCCGTTATAATGGGTGCCACAGGATCGGATGTGGAAAAAGGATCGATCGCGAAGAAGAGGACGGCAAGTATTGCTGCCGCTCCACCAACTTTCCACCAAAGGGGAACGAGCATACGGGATCGTTTCTTGTTATCCAAGGAAGCGGCTATGGAATTCCAAACTTTTTCGTCGGGAATCTCTTGGAAGTCGGCCAACTTCTCTTGAAATAATTTGTCTAAATTATTTTCACTCATGTTTTCAATTGTTCAGCAGGAACCATAATGTTTAACCCTCCATTATAATTCCGGCGTTATTTGCCTCAATTTTTTCTTTTAATATCATTCTTGCCCGGGCAAGATTGGATTTGGAAGTCCCTGGGGACGTTCCCAACATTTCACTGATCTCTTTGTGGCTATAGCCATCCAGTACATAAAGGTTAAAGGTTAAGCGGTATTTATTGGGAAGTTCTTGCACATAGTTTAGCAAGGTGGCCAGATCCAGGTTTAAATAGCCGGAATCTTCCGGGGTTTCATCCTCAATATTATCCGTAACCAGTGTTAAGGTTTCTTCCTTTCTATATTTTTGAAGTACTGTGTTTACGGTAATACGTTTGATCCAGCCTTCAAAAGAGCCTTGGTGTTTAAATTGTCCTATTTTGCTGTAGATAGTCATAAAACTATCATGGAGGTTGTCTTCCGCCTCCGTTTTGTTGCGCGAATATTTGAGACAGATACCGAACAGTATTCGGGAATATTCCCTGTATAGCTGTTCTTGTGCCTGTCTGTTCCCTTTTTTGCAATTATTTATGAGCGCTACCGGATTACTCAAAATATGGATTGGGTTATTTACTCGATAATCGAGATTTAAATGTTCCGACACCTGTCTGTTCCGTTCAGGCGGCCCGCCTGTTCAAGCGGGCTTGTCTGTCCGGCAAAGGCAGGTGCCGAAATTGCTTTTCAATTTTTCCGTTAATATCTCGGGGCCTGTCCGGCAATAAAGGTAGACAGGCCCCGAGGGAATTTACTAATTTTTTACATGGGTTGTACCCAAATCACTTTCCGATGTTATTATAGCCGAAGTATCTTCGTTGACGGGCACGGTAATTTCCAGATATGTTGGCTCGCCATTGGCGTCCTCACCTGTCCAATACCTAAATATATACGGCTCATCGTACAGTACTTCAAAGTTAAAAGAGGCCACTAAGTCTTCCCCACTGCCGGAACATTCCTCTTCATCTTCAATAACGGTACCAATGGTAACCACCTTTCTAGTTGTTAAATCTTCCTTTACTACATCAAATCCTTCGAAAAAGGTACAATTATTCGGTCTAAAGTAAGTAACTTTTATATTATAGATTTCACCATAATCAAATGCTTCCGGCATTTCTACGGATTTCACCTGTAAAGCTTCAAAATGATAGTTTACATCATCATCTATATCGCATGATGTGAATAGTGTAAAAGAGGTAACAAGCAGCAAAAAGAATACTCGTTTCATGTTCTTGATATTTAATTTGTTTTATAATTTTGGAAACCTTTTCCCTTTTATGATCTAAAATATGAACAGGCATATTTTAAATATGGGGGCAAGCCGGGTTCATTATAATTGCTTTTGTTATGTAGATGTAAAGGGGAAATAAAGGTTGCGTGTAGAAATAAAAAATCCCGATCTAACGGGATTTTCAGGTTTATGATTTTACTGTTTTGATGGCTTCCTTAATTTTGCCTTCCAGTTCTTCAAGTAGTTCCGGATTATCCAGCAGCAGGCTTTTAACGGCATCCCTGCCCTGGCCCAGCTTGGTGTCGCCATAACTAAACCAGGATCCACTTTTCTTAATAATTTCGAATTCAACGCCCAAGTCTATTATTTCCCCTACCTTGGAAATACCTTCCCCGTACATAATGTCGAATTCCGCGGTCTTGAATGGTGGGGCAACCTTGTTCTTTACCACTTTCACCCGGGTCTTGTTTCCTTGTACATCCCCATCGGTATCCTTGATCTGGGTAGATCTTCTAATATCCAAACGCACTGAAGCGTAGAATTTAAGGGCATTACCACCGGTAGTAGTTTCCGGATTACCGAACATCACCCCTATTTTATCACGTAATTGATTGATGAAGATTACGGTACAATTTGTTTTGCTGATAGATCCTGTAAGCTTTCGTAAAGCCTGTGACATTAACCGGGCATGAAGTCCCATTTTTGAATCGCCCATTTCCCCTTCAATCTCACTTTTAGGGGTCAATGCGGCAACAGAGTCGATAATGACAATATCGATGGCACCGGAGCGGATCAGATTATCGGCAATTTCTAAAGCCTGTTCCCCGTGATCGGGCTGGGAAATGATAAGGTTATCAATATCCACCCCAAGTTTTTGGGCATAAAAACGGTCGAATGCATGTTCCGCATCTATGAAAGCGGCGATACCTCCATTTTTTTGGGCCTCTGCCATGGCATGGAGCGTAAGGGTGGTCTTACCGGAAGATTCAGGTCCGTATATTTCAATTACCCTCCCTCTGGGATATCCCCCAACACCTAGTGCTACATCCAATCCCAAAGAACCCGAAGATATCACTTCTACGTCCTGTACCACACTATCGCCCATCTTCATTACGGCACCTTTGCCGTAAGTTTTATCCAATTTATCCAGGGTTAGTTTAAGTGCTTTTAATTTTGCGTCTTTTTCAGAACTCATTTTCATATTGTATTAGGGATGCTAAAATACCAATTCTTTTTGCATAATACCACCTATGACAAGGATTTTATATGAAGAAATTGGGGCGTTATTTTATTTTAATCGAAATTATTTGTGGGCTTTGTTTTTTAACAAACACATTGATTTACAATATATAACGAATAATACTCGGGTAATTTTTACAGTGTGTCCGTAATTATTTTCAATTATGTGTCAAAATGCACGCAACCTTTTCCATATTAGGGCATCTAAAAAACAACTAACTCAAATTAGGTTGCTTATTGTTCTGGTAAAACAATAAGGGTTGTGGGTCAATATTTTATTGTAATTCTATGAAAAAGAAAAAACAATATTGACCTTAAAAAGGGTCTTGATATGTTCAAGATCCTTTTTTGTTTTATTCACATTCCAGTATTAATTCTGAAACAATTGGTTTTGTTTCGTATTTCTTTAAATAGAACCCATCTTGAGTTTTTGAATTTAAGCGAAAATTTAGGATTTTGAAGCCGGATGAAGGCTTTTTTGAGTTGTATGGCAGGGCTATGGAACGAGAAGTTCTAAATCGATTTTACATGTCGGCCCGGTTGTAGGGGAATTCAAAAAACAGCTAATATTCTTTTAAACCCGACCTATTAATTCTATTTTTGCGCTCTTAAAACATTTCTTTAACCTATCTGCCGACAGGCAGGCTTAAAATATTGGTATAGCATGCAACTGTACAATACCTTAAGTGCAAAGGAGAGGGAAGCTCTTATAGAGGAGGCGGGATTGGAACGTCTTACCATTTCTTTCTATCAATATGCACATATTGGCAATCCGTCAATTTTTCGAAACCATTTATTTATCCATTGGAACGAATTGGATGTTCTTGGGCGTATTTATGTAGCCCGTGAAGGCATTAACGCCCAATTATCGGTGCCTGCCGAAAATTTCAGCAGCTTTAAGGCCCATTTGGACAGCATTACTTTCCTGGAAAATGTGAGGTTGAACATCGCCATAGAGCAGGATAACAAATCATTTTTAAAATTAAAGGTCAAGGTCCGGGATAAGATTGTAGCCGACGGATTAAATGATGCTTCTTTTGATGTTACCAATAAGGGAATTCATGTGGATGCCGTAAAATTTAATGAACTTATCGAGGATTCGGATACTATTTTGGTAGATATGCGCAATCACTATGAAAGTGAAATAGGACATTTTAAAAATGCAATTACCCCGGATGTGGATACGTTTAGGGATTCGCTGGATATTATTGAAAGGGATTTGGCGGACCATAAGGAGGATAAAAAATTGGTGATGTACTGTACCGGGGGCATTAGATGCGAAAAGGCCAGTGCCTATTACAAGCACAAGGGATTTAAAAATGTATATCAGCTGGAAGGTGGTATTATAGAATATACGCGTCAGGTGAAAAGCTTGAATTTGGAAAATAAATTTTTAGGCAAGAATTTTGTTTTTGATCACCGTAGGGGAGAGCGGATCACCGATGATGTCATTGCAAATTGCCATCAATGTGGCAGCCCGTGCGATAATCATGTAAATTGTGCCAATGAAGCATGTCATTTACTTTTTATACAGTGCGATGCCTGTGCAGAAGCCATGAACAATTGTTGTTCGGTAGATTGCAAGGAAGTTCATGAACTGCCTTATGAGGAGCAGAAAAAATTGAGAAAGGGAAAAGTGGTGAGCAATAAGATTTTTAAGAAGGGACGTTCCGAGGTATTGAAGTACAAGAAATAAATCCCATGTTATATCCGCAATCTGGATTTCCGGTTTCTAGTTCTCGATTCTGAAACTACTTTTGTGGTTTTTCGGGCAATCAATTAATCTTCGGAAACTAATTCCCAATACTATATCCGGTGTAAGAGTTGGTGTATTTTGTGTTTTTGGGGCAAAATTTAAGTTAAATATATCCTAATTGGGTTTCTTTTATCCAATTTTATGGGAGCTATACGCGGACAACGAAACTCTTTCTTTTTATCGCATTAAAAAAACACTATCTTTACATTTAATTATTTTATGAACCTTTTTTAGTAAAAATGTAACACTTTTACTAAACCAAGATACGAAATATGGGTTGTAGCAGTTGTTCAACCGGTAAGGACGGACAGCCTAAGGGATGCAAGAACAATGGTACTTGTGGCACTGATGGCTGTAATAAATTGACGGTATTTGATTGGCTTTCCAATATGTCACTGCCAAATGGGGAAAAACCATTTGATTGTGTGGAAGTCCGTTTTAAAAATAGTAGGAAGGAATTCTTTAGAAATTCCGAAAATCTTTCACTTTCCATTGGCGATATAGTGGCTACACAGGCCTCCTCCGGTCATGATGTAGGGATGGTTACCCTTACGGGAGAATTGGTAAGGGTGCAAATGAAAAAAAAGAAGGAGGATTATAAAAATCCGGAACTTCCCAAAGTTTATCGAAAGGCTTCCCAAAAGGATATCGACATTTGGCAAAAATGTAGGGGCAGGGAAGAGGAAATTAAGAAGAGGGCCAGGGAAATTGCCATTGTTCTAAAATTGCAGATGAAGATCTCCGATGTGGAATTTCAGGGAGATGGTTCCAAGGCTACCTTCTATTACACCGCGGAAGAACGGGTAGATTTTCGCCAGCTGATCAAGGACATGGCCAAGGCTTTCGGTATCCGAATAGAAATGAGGCAAATTGGCTACCGTCAGGAAGCCCAGCGTTTAGGCGGAATAGGTTCTTGCGGAAGGGAACTGTGCTGCTCTACATGGTTGACCGACTTTAGGTCCGTTAGCACTTCGGCGGCACGTTATCAGCAGCTTTCACTTAATCCTCAAAAACTGGCGGGACAATGTGGAAAACTAAAATGTTGTCTTAATTACGAACTGGACGTTTATTTGGATGCCCTAAAGGATTTTCCCGGGCAGGACACCAAGCTGTTTACAGAAAAGGGGATGGCTTTTTGCCAAAAGATAGATATTTTTAAAGCCTCACTTTGGTTTTCCTATAAGGATGAGCCTGCCAATTGGCACGTCCTGTCCAAAGAGCAGGTTTTGGAAGTGATGGAAAAAAATAAAAAGAGGGAAAAGGTAGCCAGTTTGGAGGAATATGCGGTGGACAATGTTCAGGAGGTTGAAAAGGTATTTGGGAATGTGGTCGGACAGGATAGCCTAACACGATTCGATACTCCCAAAAAGAGAAGGTCCAACAGGAATAACAAGAAAAAGAAACGGAGCAATCATAAAAAGAGGCCTGCCAACAATGCATAAGGGTTTAGGGATATTTTTATTGGTAATTTTTATGGTTTCCTGTGATAGGCAAACCATAAGGTCCGATTATAGTCCAACACAGAACGGACGATGGAACAAGGATAGTGTAGTAAAATTCTACTTTCAGGAACTGGATACCCTCCAAAAGTACAATATGTTCATCAACCTCAGAAATGACGGGACATATCCATATAGCAACCTTTTTTTAATTGCGGAGTTAAAGTTTCCCAATGGCGATGCAGTACGGGATACTTTGGAATATGAAATGGCAAAACCGGACGGACAGTGGATGGGTACCGGTTATGGTAGTTTAAAGGAAAACAAATTATGGTATAAGGAAAACATCGTTTTCCCGTCTTCGGGCGTATATACCTTGGAAATTTCCCATGCCATGCGCAAGAATGGCCAAGTGGATGGAATTGTGGAATTGGAAGGTATTACCGATGTGGGTTACCTAATCGAAAAAAGTAATCAGTAGGCTTATGGCAACAGCTACCCAAAAGAAGAAAAAAAATAGCAACAATTTTTTTAAGTTCATTAAATGGTTTTGGATTTTGTTTGCGACCGGAATTTTTGCTATCGTTTTATTGTTCCTATCGGCTTCGTGGGGTTTTTTCGGGGAATTGCCAACTTTTGAGACATTGGAAAATCCGCAGACAAAATTGGCCTCCGAAATTATTTCCTCTGATGGTACTACCCTAGGGAAGTTCTATTTGGATGATAATCGAACTGATGTGGATTACAGGGATTTGCCCAAAAATTTGGTCGATGCTTTGGTCGCCAGCGAGGATGTTCGCTATTATGAACATTCCGGGATCGATGCCATTGGGGTATTACGTGCGGTTTTCTTTTTGGGAAAACGTGGAGGGGCCAGTACCATTTCGCAGCAATTGGCACGTCAACTTTTTGTTGGGGTTCGATCAAGGAACAAATTTGAGACCATAAAACAAAAGGCCAAAGAGTGGGTAATTGCCACACAATTGGAACGTAGTTATACCAAAGAAGAGATTATCAAGATGTACCTCAACATTTATGATTTTGGTAATAATGCAGATGGTATCCGTTCGGCATCGCGAATATATTTTGGGAAGGAACCGAAAAATCTAAAAATTGAGGAATCGGCCATGCTGGTGGGCATGCTCCAGAATTCATCATATTACAATCCTCTTAGGCGTGAAGAGTTAACCAGGAAAAAGAGAAATTTGGTATTAAACCAAATGGCAAAGTTCGAATTTATCAGTGAAGCCGAAAAAGATTCGTTACAGGCTTTAAAAATGGATATTAATTATAACCCCGAATCACATAGGGAGGGTTTGGCCACTTATTTTAGGATGTACCTTCAGGGCTTTATGAACAGATGGATTAAGGATAATCCCAAACCGGCACTTGAGGGGGAACGCAATAAATGGAATATTTATTTGGACGGATTACGCATTTATACCACTATAGATTCGCGTATGCAAAAAAATGCGGAAGATGCCGTGGCCGAACATATGAAACGGTTGCAAGCGGAGTTTTTTCATCAAAACACCCCTGATCGTAATAAAACAGCTCCCTTTATCGAGGAAGTTCCAGGAGAAATAGCAGGTATTATGGAGAGGGCCATAAAATCCTCGCACAGATGGCACAATCTCAAGGATCTGGGGAAGAGTGAAAAGGAAATAAGGGCTTCCTTTAACGAACCGGTAGAGATGACGGTTTTTGATTGGAATAGCGATACCAAGGAAAAGGATACGGTAATGACCCCTATGGATTCCATTAGGTACTACAAATCCTTTCTCAAGACGGCCATGATGTCCATGGAACCGCAAACGGGACATGTAAAGGCCTGGGTAGGGGGCATAGATTATAAGCATTTTCAATATGACAACGTTATCCAAGGGGCCAGGCAGGTAGGATCTACCTTTAAACCTTTTGTATATGCTGCCGCTATAGATCAGCTGCGACTTTCGCCCTGCGATATACTCCCGGACAATCAATATTGTATAGAGGCCAATAAACACGGGAATCCGGATCCCTGGTGCCCAAAGAATTCCGATGGCAAATATTCCGGGGAAATGCTTACCCTTAAAAATGCCTTGGCCAATTCGGTAAATACCATTACCGCCCAATTGATAGATAGGGTGGGTCCCAAGGCGGTGGTATCCATAGCCAAAAATCTGGGAATTACGGGAGAAATACCTGAAGTGCCTTCCATTGCCCTGGGAACGGCAGATCTTAATGTGTATGAGATGGTAGGGGCATACGGAACCTTTGCCAACCAAGGGGTATATGTTAAACCGGTCATGGTGACCAGGATAGAGGACAAGAATGGGACGGTATTGTACGAGTATGTGCCGGAAACCAGGGATGTACTGAGCAAGGATGTTGCCTATGCCATGTTGGATCTTATGTCCGGGGTAACCCAAGGGGGTTCCGGTACACGGTTAAGGGGCAATTATGCAAAAGATCAAACGGTATATAAAGAGATCATTACCGGTTATCCGTATGAATTTAAGAATCCAATAGCCGGGAAAACGGGTACTACCCAGAACCAAAGTGATGGTTGGTTTATGGGAATGGTACCCAACTTGGTAACCGGGGTCTGGGTAGGTGGAGATGACAAAGCGGTCCATTTTAGGACCATTACCTACGGACAGGGAGCTTCCATGGCTTTGCCTATTTGGGGGCTGTATATGAAAAAGAACTATGCCAACAAGGAATTGGGTGTTTCCGATGGGGAATTTGAAAAGCCCGAGGAACTATCCATTAATGTGGATTGCTCCAAGGCATCGACCGAAGAGGATATTAAAATAGACTTGGAAGACGATCTGGATTTTTAGTTCCATAAAAATTACAGCTTTAAGTGCCCTTGCTTTTCTCTAAAAGTTAAGGGCATTTTTCGTTAAAAACCCGTATTTTAGAGAGTAAGGAAATAGATAGGTTTAATTAAAAGGGTTTTGTATGATACGAAAAACAGTGGCCAATGTGGAGGAGGCATTACAGGGAGTAAAGGACGGTATGACTTTTATGCTGGGAGGATTTGGGTTATGCGGTATTCCTGAAAACGCGATTGCGGCATTGGTGAAGATGGGGGTAAAGGATTTGACCTGTATATCCAATAATGCCGGAGTGGACAATTTTGGTCTTGGTCTCTTGCTGCACAAAAGGCAGATCAAGAAGATGATCTCTTCCTATGTGGGGGAAAATGACGAATTTGAACGGCAAATGTTGAGTGGCGAATTGGAGGTGGAACTTACCCCCCAAGGAACCTTGGCGGAGAAATGTAGGGCCGCACAGGCCGGTTTCCCCGCCTTTTATACTCCGGCCGGGTATGGGACCGAAGTGGCCGAAGGCAAAGAGACCAGGGAATTCAATGGTAAGATGTATGTGCTGGAGGAGGCCTTTAAGGCCGATTTTTCCTTTGTAAAGGCTTGGAAAGGGGATGAGGTAGGGAATTTAATTTTTAAAGGCACTGCTCGCAATTTTAATCCGGCCATGTGTGGCGCCGCTAAGATTACGGTGGCCGAAGTAGAAGAACTGGTACCTGCGGGCACCTTGGATCCCAATCAGATCCATGTACCGGGAATTTTTGTACAACGAATCTTCCAGGGTAACAATTATGAGAAAAGAATAGAGCAGTTAACAGTACTGAAAAAAATTTGAAAATTATCTGATTTGAAAATTTGTAAACATGAGGAATGATAAGGAAAATTTAATAGTAAAGAAAACCTTTGATTTCTCCTTGCAGGTTATAGAATATTGTGAAGAGCTCAGGGCTTTAAATAAGTATGAAATGGCCTCCCAATTGTTTAAAAGTGGAACATCTATAGGAGCCAATACTTGGGAGGCTCAAAATGGGGAAAGTACTGCGGATTTTGTACATAAATATAAGATTGCTGCTAAAGAAGCTGACGAAACTTTATATTGGATTGAACTTTGCCAAGCCTCAAGACACTATCCCAATCCCAATGAATCACTTTTTTCCGAGTTAGAATCCATCATTCGAATTATCTCAAAAATTATAGGTACGAGTAAACGTGCCAAATCAACAAATTAATCAATTATCAAAATTTACAAGGGATATTATTTTTGGAATCAGAGGTTATCGTTGGATCATCTCAAAGATTATGGGGTACCTGTAAACGTGCCAAATCATCAAATTAACGAATTATCAAATTAATCTTATGTTGGATAAAAACGGAATAGCAAAGCGTATTGCAAAGGAAGTCAAGGACGGATATTATGTTAACCTGGGAATAGGGATACCTACTTTGGTGGCCAATTTTGTACGGGACGATATCAGTGTGGAATTTCAAAGTGAAAACGGGGTGTTGGGAATGGGTCCCTTCCCTTTTGAAGGGGAAGAGGATGCCGATATCATCAATGCAGGCAAACAGACGATTACCACTCTCCCGGGAGCCTCGTTTTTCGACTCTGTAACCAGCTTTGGAATGATTAGGGGGCAACATGTGGACCTGACCATTTTGGGTGCCATGGAGGTGGCTGAAAACGGGGATATTGCCAATTGGAAGATTCCGGGTAAAATGGTAAAGGGAATGGGCGGGGCCATGGACCTGGTAGCTTCGGCGGAGAACATCATTGTGGCCATGATGCATACCAATAGGGCCGGTGAATCCAAATTGTTGAAGAGATGTACTCTGCCATTGACGGGAGTGGGCTGTGTAAAAAAGATTGTGACCAATTTGGCGGTACTGGATGTAACTCCCGAGGGATTTAAATTGTTGGAAAGAGCTCCTGGTGTTGGCGTTGATGAGATAGTGATGGCTACGGAAGGTCATTTAATCGTTGAGGGCGATATCCCTGAGATGCATATTTAGTCGGGATGTTCAATCAGGAGTGGTATAGATTTTTGTTTTCTAGTTGATGGTTAAAACCATTGCTACAAATGGTTATCCTGATAAGTTTCGGGAATCCACAGTTGGCAGTGCAGTGGACAGTGAAATCTTATTTGCCAACTGTAAACTGCTACTGCCCACTTATCTTCCAGTCCTAGTCAAGGATTCCATTTAGTTCCAAAACTCCTGCCAATGCCGTTAGGCAGGTATGTAATTCCACTGAGTATTCTTAGTCCGGTGCATTTTAATAAACTGCCTTATTTAACATTTTGAAACGGTTATATATCGATCAAATTAATTATTTTTATACGCTTACAACAATTACTGATCGTTTCACAACAATTTTTTAAATATTGCGTTAATCTGAATTATATTGCAATCAACAACAGAAGTTAAACCCCAAATTTAACAACTACTAAACCTTAATTACTATGGAAGCCCAAATTAACCACACACGAGTACAAAAAGAAATTCAAGTGTATCGAAACGACTTTTTTACAGGCATTGTAAGATTGACAAAAAAATTATTTATGCTGTAACAGGTAGCATAAATCGATCACTATGAAAGGGAGCGGTATTTTGGAATATGGCTCCCTTTTTCAGTCCCATCCATAAGAAAGATGAAGAGTGCCACCCCCACAGGACAAATTATTCCTATAACTTACAAAGAATTTCCGTAGCCTTTTCCAAAGTTTCGTCGGTTTTTGCGAAACAGAATCTCAATAAGTGTTTGTCTATCCCTTTGGTATTGAAGCCGGAGATGGGAATACTGGCAATTTTGTGCTCTTTTACCAGGCGTTCGGCAAAGACGTAGTCCGGTTCTTGGGAAATATCGCTATAATCCACTAATTGAAAATAGGTTCCCCGGGAAGGTTTTATTTTAAATCTGGAAGAGGATAATCCATGTAGGAATACATCCCGCTTTTCCTGATAAAATTGGTTTAGGCCTAAATAATGTTGCGATTCTTTTAAATAGGTTGCCAAAGCTTTTTGAACGGCATGGTCCGCACTGAACACGTTGAACTGATGGGTTTTTCGAAATTCGTGCATTAGTTCGGCCGGACCGGCGCAATACCCCATTTTCCAGCCGGTGATATGAAATGTTTTTCCAAAGGAACCGCACACAAAAGTACGGGAGGCAAGTCCGTCGTATTTTGAAGCACTTTCATGCTTATGGCCATCAAAGGTGATATGTTCGTATACTTCATCGCTTACCATAATAATATCGGTATTTTCAAGGCTCTTTTGCAATTCCAGCATATCCTCTTTGGAGAAAATGGTGCCGCTGGGATTGTGTGGGGTATTTATAATGACCATTTTGGTCCTTGGGGTAATTTTGGAACGGAAAAGTGCCCAGTCCAACTTAAAATCGGTATTGTTTAGTTGAACAAAAACGGGGATACCGCCGTTAACTTCAATAGCAGGTTCATAACAGTCGTATGCCGGTTTAATTACTATTACCTCATCACCTTTTCCAATAAAGGCGGTAATGATCGTAAAAATAGCCTGTGTGGCCCCGATGGTCACGGTTATTTCTTTACCCGGATCGTAGTGTCTGCCATAAAGCTGCTCCATTTTTTCTGCAATCATCTCGCGAAGTTCCATTACTCCTGCCATAGGGGCATATTGATTGTAGCCTTGTTTCATGGCCTTGGTTACCAAATCTATCAAGGAGGGATCAGGCTCAAAATTTGGGAAGCCTTGAGATAGGTTTATGGCGTTATGTTTCTGCGCCAACTGCCCCATAACGGTAAAAATGGTCGTTTTTATATTGGGAAGTTTGGAGACTATATTGTGATTAAATTTGGGCATTTGGGAGTGATTGAAATTGTTAAGGGTAGATTAGGATTAGTGTGATTCTAAATGATGGATTACTTGTTCCAGACAGTGGTCCAGTTCTTTTTTGATTTCCCTTTCCCAAAACCTAAAAACGGTATAGCCCAAATATGCTAATTCCCGGTTCACTTCCTTATCCCGCTGAATATTGCGTTCAATTTTTGGAATCCAGAACTCTTTATTGGTTTTGATCTTCTGTTTCCTTTCCTCCCAATTATAACCGTGCCAATATTCCCCGTCTATAAAAATGACGGTTTTGTATTTTTTTAGGACGATATCGGGTTTGCCGATCAACTTCTTGTAGTCTATCCTATACCGATATCCCGCGGCCCAAAGTGCTTTTCTGAATTGCAACTCGGGAATGGTGTTTTTACCGCGGATCCTGCCCATTATTTTGGAGCGTTCCGGTGTGGTGTAAAAACCGGACTCTTCATTAAAACGCGGAACTATTATCCGCTCTTCCTTATATTCTTTTGGCATGCTTAAAGATACTGGAATTTTGGAATTTGGGAAAACTACCTCGGGGCAAGCCTGTCGACAAAGGTAGGCCCGCCTGAACGGTACCGGGCGGACAGGTTTAAATCTCGATTATCGGGTAAAGAAAAACCCCATTCCTGAAAAGGGATGGAGTCTGTTCTATAGATTTTAATTTTATTGGCACCGCCAAAGGGTATAATACCCCGAGGCTTGCCTCGAAATTAAAAATTTGTTTCCGACCAATGCCCCGTGTGCCTGCCTTTGTCGGCAGACAGGCTTGCACTGAGGTAGTTTACTTGTATTATCCTTTTATATTGGCGCTGAAAAACTCCCTGTTCATACGGGCAATGTTTTCCAGGGAAATTCCTTTTGGACATTCCACTTCGCAGGCACCGGTATTGGTACAGTTTCCAAATCCTTCCAGATCCATTTGGGCAACCATATTTTTCACCCGGTCCGTTGCCTCTACCCTTCCTTGTGGGAGTAATGCGTATTGGGATACTTTGGCCCCTACGAATAACATGGCCGAGGAATTTTTACAGCTTGCCACACAGGCACCACAACCAATACAGGTAGCAGCATCCATGGCCGTATCTGCCGAATGCTTATCTATTGGAATGGCATTGGCGTCCTGGGTGTTTCCAGATGTGTTGACAGAGATAAAACCACCCGCCTGCTGAATACGATCAAACGAACTGCGGTCTACCACCAAATCCTTGATAACCGGAAAGGCTTTTGCCCTAAACGGCTCAATGGTAATAGTGTCGCCATCCTTGAACATTCTCATGTGCAACTGACAGGTAGTAACCCCCCTATCCGGACCGTGGGCCTCTCCATTGATATACATAGAGCACATACCGCAGATGCCTTCGCGACAGTCATGGTCAAAGGCAACGGGCTCGTCCCCTTTA
The DNA here is from genome assembly GCA_965652575.1 of uncultured Arenibacter sp. Lineage (GTDB taxonomy): Bacteria > Bacteroidota > Bacteroidia > Flavobacteriales > Flavobacteriaceae > Arenibacter. The sequence continues at coordinate 3,593 of CBFGWQ010000051.1, read as the reverse complement.
TTGGTCAGCTCTTCGTTTAAAACGTCCATCATTTCCAAAAAGGACATGTGTTCCGAGATATCGGTCACTTTATAATCGACCATTTTACCTTTGTCCTGTGGTCCTTTCTGTCTCCAAATTTTTAATGTAAGATTCATTCTTATAGTTTATTAGCCAAAAAGCCAATAGGCATTAGTTATTTGTCTATCGATTTAATGAAGGCGTTTAACATTTTACTTTCTTCGGTTATTAAAACTTGTATTCTATGGTAACTATTGGTTGAAATAAAGTTTAATTCTTTAGCAATTATTATTTGAGTTTCCAATTCAAATAAGGATCCTCTAGAAATTTTTAAAAATTGAATATAATTCTTTGTAGAATTTCTTCCCCAACCTTCGGCAATATTTGAAGGTATTGATATAGAAGAACGTTTAATTTGACTTTGTAATCCGAATAATTCGTCATTTGGAATTTCTTGACATAATAAATAAATTTCTTTAACTATATCTATTCCTTTTTGCCAGATAAGCAAATCTTTATAAGTTCTTACTTTATCCATTTGGGCAACCTTCATTTATATTTGGCTAATGCCTATTGTCTTTTGCCTATTTATAACTTCTCTGTTTTAATTCTATATCGTTAAATTCCAATTGCTCTTTGTGCAAAACGGCATCCGATGGTTCCCCTTTGTATTCCCAGGCAGCTACGAAGGCATAATCCTTATCGTTACGCTTGGCTTCCCCTTTTTGCTCTCCATCAATTTCGACAGACTCTTCACGGAAATGTCCACCACAGGATTCCTCCCGCATCAGGGCATCTTTGGCAAACAATTCCCCCAATTCCAAGAAATCGGCCACACGCCCTGCTTTTTCCAGTTCCGGATTCATTTCATTGGCCGAACCGGGGACTTTTACCTCCTTATAAAATTCTTCGCGTATGGCCTTAATTTCCGAAATGGCTTCCTTTAGGCCTTCCGCGTTACGGGACATCCCACATTTATCCCACATAACCTTGCCCAGGCGTTTATGGAAATAATCAACGGAATGGGATCCTTTGTTATTGATAAAGAAATTGATTTTTTCGGTTACTTCCTTTTCGGCCTGATCAAATTCGGGCGTATCCGTAGGGATTTTGCCCGTCCTAATTTCATGGGACAGGTAATCCCCAATGGTATATGGCAATACAAAATAACCATCGGCCAGGCCTTGCATTAAAGCGGAAGCTCCCAATCTGTTGGCACCATGGTCGGAGAAATTGGCCTCCCCTATGCAGTACAGGCCTTCTACGGTGGTCATTAGGTTGTAATCTACCCAAACGCCCCCCATGGTATAGTGGGTTGCAGGATAGATCATCATTGGGGTCTTATAGGGGTTTTCATCCACGATTTTTTCGTACATCTGAAAGAGGTTACCGTATTTTTCGGCTACCACAGCTTCCCCCAGCTCGGTAATTTTCTCTTTGGACGGATTTTGTATTCCGTGGATTTTTGCCTGTTCCGATCCATATCGTTCAATGGCCGATTTAAAGTCCAGGTACACGGCCTCCCCAGTGGCATTAACACCATATCCCGCATCACATCTTTCTTTTGCCGCCCTGGAAGCCACATCCCGTGGTACCAGGTTTCCAAAGGCAGGATACCTTCGTTCCAAATAGTAATCCCTTTCATCCTCGCTCAACTGGGTAGGTTTTAATTTTCCCTCCCTAATGGCCATTACATCTTCCTTTCTTTTTGGGACCCATATACGGCCGTCGTTACGCAAAGACTCGGACATTAGGGTGAGTTTGGACTGATAGTCCCCTGAACGTGGGATACAGGTAGGGTGAATCTGCGTATAACAAGGGTTGGCGAAAAAGGCCCCCTTTTTGTGTATTTTCCATGCTGCTGTGGCATTGGATCCCATGGCATTGGTAGAAAGGAAATAAACATTTCCATAGCCACCCGAGGCAATTACAACGGCATGGGCGGAATGGCGCTCTATTTCCCCGGTGACCAGGTTTCGGGCTATTATACCGCGCGCCTTGCCGTTCACTTTTACCACATCCAACATTTCGTGCCTGTTGAACATTTCTATTTTTCCACGTGCAATTTGTCTATTCATTGCAGAATAGGCCCCTAACAATAATTGTTGGCCGGTCTGTCCTTTGGCATAAAAGGTACGCGATACCAAAACACCACCAAAAGAGCGGTTGTCCAATAGGCCGCCGTAGTCCCTGGCAAAGGGTACCCCCTGTGCCACACATTGATCTATTATATTGGTGGAAACTTCTGCCAAACGGTACACGTTGGCTTCTCGGGAACGGTAATCCCCTCCTTTTATAGTGTCATAGAACAGACGATAGGTAGAATCCCCATCCCCTTGATAGTTTTTTGCGGCATTTATTCCGCCTTGGGCAGCAATGGAGTGCGCCCTTCGCGGAGAATCCTGATAGCAGAACGCCTTTACCCTATAACCCAGTTCGGCCAAGGTGGCGGCGGCAGAACCTCCTGCAAGGCCGGTACCCACAACAATAACATCGATATTTCGCTTGTTCGCAGGATTGACCAAGTTTATTTTATCCTTATAGGTGGTCCATTTATCCTTTAATGGGCCTTTTGGTATTTTAGAATCCAATACAGACATAGAATAATATTATTAATGGTTAAAATGGTGAAAAAGGGCAATGAAAATAAACCCTAACGGAATTAGAACAGCGTACGCCTTTCCAAATCCTTTTAACCCTTTTGTATATTTATTGTTGGCGCCAACAGACTGAAACGCAGAACTAAAGCCGTGCAGCAGGTGCAATGAAAGAAAGACAAACCCCAGACAATACAGGGCAACCCTCCATATAGGCTCAAATTTATGCACCAATTCTTCATAATAACGGTAACCTTCCCCATTGGCTAGCAGGCCCGACATATCTCCCTGAATATATTTTGTATTGATTTCAGGGAACCAGAAATCCAAGAAATGTATAATTAGGAATACAAGGATAAAGCCCCCGCTCCATATCATGTTTCTGCTCATCCAAGTGGAATTGGCAGCACCGTTGTTTTTGGCATACTTGATGACACGGGCATTTCTATTCTTTATTTCCAATACAAACCCCATAACAAAATGATATATGACCCCAAAAAGGAGTACAGGTTGCAGGATGTATTGTACCAGGGGATTGGTACCCATAAAATGGGAGGTTTCATTAAAGGTATCCGGACTTAGAACGGATAGGATATTAATGGCAAAATGTTGAAGTATAAAGATCATTAAAAAAAAGGCGGAAAGGGCCATGGTGTACTTTCTGCCTATGGAAGAGTTTAAAAATCCACTCATTGGTTATTTGTTTTGATTACAAATTTACTCCACAACGGAGTTACCAACAAATTTTGTTGAATTTATGTACGGTATTTAGAACCAATTTAAAGAATTCTATTTTTTTTGCAATAGGCAGAGGGGTTCCGGTTCAAGATTCAGTTTCTAGTATTCAGTACATAGTATCGAGTATTATGAGAATAGTCTTCAGTAGGCAAGGGGTTCTGGTTCAAGGTTCAAAGTTTCAAGGTTTAAAGCATATTCCCCTCATAAGAGTGCCTGTCCCGCTTTTTTGCGGGAGGTTAGGGGTGTGTATTGTTGGAG
>CBFGWQ010000050.1:0-20520 GCA_965652575.1 uncultured Arenibacter sp. | reverse complement strand
GTCGGGGTGGCAGGATTCGAACCTGCGGCCTCCTGCTCCCAAAGCAGGCGCGATAACCGGGCTACGCTACACCCCGGACTGAGCATTAAGAAAATGTCCTGTGGACATTTTTAGTACGACATTGCGTAAGCAATGGGCGAGATGATGCGGCTGCATAATAAAGCCTTTCATCTTTCACTTCACTCGTCACTTCTATTTCAAAATATCAATTTCCAAATTCCATTGAGCCTTTAATAAAAATTCGGAACCGGGCAAAATGTATACCGTGCTTACCACAATATTAGACTCCGAATATGATTATGCCCTCATCAACAATACCGCTCCAAAAAAAAGCGGAGAGACAGGGACTCGAACCCTGGCGACAGTTACCCGTCGACAGATTAGCAATCTGCTCCGTTACCACTCCGGCACCTCTCCAATATTTTTAAAGATCATCCATTAAAAATGCGGTTGCAAATGTACTTTTTCATTCATAAGAACGCAACAATTTTTCATTTTTTTTTTAGTTGCCCATGTCCTTTGTCCATTTGGTCCGCTTATACAATTAATTTTCAAACAATTATAAAAGCCAACTACTCCGGGTATTCTACCCTTAAATGATAAATATTGATCAATTTCTGTTTCAAAATCTTCTTTATCGCCTCTATTTCCTTGAAGGTAATATTGGCATTTAAAAACTGCCCGGCCTTGATCTGTCCTTGAACAATCTTCTCCACAAATTCATCGATGATCATAAAAGTGGGGTTCTTGAGACTTTTGGAGGCCGCCTCTACCGAATCCGACATCATTAAAATGGCGGTTTCCTTCGAAAAAGGAATGGGTCCGGGATATCTAAAATCCTCTTCATTGACATCTCCGCCCAAAGCCTCCTGCCTTTTGTAAAAATAAAAGACCAAGGAAGTTCCATGATGGGTGCGTATAAAATCTATTATTCTATCCGGCACCTTGTTCTTCCGTGCTATTTCTATGCCTTCAATGACATGGTTGATAATTATGGCGGCGGCATCCTTGGGCTCTAGGTCATCATGGGGGTTTACATTGGTAACCTGATTTTCAGTAAAAAAAGTAGGATTGTTCATCTTTCCAATATCATGGTACAGTGCCCCAACCCTGACCAGCATGGCATTGGCCCCAATTTCATTGGCTGCGGCTTCGGCCAAATTGGCTACCTGAAGGGAATGGTGAAAGGTTCCGGGGGCCTTATTGGACAACTCCTTTAATAATTTGGAATTGGTATCGGACAATTCCAACAGGGAAACATCGGATACCAGACCAAATATCTTCTCATGAATATAGATCAACGGCTGAACAAATAAGGTAATCATTCCGTTCAGAAAAAAATAACCAAAGGCCATCCAATGAATATCTTCCAGATTCCCCTCATGGATCATATGAAAAGCAAAATAACCAATGATATAGATCAGGGTTATTTGGCCCACAGATATAAACAAATTGGCCCTTTTGTACAGTTCCGACACGGACAGGATAGTGACGATACCGGCCAAAGTTTGGAGAAATATATATTCAAAACTATTGGGCACCACAAAACCCAAAATTAAAACGGTAAGAACATGTACAAAGAGTCCCAATCTGGCATCAAAAAACGTCTTGAGCACCAAGGGCAAAATGCACAAAGGAACCACAAAAACATATTCTACATCATACTTTACAACCAAAGTGGTCAAGAACACCATAATAAGGATGTTCACTATAATAAAGGTAACTTTGGTATTGTCCCCGAAAATTTCCTGCCGATATTTTTTAAGGAAAAGAAAAAACATCATCAATACCATGGCCACCAATAAGGTATAGCCGAACAATATAAAATATTGATTATTTTCTTCCCATAATTTTGACTCGAACTCACCTTTCAAAGAATCCAACACCCTAACATCCTCCTGTTCCACAACCTCACCTTTGGCAATAATGAGCTTGCCCTCGTCCACATTTCCCAAAGTATAGGAAATCTTTGAATATTCGGATTCCAGTTCCTTATTGGACAAATCGGCATCAAAGCTAACATTGGGCTTTATAAAATTGAAGAACAATTCCTGAAAGGAGGGCTCATAAGCCGACAAATTGCTTTGGGCCAGTTTTTTCCTGACAAGGCCTTCTACATCGGATAGGCTATAAATGTCATCAAAATTTAATTTTATGGCCTCGTTGTTCTTGACCAGATAAAGACTGTTCCCTGTACTCCTCCGCTCAATTTTGGATAGGATACCATTCCCATATAGATCCGCCAAAACGTCATTGGCCACCTCTTTTGTCTTTTCAAGTTCATTTTGGTCGAAACTGGAGGAATTAAAGACCTTGTCCAACTCCTTTCCAATGGTACTGTCCACTTCCGCTACTATATCGGAATCATAGGAATAGTAGTCTATATGATTGCTTTCTATTTTCTCTTTCTCCTTCGTAATAGCCTCCTCGCCCTTATTAATGGAAAAATCAAAAGGAGCATAAAAGTTATTGTATTGCCAAGGCTTTCCTTTTTGGTATTCGTACTTAAACTTGCCGCCACGTGGAAAAAAAAATACAATAATGAAAACAGCCGAGAAATACAAAAAGTATTTGTAAACAAGCGAATGGTTTTTATAAAGGCTGTCCAAAAAAGTGCGCATACGGAAAGTATAGATAGTCAAAAATAGAAAAATATATACTTAAAATAGCACTTTGCCCAAATAACACCACTTTTGAAATCAACTTATAGAATTTAGCTATCGGGCACGGGCTTTAATGCAACTATTGCCAATTCCCAAAATGCGGTTATAGATCTATAAATAACTTGGAATATTCCAAGGTTGCGCACCCCGTTGCACATTAATTTATTAAATTCGCAAATAATAAAAATGAACTTGATGAAAGATGTTGTGATCGTTTCCGCTGCTAGAACGCCCATAGGAAGCTTTATGGGGGCATTGTCCACTATTACGGCCCCGGCACTTGGCGCTTTTGCCATTAAGGGTGCATTAAGTAAAATAAACTTGGACGCTTCAAAAGTAGGGGAGGTTCTCATGGGAAACGTTGTACAGGCAGGAACGGGTCAGGCCCCGGCCAGACAGGCGGCCATTTTGGCCGGCATACCCAATACAGTGCCCTGTACTACTATTAACAAGGTCTGTGCTTCGGGAATGAAATCGGTAATGATGGCCGCCCAGTCCATAGCATTGGGAGATAACGATATTGTTGTTGCGGGGGGCATGGAAAACATGAGCTTAATACCCCATTATATCCATTTAAGGAATGGCCAAAAATTTGGGCCTGCCACTTTAATGGATGGTATGCAAAAAGATGGCCTTATGGACGCTTATGACCAACAGGCTATGGGAACATGTGCGGACACCTGCGCCATGGAATACGGATTTAGCAGGGAAGATCAGGATAGATACGCCGTTCAGTCCTACAAGAGGTCCGCTGATGCATGGGCAAGTGGTAAATTTAACAATGAAATAGTACCAGTGGAAGTTCCGCAAAGAAGGGGCGAACCTATACTTGTAACCGAAGATGAAGAATTTAAAAATGTTGATCTGGGCAAAATTCCCGGTTTGCGTCCTGCGTTTTCCAAGGAAGGAACGGTTACGGCTGCCAACGCATCTACCATAAACGATGGTGCTGCGGCCTTGGTACTAATGAGCAGTGAAAAGGCAAAGGAGCTGGGGCTAAGGGCGTTGGCCACCATAAAAAGTTATGCCGATGCGGCCCAGGAGCCCAAGTGGTTCACAACGGCCCCTGCAAAAGCCCTTCCAAAAGCATTGACGAAAGCCGGTATTGGTATGGACGATGTTGATTATTTTGAATTTAATGAAGCCTTTTCCGTAGTTGGCCTGGCCAATATGAAGCTACTCGGCATTACCGATAAAAATGTCAATGTGAACGGCGGAGCCGTTTCCTTGGGCCACCCCTTGGGTTGTTCCGGCACAAGGATCATTGTAACATTATTGAATGTACTGGATCAAAACAAAGCTAAGATAGGGGCGGCGGCCATATGTAATGGTGGCGGTGGAGCTTCTGCAATAATTATAGAAAAAAATTATTAATAAGTTCTTGTAAAGCAAGCCCATGCAATACGGTATTTGCCACCTTAGTATTGTCCCGATACGTTCCGTTGCCGATGACACCGGCGAAATGGTTTCCCAACTTTTGTACGGGGAACATTTTAAGGTATTGGAACAGAGAAAAAAATGGAGCAGGATCCGCAATGCTTTTGACAGTTCCGAAGGTTGGGTGAGCAACCAGCAATTTACACGCATTGACGAGGACCTATTTAAGGAAATGGAAAGTCTGGAAGCAACAAAGGTTTCTTCCGATCTTATTTCATTTATAGAAACGGAACACAATGTGTTGTTGCCCATTGTACTGGGATCGTGCATACCTGAAAATTGTCCTTTAAACCACAAATTTGAAGGATCGTACACGGCGGGAAAACAGGACAAAGGCCAACTTATAAATAAAGCCCTTCTCTATTTAAACGCACCTTTTCTATGGGGAGGAAGAACTACCTTTGGCATAGACGGTCCGGGATTTACCCAAATGGCCTATAAAACCAATGGTTATCGTTTGCTTAGGGGGGCCCGGGAGCAATCTGCCCAAGGGGAGGCCTTAAGTTTTATTGAAGAAAGTGAACCGGGCGATCTGGCCTTTTTCGACAATAATGACGGACTTATAGACCACGTAGGGATTATCATGGAGAACAATTATGTTATACATTCCTATGGCAAGGTAAGGATAGACCGAATAGACCATACGGGAATTTTTAACACGGAGACGAACACCTATACCCATAAGCTAAGGGTAATCAAAAAAATTATATAAAAAAAAGGGCCATCGTTTTGTGATAGCCCCTTTGGGTTATTGAAAAAGTTTAAACCACTTCATTGTTAAAATGTTGTGGTATTACTCTCCGCTTAGCTTTTTAAGGCGTAGGAAGTTTTCATTATCTCCCAAGGCACCGTAAATATTCTTTAATTGGGAAAGTATACTTTGATTGTCCGGGTTCAATTTTAAGGCATCCTCCAAGATAATGGCCCCATCACGGAACAAGCTATCCTTTTTTTCCTTTAGTTCATCATATCTGGCGATATCCGCTTTGGAATTGCCCAAGGAATTCATTTCATCTATCAGGCTGTTGCCCTCATTAACATAGGTGGTGGAAAGATTTAATTGTGCATTCACGTAGCCCGGATTAATCTCGATTGCCCTTTTATATGCTTTCCTGGCGTCTTCAATTAGACCTTGTTCCATATTGATAACCCCAACATTATAGAACAAATCTGGATTATCCGGAGCAACTTCCGAAGCCTCGGCCATTAAGGACTTGAATTTTTCCTTATCGCCCATCTTATAGTAAAGATTGGCTTCGTTCAAAATCAGGTTTACATCTTTTGGATCTTTTGCCCTTGCATCCTTATAGGCATCCAGGGCCTTGTCATCCTCACCTAATTGCGTATAGATCAAAGCAATATTCTTAACGATTTCCGTGGTCTTGGATGGTGTTTTTTCATCCACGGGATCTTTATAGGCTCCGGATTTGACCATTAGCTCCCTTTGGGTCTTTTCCATTTCCTCCACTTCCCCTGTAGACACATTGGTTGCTTTATATACCATTCCGCCTCCGTCATAACCCAGGTCCTTTAACTCGTTGTAATAGGTAAGTGCCTTTTCCCAATGGCCGCCATTTACGGCACTACTGGCCGCATAATAAAGATAAACGGTATCCTGGGGGCTTAATTGGTATCCCATATAGAGTTTCCCTGCCGCTTCCTCGTACTTTTTATTGTTGTTGTCTTCCACAGCGGAATTGATAAGGTCGGCCGTCATGCCGGACAGTTTTTCCTTGGCATCCGATCCGTATTTGGACTTACCACTTTTCTCCTCTACCTCGCTCACTTTTCTAAAGGAAGAAATAGCTTCGTCAAAAGCTCCATCGGTACCGTTTTTAGCGAGTTGGGCATAAGCGCTTCCCCGTAAAAAGTAATATTGGGCCTGCATTTTTTCATCTGCACCCGCAATAAGTGAGGACGCGCCGTCCAAGGCTGTTTTCGCAGCCATGGCATCGCCCGACTTCAACGCTTTTTCAGCTGTTTTGATCTCATCTTTTTGAGCCATTCCGACCACCGAAAAAAACATGGTCGAGAGTATTAAAATATTTGTTTTCATTTCAGATTTAATTTACTTATTAGTGTTTAAATGTTATTCTTTGGTTTCCGCACTATCGTTATCAAGAGCCGTGCCATCTTCTTCTTTGGCATCCACCTCCAAGGTTTTGATATCTTCCAATTCCTCTTCGTCCTTCATCACTTTGGCCACGGCGGCAATAGAATCGTTTCCTTTGATATTAATGAGTCTCACACCTTGGGTGGCCCTGCCCATTACCCTTAAATCCTCAACACTCATTCGTATTGCGATGCCCGATTTATTGATAATCATCAAATCATCGGAGTCCGAAACATTCTTAATGGCTACCAGGCCACCTGTTTTTTCCGTAATGGAAATGGTCTTCACCCCTTTGCCGCCTCTATTGGTAATCCTATAATCTTCAATACTTGAGCGTTTCCCGTAACCATTCTCGGACACCACCAATATTTCCTCTTCAAAATTATGTACGGCCACCATACCTATCACCTCATCCTTATCATGTGCCAAGGTAATTCCGCGAACGCCGGAGGCATTCCTACCCATGGGTCGCGTCTTTACCTCCTCGAACCTAATGGCCTTGCCCGACCTTAGCCCCAGGAATATCTGGCTGGCACCCGTGGTAAGCTTGGCTTCCAAAAGTTCGTCGTCCTCACGAACACTTATTGCATTGATACCGTTCTGTCTGGGCCTTGAGTATTGCTCCAGAGATGTTTTTTTAACGATACCCTTTTTAGTGGCCATAATAACATAATGACTGTTTACGTATTCCTCATCCTTCAGATCTTGGGTACAGATGAAGGCCTTCACCATATCATCGTTCTCAATATTGATCAGGTTCTGGATGGCCCTTCCTTTGGAAGTTTTGGTTCCCTCCGGAATTTCGTAGACACGCATCCAGAAACATTTGCCTTTCTGGGTAAAGAACAGCATATATTGATGGTTGGTGCCCACAAAAAGATGCTCCAGGAAATCTTCATTTCTGGTGGAAGATGCTTTTTGGCCAACACCGCCCCTGTTTTGGGTCTTATATTCCGAAAGTGGGGTTCTTTTAATATACCCGGCATGGGAAATGGTAATGACCACTTGTTCGTCCGGGATCATATCCTCCATACTTAGGTCCCCGCCTGCAAAATTTATTTCGGAACGACGGTTGTCCCCGTACTTGTCCTTGATCTCCAGTAGTTCATCCTTGATGATCTGCATTCTTCGCTCCTTCTTTGCCAGGATATCCTTCAGGTCGGCAATGGTCAGGATAATTTCTTCATATTCGGACCTTAATTTATCCTGCTCCAGTCCGGTCAATTGGCGTAAACGCATTTCAACTATGGCCCTGGCCTGGATTTCGCTAAGCTTGAAGCGCTCCATAAGTTTTTCCCTGGCCTCATCGGCATTGGAGGATGCCCTTATGATGGCGATTACCTCGTCTATATTATCCGAGGCTATGATCAATCCCTCCAAGATATGGGCCCTGTCTTCGGCCTTCTTCAGTTCAAATTCCGTACGTCTTACCACAACGTCATGACGGTGCTCCACAAAATAGTGGATCATTTCCTTAACATTCAACAATTGCGGCCTTCCGTTTACCAGGGCTATATTATTGACACTAAATGAAGACTGCAGCGAAGTGTATTTGTACAAGGTGTTGAGAACGATATTTGGAATAGCATCCTTTTTTAGGATATATACGATACGCATTCCGTTCCTGTCGGATTCGTCCCTAATGGTGGAAATACCTTCGATCTTTTTTTCGTTGACCAGATCGGCGGTCTTCTTGATCATGTCCGCCTTGTTGATCTGGTAGGGAATTTCGGTCACTACTATACTCTCCCTTCCCTGTACCTCCTCAAAAATGGCCTTCGCCCTCACTACCACACGGCCACGTCCTGTATGGAAAGCTTCTTTTACCCCATCATAGCCGTATATTACACCGCCCGTGGGAAAATCCGGAGCCTTGATATGGGTAATAAGCTCATCTATTTCAATATCGTTATTGTCTATATAGGCCACCGTGCCGTCCACTACCTCGGACAGGTTATGGGGCGGCATATTGGTCGCCATGCCCACGGCGATACCGGAAGCGCCATTGATCAATAAATTAGGTATCCTGGTAGGGAGTACCGTGGGCTCCTGTAAGGAATCATCAAAATTGAGCTGATGGTCCACAGTATCCTTATCTATATCGGCCAACATATCATCCGCAATCTTTCGCATACGGGCTTCCGTATAACGCATTGCGGCCGGACTGTCACCATCAATGGAACCAAAGTTGCCCTGACCATCTACCAACATATACCTTAAACTCCACTCCTGGGCCATACGGACCATGGAATCATAAACAGAAGTATCCCCGTGCGGATGATACTTTCCCAATACTTCCCCGACAATACGCGCGGATTTTTTGTGGGCACTATTGGATCTAACGCCCAACTCGTGCATTCCGAACAAAACCCTTCTATGCACTGGCTTTAAACCATCCCTAACATCTGGCAGGGCACGTGACACAATGACCGACATTGAATAATCAATGTAGGCAGATTTCATTTCATCTTCAATATTGATCGGAATTAATTTTTCTCCTTCAGCCATTTAAAATCTTCTATTTATTTTTAGTTAAAAAAGCAGGACAATATACGTAAAATCGATACTATAAAGGTACTTGGGACATACTTTTACAAAGAATTTATCAACACTACAAATATGGGGTTCCGGCATTGGTTTGATTGTTAATTTTTATGTAAATAATGACCTATTTCGTCAAAACGGCCACGTTTAACGAATATTAGGTATAGTATTTGCCATAGATTGATATAGATTTACTATTTTTAAAGTTGAAAGGATATTTTATGGACGACAATTTTTCCCCTAGAGTAAAAGATGTAATTGCTTACAGTAAGGAAGAGGCTTTAAGATTGGGCCACGACTTCATTGGAACCGAGCATTTGATGCTGGGATTACTGCGTGACGGTAATGGAAAAGCAATAAGCATTTTAGACGCATTGGACGTGGACTTGGATCACTTGAGAAGAAAAGTGGAAATTTTAAGTCCCGCCAATCCAAATGCGAGTGCCGCACAAAAGGACAAAAAGAACCTGCACCTGACCAGACAGGCGGAGCGTGCGCTGAAAACAACATTTCTTGAAGCTAAATTATTTCAAAGCTCCTCTATCAATACGGCCCATTTATTACTGTGTATTTTGCGTAATGAAAATGATCCCACTACCAAACTGCTACATAAATTAAAAGTGGACTATGATGGTGTAAAAGATCAGTTTAAATCAATGATAACAAGTGATGACGACTATATAGATTCTCCCACTTCGGAGTCCTTCCCCAGTGATTCCGATGAGCCCAACGATGAAAAGGAAGGTACTTTTGGCACTTCCGGTACAGGGCAAAAGGGAAGCAAAAAATCGAAGACCCCTGTCCTGGACAATTTTGGCCGTGACCTTACCAAAATGGCGGAGGAAAACAAATTGGACCCCGTTGTGGGCCGTGAAAAGGAAATTGAAAGGGTTTCCCAGATCCTGAGCAGAAGAAAAAAGAACAATCCCCTGTTGATAGGAGAGCCCGGCGTTGGTAAAAGTGCCATTGCCGAAGGACTCGCCCTGAGAATAATCAACAAGAAAGTGTCCAGGATCCTCTACAATAAAAGGGTGGTAACCCTGGATTTGGCTTCCTTGGTGGCCGGGACCAAGTATCGCGGACAATTTGAAGAGCGGATGAAGGCCGTTATGAACGAACTGGAAAAAAACAACGATGTTATCCTGTTCATCGATGAGATCCACACCATTGTCGGGGCCGGTGGCGCAACGGGCAGTTTGGATGCCTCCAATATGTTCAAGCCGGCACTTGCCAGAGGTGAAATCCAATGTATAGGGGCCACCACTTTGGACGAATACAGACAGTATATAGAAAAAGACGGTGCCCTGGAAAGAAGATTTCAAAAGGTGATCGTTGAGCCTACCAGTGTAAGCGAAACCATTGAGATCTTAAAAAACATCAAAGGAAAGTATGAGGACCACCATAATGTAATTTACACCGATGAGGCCATTATTGCCTGTGTAAGCCTTACCAACAGGTACATGACGGACCGCTATTTACCGGATAAGGCCATTGATGCCCTGGACGAAGCAGGTTCTCGCGTACACATTGTGAACATGGATGTTCCCAAACAAATTTTGGAACTGGAAAAACAATTGGAAGACGTTCGTGAACTTAAAAATACGGTCGTAAAAAAGCAGAAATACGAAGAAGCCGCCAAGCTTAGGGACGATGAAAAACGAATAGAAAAAGATTTGTCCATTGCCCAGGAACGTTGGGAGGAGGACAGTAAACTCCATAAGGAAACCGTTACGGAAGACAATGTGGCGGACGTGGTTTCCATGATGAGCGGGATCCCCGTAAATAGGATAGCGCAAACGGAAAGCAATAAATTGGCCGAACTGCCAAAACTTATCAAGAGCAATGTAATCGGTCAGGACGAAGCAGTGGCCAAAGTGGCCAAAGCCATCCAGCGTAACCGGGCAGGTCTAAAAGATCCGAACAAACCTATTGGTTCCTTCATCTTTTTAGGACAGACCGGGGTGGGTAAAACACAACTTGCCAAAATATTGGCCAAGGAGCTGTTCGATTCCGAGGATGCCTTGATCCGAGTGGATATGAGCGAATATATGGAGAAATTTGCCATATCACGACTTGTAGGTGCCCCTCCGGGATATGTTGGGTATGAAGAAGGCGGGCAATTGACCGAAAAGGTGCGCCGCAAACCCTATTCCGTTATTCTGTTGGATGAAATTGAAAAGGCACATCCAGATGTATTCAATATGCTTCTGCAAGTGCTGGACGATGGTTACCTAACCGATAGTCTTGGCAGAAAGATCGATTTTAGAAATACCATCATCATTATGACCTCCAACATTGGAGCAAGACAAATTAAAGATTTTGGCCAGGGAGTCGGTTTTGGAACTTCCGCAAAAAAGGCCCAGGCGGACACCCATCAAAAAAGTGTTATCGAAAATGCCCTAAAGAAAGCCTTTGCACCGGAATTCTTGAACAGAATAGATGATGTGGTGGTATTTAACGCTCTTGAGCGCGAAGATATCCACAGGATAATCGATATTGAGCTTAACAAATTATACCGAAGGATCAAGGATATAGGATATGACCTACTGCTAACGGACAAGGCCAAGGATTATATTGCCGAAAAGGGATTCGATAAACAATACGGTGCCAGACCGCTTAAGAGGGCCATTCAAAAATATATTGAAGATGCATTGGCCGAGGAAATCGTAAATTCCAAATTGGAGGAAGGCGATACCATTCATATGGATCTCGATGAAACCAAGGAAACGCTTACCATTAAGATCAAAAAAGCGGAAAAGTCGTCCAAGACCTAATTGGAACATCACCAATAGACACAAAAGGAGTAGCCAAATGCTACTCCTTTTTTTATTTATTCCCGTACGTTTGTAAGAAATCAAATACAGCTGGCCCATTTCCATTCCACATAAACGATTAAAGTGTCTTTAATCTAATAATTTTTACAATAGCTGCACTTAATTCTAAATTCGCTGCAGACACACTATATAAAATACGGAGAATGAAAGTCGGACGACCCAAGAAGACTATTATCGTACGAGAATATCAACTGGACATTGGAAAAGTACAGGTATTTGAAGACTACATGGTTTCTATTTTTGACGAAGGAAGCACCATTACCAAAGAAAGGGTATTTCAAATTATTGGCATTATGGAGATCCATTTCAGAAATAAAAACTTCGGTTACATAAGCTTAAGGAAAAACTCGTATGCCATAGATCCAATGGTATACAATCAAATTAGGGAAATAGAGAACATTAAGGCATTTGCAGTAGTTTCCATAAAAGAAATTGATATGCACAATTTTAATATTGAAAAGCTATTTTACAAAAAGCCCATGAAATTCTTTATTGATCAGGACAATGCCCTGTTGTGGATAAAAAGGCGTGTAAGGGCCTCCAATGTGGAATAGCGGTAGTCATTGCCCTCCTTCCCCAGAGGCAACATCGGGTTCCGAAACTTGAAAAAGATCCAAATAGGCCTTGCCTATATTGTCCAGTATACCACTGGCGATCAAGGCCTGAAAACCACAATTCTCCACGGCAATATCGGCGGCCTTTCCATGGAGGTACACGCCAAAAATGGCCGCATTTAACGGGGAATGGCCCTGGGCTATCAGGCCCGCAATAACCCCTGTGAGCACATCCCCGCTACCACCGGTGGCCATCCCGGGATTTCCGGTGGTGTTCACATAGCCCATATCCTTATAAACGGTAATGGTGTTCGCCCCTTTAATAACCAAAATACAATCGTATTTTTCAGAGAACTGCTTTGCTTTTTTCAACTTGTCAAAGTCGTCCGTCCATTTCCCTATTATTCGCTCCAACTCCTTGGGATGTGGGGTCAGAACGGTTTGGGGAGGCATTTTTTTTAATAGGCCCTTATTTTTGGAAAGTATGTTCAATGCGTCGGCATCAATGACCAAAGGCAATTTATTGCTCTTTAGAAAATTGGAAAAGGCCTTGGATGTAGTCCCCGTTGTCCCCATTCCAACGCCAATACCTATTACGCTGGGCATTATGTCAAAATCAATTTTGGAAATTTCCCCTTCATTATTGTCCGTTATTACCATGGCTTCCGGCAATGCCGTTTGCAATGGCCCGTACCCGCACTTTGGGACATAGGCCGTAACCAATCCGCTTCCGGCCAATATACTCCCTTTGGCGGCCAGAACAACGGCTCCCACCTTTCCGTAACTTCCCCCAATTATCAGGGAGTGACCATAGCTGCCCTTATGCGAAAACTTCTCCCGGGGCATGTACATGGACAGTACTTCGCCCTTACCGATCAACTCATATTCGGTTTTCAGGCCAACCAAGAAATCCAGGTCCAAACCAATATCCAACACCTCCCAATGACCTATATATTTTCCCGTTTCCGGAAGAAAAAAAACAAGTTTCGGCACTTGAAAAGTAAGCACGTAATTTGCTTTTATTACACTATCCGCATTGGGAAGACCGGCATCCATAAATAGCCCCGAAGGGATATCTATGGAAAGAACAAAGGCATTGGAGTTGTTAAGGTATTGTATAAGCCTTATCAACCATTTATCAGGAACCCTGTTGAGCCCTATGCCAAAAATGGCATCCACAATAATATCATCTTTTCCTAGAGAGGGGAATTCCGATTGTTCATTTATAAAATTGGGCCAGATACCCTTCTCCTTTAAACGATCCAGGTTGATTAAAAAATCCTTTGACCTGTGCTCGCTAAAGTTTACAACAAAAACCTCGATATTATAGTCGTGATCCAATAAATGTCTGGCAAGTGCCAGTCCGTCCCCCCCATTATTGCCTATACCGCAAAACAAATGAATTTTTGACCGGGCACCCTGCATTCTGGAATGCATCCAATTAAAGATCCGGATTGCTGCCCGTTCCATAAGCTGTTCACTGGTGATCCCCTGTTTATCTATTGTGAATTTATCAGCTTCGTATATCTGTTTGGCATTAAAAATCTTCATTCGATAAGATTATTTATAAAAATTTGATGATTTGGTAAAAATCCGTCCAAACGTTTGATTGGGCTATCAAAAATACTACATTTGGTTCTTTATTCTTATGATGGGATACAACAATACGGACATAAAATTATCTAATACACCATTTTTGGATGGTTGCATTGCTATTACCGCTATCAGCATCACTACCCCATAGGGGTAAGCTACTACATATACGTCCGTTACACAATTTTATCAAAATTCAATCTTTATTACTTAATACCTTTGAACCATGAAAGTTCTAAAATTCGGTGGCACTTCGGTGGCCAACGCCAACAATATAAGTTTAGTAAAAAATATCGTCGCAGGCCTTGGGGCCGGTAAAACCATAGTAGTGGTCTCCGCTCTTGGAGGAATAACGGATCTTCTTTTAAAGACCGCAGCGTTGGCATCCTCACAGGAACAGTCCTATAAAACCATGCTGAAGGAAATTGAGGACAGACATCTACGGACCATAAAGGAACTGATCCCGATCCAATCCCAAAGTAGGGTACTTAGTAAGGTAAAGAGTGAACTTAACACCTTGGAAACACTTTTGGAAGGAGCCTATTTAATAGGGGAGATAACACCAAAACTATCCGATAAGATCGTGAGCTACGGAGAGCTGCTGTCTTCCTATATTATTGGCGAATATTTCATGGTTGAAGGAATAGATATCGTATATGCCGATAGCAGACAACTTGTAAAAACAAATTCCAATTACGGGAGGGCGGCCGTCAATTTTGATGTGACGAACAAAAATATTACCGACTACATTGAAAAGTGCCCTAATTCCGTAATTATTATGGGAGGCTTTATTGCCTCGTCGGCAAATGGGGATTCCACCACCTTGGGCCGTGGAGGATCGGACTATACCGCCGCCATTGTGGCGAATGCCATAGATGCGGAAATTCTGGAAATATGGACGGATGTAAGCGGTATGTATACCGCCAACCCCAAAATAGTAAAACAGGCCATGGCCATTCCCCATATATCTTACGAGGAAGCTATGGAACTGTCCCATTTTGGGGCGAAGGTCCTTTATCCTCCCACCATTCAACCGGTATTGGCCAAAGGAATATCCATTGTCATAAAGAACACCTTCGATCCAAAGGCTGCAGGTACCTTGATCACCAAAAATAAAAACGGAAAGGGCAAAACCGTACGCGGAATAAGCCACGTGGAAAATATTGCCCTCCTATCCCTGGAAGGTCCGGGCATGGTAGGCATTACAGGTATCTCCAAACGTTTTTTCGAAGTACTTTCAACAGCAGGGATCAGTGTTGTGATGATTACCCAGGCATCGTCCGAACATTCCATCTGTATCGGAATTGATAATCAGGATGCGGACCATGCGGTACAAGTTATCAACGATGCATTTTACATCGAGATTTCCCTTGGAAAAATAAAACCGGTGGTGGCAGAAAAAGATTTGGCCATCATTGCCCTTGTGGGCGACAATATGAAAAGCCATCAGGGTCTTAGCGGAAAAATGTTCAGCACCTTGGGCAAGAACAACGTTAACATCCGCGCTATAGCCCAAGGGGCTTCCGAACGCAATATATCTGCCGTAATCCTTAAAGAGGATGTAAAAAAAGCGCTCAATACCCTGCATGAGGAATTTTTTGAAGAAAATATAAAACAGCTGAATCTGTTCGTTATGGGAGTGGGCAATGTAGGGGCCAAGTTTTTGAACCAGATACAATTGCAAAAAAAATATTTAAAAGAGAAGCTAAAATTAAATATCAGGGTCATCGGCATGTCCAATTCCAGGACCATGATATTCGACGAGGACGGCATTGCCCTTAAAAATTGGCAGGAACTTCTCAGCAATGGAGAAAAGACCGATCTGGAACAGTTCTTTGAAAAGGTTAAAAAACTCAATTACAGAAATAGTATCTTTGTGGACAATACAGCCAATCAGGAGGTTTCGGAAACCTATAGTTCCTATTTAAGGAATAGTATATCCGTTGTTACCTGTAATAAAATAGCCTGTTCCTCTACCTATGAAAATTATCAGGAATTAAAGGATCTGGCAAGACAGTACAATGCGCCCTTTCTTTTCGAAACAAATGTAGGTGCCGGCCTGCCCATTATAGATACTTTAAAGCACTTGGTAGCTTCGGGCGATAAAATATTGAAAATTCAAGCGGTACTTTCGGGCAGCCTCAATTTTGTGTTCAACAATTTTAACGACAATACCACCTTTCACGATATAGTAAAGCAGGCCCAAGAAGAAGGCTATACCGAGCCGGATCCCAAAATAGATTTAAGCGGGGTGGACGTAATGCGGAAAATATTGATCCTGGCAAGGGAAAGTGGGAACATACTGAACATAGAGGACATCCAAAACAATCCCTTTCTACCAAAGGAGAGCTTGGAAACGACCAACAATGAGGATTTCTTCAAATCGTTGACAAAACATGAAGCATCGTTTCAACAAATGTACAGGAAAGCCGTTGAGGAGGACAGTAAATTGAAATATGTGGCGCAATTCGAAAACGGTAAGGCCAGTGTGGGCCTACAAAGGATTCCCAAAGGACATGATTTCTATAATTTGGAAGGAAGTGACAATATTGTATTGTTCTATACGGAACGATATCCCAACCAACCCATGATCATAAAAGGGGCCGGTGCCGGGGCAGATGTTACCGCTTCCGGAATATTTGCCGATATTATACGTATAGGCAATTATTAAAAGAGTTCCGAAAATGTGAATTTATTTGATTAAAAATGAAAACTAACGAAATTAGGATTTTCTGTCCGGCCACCATAGCCAATGTTTCCTGTGGCTTTGATGTCCTTGGACTTGCATTGGATTCCGTAGGTGATGGGATGGTGGTAAGGAAGACCGACGAAAAAGGAATAAGGATCACCAAGCTTACAGGACAGGACCTACCTACCGATACACTGCAAAATGTGGCCGGGGTCGCCGGTTTGGCCTTATTGGCGGAAAGTGATCATGTGGGTGGCTTTGAGATCGAGATTTACAAGAAAATAAAGGCAGGTAGCGGTATAGGAAGCAGTGCCGCCAGTTCAACAGGGGCGGTGTGGGCCATGAACCAACTGTTGGGCTGTCCTTTCACCAATCTGGAATTGGTGAAATTTGCCATGGAAGGGGAGCGGTTGGCCAGTGGGGTAGCCCATGCCGACAATGTTGCCCCTGCGCTGTTCGGGGGTTTTACCCTGGTACGCAGTTACCAACCTTTGGATATTGTAAGAATTCCGACCCCTCCAGAATTATACGCCACCGTTATACATCCACAAATAGAAGTTAGGACCTCAGACTCCAGACGTATCCTAAAAACATCCATTTCCCTGGAAGACGGCATTAAGCAATGGGGCAATGTGGGCGGACTTATTGCCGGGCTATTTACCAACGACTATGAACTTATAGGCAGGTCCTTGGTAGACCATATCATAGAACCCATTAGATCCATTCTTATTCCTGGATTCGACAAAGTAAAGGAAAATGCTATGGCGGCAGGTGCCCTAGGCTGTGGGATATCAGGTTCGGGCCCCTCTATCTTTGCCCTGAGCAAGGGCAGGGAAACTGCTCTTGGAGTGGGCGAATCCATGAGAAATGTTTACGAAAAAATAGGAGTAGATTATGACGTACATATTTCCAAAATAAATACGCAAGGGATTAAAATCCTTGAAAGCTAAAGTATGCCGTCTTTACGGGTATCTAAATACGAACTCAAAATTACAACTCATACCAACACCGATAAATATGAACTTTTATAGCCTAAACCAACAAGCGCCCAATGTATCTTTCAAAGACGCCGTTATAAAAGGAATTGCCCCAGATCGCGGCTTATATTTTCCAGAAACGATCACGGCGTTACCAAACGATTTTTTTAATGGGATAGAAGAACGCTCCAATCAGGAAATTGCCTTCCTGGCCATTCAACAATTTGTGGGCAAGGATATTCCGGAAGAAGCGCTTAAAGAAATAATTGCCGATGTTTTGGATTTTGATTTTCCCCTTGTAGAAATTGAGGACGACGTAGCCGCTTTGGAACTTTTTCATGGTCCTACCTTGGCTTTCAAAGACGTGGGTGCGCGATTTATGGCCAGGTGCCTCGGTTATTTTTCAACCGAAACCACTAAGGATGTAACTGTATTGGTAGCCACTTCAGGAGATACGGGAGGTGCAGTTGCCAATGGGTTTCTTGGAGTGGACGGGGTTAAGGTGGTAATTCTATATCCTAGCGGAAAGGTCAGCGATATCCAAGAGAAACAATTGACTACTTTGGGCAGGAACATTACTGCCCTGGAAGTTGACGGCACCTTTGACGACTGCCAGAATATGGTAAAAACAGCCTTTCTGGACGAGGGATTGGTCCAAAATATGCAATTGACCTCTGCCAATAGTATCAATGTGGCCAGGTGGCTCCCCCAAATGTTCTATTTCCTGTTTGCCTACAAGGAAATGAAATCCAAGGGCAAGGATATCATATTTTCCGTTCCAAGTGGAAATTTTGGAAATATCTGTGCAGGAATTATGGCGCAAAGGTTGGGGATGCCCTGTACACATTTTATTGCTTCGACCAATGTAAATGACGTTGTTCCCCGTTTTATGGATACGGGAACCTATGAGCCAAAAGCTTCCATCACCACCATTTCCAACGCCATGGATGTAGGCGACCCCAGTAATTTTATCAGGATAAGGCATTTGTACAAGGATAGTTTTGAGGAACTCTCCAAAAACTTGACTTCTTATTCCTTTACCGATAAAGAGACCAAGGAGGCCATATTAAAATTGTACAACGAGTATACCTATATAGCGGATCCACACGGTGCCGTTGGCTATTTGGGCTTAAAAAAGTATCAACAAACCCATCCGGATACCTATGGCATTTTTCTGGAAACTGCACATCCTGTCAAGTTCCTGGATGTAGTGGAGGATACCATTCGGGAAAATATCGATCTGCCGGAAAGTATTGTAAAGGTAATGGGGAAAAAGAAAAAATCTATTAAAATCTCGGAATATACGGAGCTAAAAGATTATCTCTTGGGCAAAATAGGCTTCTAAGCAATGAAATTATTTAAGTTTTGAAACAGTAAGGCTAAAGCTTTAGGCCGTAAGCTTTATAAAGCCGTTATTTAAGTTTCTTTGAAAGTTTTGTAGGCAGGAGTGCGACACTCGCGCAACAGGGGCCAAAAATTCAATAAGTGAATTATAACTGAAAAAAAGCTCCTTCCCTTGGCCTGTGCTGAGCGGAGTCGAAGTATACGGGAAGGTGGATTCTCCGACACAAGGAGGAGAAGACGGAAGGGATTGAATCCAAGGCCGGTCGTTTTATCTGAAAGGGTGAGTGTGGTACTCGTACCAACGGAGGTATAACAAGATAACCTTGCCCGTAGCCGATTGTCCTACGATATTATTCCAGATCAATTATTATCATTAAATTTTCCTTCACCTTTTCAATCAGATTTTGAGGTAGATTCCCAACTTTCTTAACGAGTCTTTTATTATCAATTGCCCTAATTTGGTCAATCATTACATCACAATTTTGATGTAGATCCGCTTCTCCTTTTTTTATGTGAACCCGCAAGATTTCCGAGCCTTTTTTAACATTTGTCGTTATTGGACAAATAATTGTTGAAGGATGAGGAATTTGATTTAATAGATTTGTCTGGACAATAAGAACCGGTCTGGTTTTTCCAGGTTCCGTCCCGATTTGCGGATTTAAATCTGCAATCCAGATTTCATATTGTTTAATCGCCATAATCAATCTCCTCAAAATCTCTTAAAACTTCCAATGAATTTGATTTAACCAAATCCGATTCTTTTTTTAGTCTTTTTTCTAAAATGGAACGTTTTTGAATACGATTGTAATAGTCAATAGCATCGTTAATATACCTGTTTCTCGGTTTTTTAATTTTTGCAAGGATTTTTTCTGTTTCCCCAAAAATCGAATCGTCAATTTTTAATGATACTGTTTTCATAATTTTTATTTGTGTAACACCACAAAAGTATATACTATTTGTATATTAAACAAGTATTTATGTTTGTTCCTTCTCAACACGCGGTAAAATATATTAATATTTTTGGTACATGATAAAAAATTATAAAACACTAAATATTAATAAAATAGGGATATATAGTACATGAGAAAATTTAATTTCGCAAGATTTTCCTCAATTTTTGGCCCCGACCCTAAAGGGAGAAATCAAGGAAAATCAGGCTCCCTTTAGGGTTTGGGGTAAAACGGATTTTCCGAGAAACCTTATTAAGACGATTTTTGTCATGTACTTAAATTTTAAACAACCTTTCATTTTTTCAAGTTTTTATTTTGTATTGGGTTAAGATGATAAACAAGGTATATTTCTAAAGCCGAAGCAAGACAAAAATGCTCATTTGGGAAGCCAATTGTTAAAATGCCTGTTAATTCCTGCCAATTTTCAGTTGGTAAATATTTGTTGGGATTTTGTTGAAGATTTTTATTGACTTTAAAATACCTTTTTAGACGATAACCCAAGCCGTGGTTTTTGTAAATTCCTGAACCTTTACTAATGCCAACTCCAATATAAATTATTTCGTTATTTTTTATGAGAGCATAACATCCTTGTTTATCGTGATTGTGTATAGTTCCGTTAAAATCCCATTCAGATTTTTCCCAAATAGGAACTTTTCCGTTTTTTGGATTCCAATAACGACTAAAAAAGTCCTTTGTAATTGAATTTAAATGGTCTGTCGTAATCATTTCTCAAATGTGTAGCAACACACGAATATAATAACTTATACCCAATATACTTGCTTAATGCATTGTTCTTCAACACATTTTATTATTATATAAATC
>CBFGWQ010000049.1:0-21043 GCA_965652575.1 uncultured Arenibacter sp. | reverse complement strand
GAGTTGAGAGTTTTTTTTGACCGTTATATCTTTAAATTGAGGTCTCTCCCGATATATCGGGATCTGCTCGATCGGACAAAATTATCCTAAATAACCCATTAACAATTAAATATAAATCGAACTCACATTAAATTAATTGGACAGAATATTCCATTTCCCTCAATTTGATCAAGGCCTCCGATTTTGAGTTTACATTTAACTTTAGATAGATATTCTGTATATGAAAATTTACCGTACTCGGGGTCACAAATAAATTATCTGCAATTGTCTTATAGGTAGCTCCCTGACATAAATGCTCTATGATCTGATTTTCCCTTTCCGAAAAAGAAGCAAGGGGTTTTCTTTGGAACATAGAAATTATTTTCTTGGCTATATCATTGCTTATGGTAGCGCCTTCGTACCTGATCTCATTTAGGGCATGGTGCAAACTCTCTGGGCCAATAGGTTTGGAAAAATATCCATTTGCCATATTTTTAAAGGCCCTTTTTACAATATCAAAATCAATTTGGCCACTAACCATAATAATTTTAACCTCAGGATCTTTTTTACGGAAAAGTCCAATACCTTCAATACCACAGCTATCCGGCATAGTTACTTCGGACACAATAATATCCGGCAATACATTGTCGTAATCCAAAAGTGCTTCCTGCACGGAAACATATATACGTTCAAGTGAATATTCCTTATAGGTTTCAAAATAATGGTGGTAGGCTTCATGTAAAGACAGGTCATAGTCTATTACGATAACTTTTAAAACATTGGAATTCATAAAATTTGGGGTTTGGGGAGATTTCTCTAAGCTTTTACATCAATCAATAATGATCATGGACTATCCTTGGTATTGGCAATTATCCTTGATCCAAATGAAGTACTATTGCTTGAAGAAGTGGAAAAGAAATATTTTACTGGTCATAATGCAGATAAACACCTTTTGTTTTCTAAATTGGTAAGGGTAGGTTTTCATGATTTGGGATTTGGGATCAATTATTAATATTATTTCTGTTTTACTCGATAATCGGGATTTAAACCTGCCTGCGGCAGGCAGGTGCTCCGACGCTTGCCTGCCTTTGTCGGCAGACAGGCGTCGAAATCAAACTTGAATTTCCTTTCAATGCCTCGTGTCCCGATAGCTATCGGGATTGCCCCGAGGTAGTTTATCCACATATTAAATAATTAAGGAAAATACTGCTTTCATAATAAGACCGTAGGTAAATCTTAAACGATATGCGCTATCTTCCCATACTTGTTCTAAAACCTTAAAGTTATGTTAATAATATTTAAATATAGGTAATATATTTATAACCACCATAAAAAATCGATGTATTTTCTTACAAAACAAAATTGTAATGGCAATTATGAATTATTGATAAAAATTATCTGATTTTCCTGACTTATTATAATTTTGCAATTATATTTTGAATCCAGACCTTGAATCGGAATCCCCTGCCAACTGAATACAATTCAATCACAATACCTAATACTATGTATTCAATACTAAGCCGAACACTGGATAAAAAAGTACTTGCCATAGTATTTGAGGCTATTCAAAACCGTTAACCGGAACATCCCCGTCTTCATATAGATTCTCTACGGTTGCAGGGTTGTTATTGACCTTCATAATCCATTTTTCATTTACATATTTACCTTCCAAATCCGTGGTATACGCCATTTCGGCTTCGTCCCTCTTATTATAATCTGCCAAATACACATAATACAGGCCTTTTTCCTTATTATAAAATTGTTTGGCGTTAATCCCTTTATGTTTAAGATCGCTTATAAAGGAGTCTACATTTTCCTTGTTCTTATAAACGTTGGCTATCAAATAATACCCTGCCTTTAGTCCGGCTATGCCCGATTGCTGCTCCATCCTTATCGGTAATTTAGCGTAATCCTTATTCTCCGCATTATTGATTCGGTATATGGTCTTTTCCTTTATATCGGCAACAGCCGTTTCGTATTGCCCATCATCCAATTTCTGAAGATCGGTTTTCATGTACTGCCTTATTTCGTTTTTCAGGATTCGCACCAACATATCGAACCTTCTATCGATCTCCTTCTTGTTTGCAGATTCCAACGAGTCCTGCCTTAAAATAAGTCCATCCAATATCAACCGATTTTCATAGGCAAGGGTATTTTGACAATCATCATTTTTGTTGACCTTATCGGCATTGGCAGTATTAACGGTAAGGTTTATTATATGGTCTTTGGAATCGTCATTTTTTGTGTATTGATTTTTAAGCAACTCCTTTAAAATTAAATGATTTTGGTAAGCCAATGTATTTTGGCATTCGCAATTGCCATTGCTTTCATTGCCGGAACCCAGTCTTAACATTTGATTCGCGGAACCATCATTAACGGTATAGTCCTCCATTTCTTCTGTGGAATTTTGATCGCCAAGTGGTATGCCCTGATCCCTTCGCTGTATTTCGGCTTTCAGTTTTTTAATCTCCTTTTCGTAATTTTTCACAAGGGGGTCCGATTTTCTCTTTTTGGACGGAGTAGGCTTTCTATAGGTTGAATTTACAATGGGTCTCCTTGTACTGTTGGGGAAGTCATTTTTAAAGGTATAGGCTAGGGATAGTTCATGGTTCCAACCAAGGTTGGCCCCGTATTTAAAAAAATTCTTTTCAAATACATATCCCAGGGTCATCTTTTTGCCTAGATTAAATCCCAGCCCCACGGATAGACCGTATCCATCATTAAAGGTAGACTGTAGCCAGCCATAATCAGGCAAGTCCAACAATACCGATCCGGCTATGGAAAAATTCTCCTCCTCATCCCTATGTACCTGCAACAACGGCATCACCCTACCATTGGTGAACAATCCCCTTCTAGCGTTAAGCTCATGTGTATATTGAACCGATGCTTTTAGGGATTTGTCACTAAAATTGGTGATAACACTATTGGTCGTTTGATTATAACTGATAAGGTCCTGGGCATACAGACCAAAATCCAATGCACCTATGGAGTATAACATGCCGGGTTGAAGGGCCAACCTGGTTTCTTTTCTGGCATCCAATATTTCCGGGTCGTTTTCCGAAGCTATAATCCTGTTTTTATCGATTCCCGAATTAAGATAGGTTATATTGGTTCCGAAGCTCAGACTACTTTTCCTACCCAACTGTACGGAAGTGGCATAATTGGCGCTTAATCCAAATTCCTGCACAACGCCTGCCCGATGGGAATAGACACCCAATCCCATGGCGGTGTTATCATTTAATTTATTGCCAAATCCCAGAAAATAATTCTGGTTATTATCATTAAAAGTAGCATATTGATTTTGGTGCAGAACATTTACATAGGATTTGTTTTCCCTTACCAGGGAAAACGCAGGATGAATTAAGAACCTATTATAGACCAATTGGTTGTGATAGGAGGTAGAGGAATTGAAATTGGAATTGGCTTCTTGAGAAAATACGGCACCATTGCAGAGTACAATGCAAAATAATACTAGGAGCAATACCTTCTTAAATATGGCATCTCTGCAGTTCATCCAAGGGGGAAAATTTATTTTGTTCAGATCATAATTTATTCTTTACAATCATATATGCGTGTGTCTCGCCTAACTTGGATCATTCATTTTAAGTTGACCGCCAACCTGGTCGGGGCTTTAGAAAAATTGAATTGAAATGGTCCAAAAAATAGAGGACCAAATTACAACAGAGTAAATAAATTCTTACTATTAATTTATCATAGTATTTATGCCGTACAATACACCCAATACCAAATAATGTATATCGCTAAATAAGCCTTACTCCTCAAAAACAGTGTTGGAATAATGAATTTGCGCCTTGTCATCCATGCTTTCCAAGATATTGAATTTCTTTTTCTCCAATAACCTGTCCCTTTTCTCTTTGGAATAGGTGAATGCTACCCTTTGGGGATTACTTTTACTTTCACCCCTATTGGACATAACGTACCCCATTCCGTTATTACCGGTCAGCAAAATTGAAAAATCGTCTTCAGCACTATTGATGTCGGTTCCAAGGTTTACGGAAGTCCCCACTTTTCTTTGGTCTACCTGAACCATAAAGACATCCAATCCGCCAAAACCTTTTCTACCTTCCGAAGCAAAGACCAAGGAAGATCCTCCTATAATTTTTGGATAAAGATCGTTATCGTCCGTATTTACTTTCAGACCTAAATTTTTAGCTACACTAAAGGAACCATCGCTCTTAATATCCGCTACGTAAATATCATATTTCCCAAAAGTACCGGGCATATTGGAAGCGAAGAACAATCGCTTTCCGTCCGGCGAAACGGTAGGGTGAATGGCCGAATAATGTTTTGGCACCAAGGCCACTTCTTTTATGTCCTGCCATTCCCCATTAACTTTATTGGCCTTGAATATCCTGTGTACCAATTCTTTTTTAGAAAAGACGCCGACCAAGGGTTTTGTATATACGGCCTTGCTAAAATAGGCGGTTCGGCCATCTTCCGTAATCGCAATGGGCGCATTATAGGCAAATTTATACTTTTCCTTATCCCCAAGATCCGATACCCCCTCATTTTCCAAACCCAGATCTTCCAGGGTCAATTCTCTGGACACTACTGGTTCTTGTGGCTTTTGAAAGTTAAAATCCTTGTACTTGCTTACTTTTTCAGGATGGATATTATTTTCTTCGGGGCCAGTATTTATTTGATAGTCCCCTTTAATTTGGGCCAGCCAATCCTTATTTTGGGAAGAAGTTTCCACTACTGTAGATCCCATTTTCTTTAATGCAAAAAGATAGCGCTCATAATAACTTGCCGTAGGTGTGGAACTGGTATTCGCATCCATTAAATTTTTATACCAAAATATGGCTTCCTCATAATTTCCTGCCAAAAAGTTGACATTGCCCAGATCCTCGAATATTTCGTTTTCCTTATAACCCAATTTTAGAAGTTGTTGAAATTTGTCGGCTCTTTTGTTGTTTTCGTCACCATTGGACCTATTGTAGCTGGCAACCTTGGACTCCTGGGCGGACAAAGAACAGAAGAATAGCATAATAATGCATCCTAGTATCACTTTAAAACTATTGGATAGGTTCATAATTATTAGATATTGGGGCGTTAAACTAGACAAAGGTCCACTAATTTGTAGGAATAATTATTAGTAAAATTTCATAGTTTTTTTGTTTTTTTTGAAATCCTTCATAGCAAAATTTGGATATGGACGGACAGGGTTTGGCCATGCCCTTCCACCACACATCCATCCTAATATATTATTGTCCCAGGAATTATTAATTGAAGTGATTTAAGTTTTTTGGATTGAAGCGAAAATCAGCAATTTTGTACCCAGTTGAATACTTTTTTAATCCCGAAAGCTTTCGGGAGCATAGCAGGGCTACGCAAGAAAACCTGCCTGTATCGGCAGGAAAGTCAAAAAGTGGGTGCAAAAGGGCAATTCCTGCCCGTACCGGATACGGGCGGGTTTTAGCCAATCGAAAAAGTTTAAACCACTTCATAGCTATGATGTGGCCACTCCTAAAGTATAGAGCTGTTCCAAATTAGGCGATTCACTACCACCTGCAGGTTCCAAGGTAATACCGAATGCTTCGGACTCATTGGGATTGGCCAAGGCAAACACCTTATCGTCATCATTAACAAAATCCTCCAAAAGTCCCATACTGGTCGGTGTCAACGGGTTTAATTTCAGGGACCATACCTGATAAACAAATCCATTTGGAGGATCTGGCAGGCCCTGTGCATCTATATACACCTTCTTTTCCCCTTTGTTCCAATAGGCCTTTGCATAGGAAGTAGGGGAGACGGTCTGTCCGTTCAGTGCCACTACCGTAATGTTCTTATCACGAATGGTTTTCAGTAAATCCTCGGTTTTGGCCAGGGAATTGTTGGAATCGGCAATCTGCTGTTCCATGGCATCCTTTTCCCTGGAAACCATTTCCAGGTCTAATTTCAATTGATCGTTCTGTTGATAAAGCCAAAGTAGACCTGCCATAAAAACTAAGGATGCGGCCCAGCCCAAATAGGCCGTCCAACTTACTTTATCCCTGATTGCCCCCGTTTTGGCGGTACTTGCCATGTCCATTCTATTCAATAGATCACCAAACCCTTTTGTTCCCGGGGAAACGGATTTGGTCAATGACAGAACGGAAGCTTCAATGTCCTGGATTTCCTTCTTTATCTCTGGATATTTCTCCGAATTTAGATACACCTCCAAATTTTCCACTTCGGAAAGGGTCCCTGCAACATAAAGTTCCAATATACCGGATGCTATGTATTCCTTTGTATCCATATTATAATGTAATGTTCGTCCTTATTTGGGAAATACAGCTTCTATTTCTAGTTTTTACCGTCCCCAATGGAATATCCAATTCTTCTGATACTTCTTTTTGTGTAAGTCCCTTAAAGTAAAGTAACTCTATGATCTTGATACATTTGTCCTTTAAATTTACCAATAGTTTTTTTAACCCAACGCTATCTTCCTTGCCATCTTCACTATCGGCAACACTTTCCAAAATACCTACGAAGTAATCGGCGGAAAGGTTCTTTTTACTGTTTTTATACGACTTACTGCGTATTTCATCGATAGCGGCATTCCTCGCAATGTTGAGTATCCATGTAAAGAACCTTCCTTTGGAGGCATTGTAGCTCTCCGCATTGTTCCACGCCTTCATAAAAACGTCTTGACAAATCTCTTCGGCAACATTGGGATTCTTTACAATAGTATTTATTACGCCACAAATATTTTCCGAATACATATTGTAAAGCTTTTGAAAAGCGTTGGCATCCTTTTTTTGAAATTGTTCAACAATTATTTCTAATTCCATTCAAGAATTTTTTTTAAAGATAAAAAAAGCTGTCCAAAAAGACAGCTTACCCACTAAGTGAGATTTAAAATGTTCCGACGCCTGCCCGACAAGTGTTCAGGCGGGCTTGCGTTGAAATGTTTTTTCAGGTTTTCCGCTTGATGTCTCATGGGCCTGCCTTTGTCGGACAGACAGGCTTGCCCCGAAGTTGTTCACTATTTTTTTTCAAATTGATTTTTATTCTATGATACCGGCACAACTTATTCTTCCCCCGGCGTCACCGGTGGGCTGGGTAACATAATCATCCACT
This sequence comes from uncultured Arenibacter sp., assembly GCA_965652575.1. GTDB lineage: Bacteria > Bacteroidota > Bacteroidia > Flavobacteriales > Flavobacteriaceae > Arenibacter. Next base: position 13,981 of record CBFGWQ010000049.1, on the reverse strand, counting down.
CCCTGATGGACTATTACTCCTTTTCCAATTAAATTTTTGGTCTCGTCCCCACATCCCAAACACCATTCGTCAGTGGAAAATTCCACAGTGGCATTGCCCTGGGCATCTGCAACAAAGTTTCCAATATCTCCCCGGTGATAACCATCTGTAGAACCCCATTTACCATGTGTGGCAAAGGTCGGATTCCAATGTCCGCCGGTAGATTTTCCGTCGGCCGAAGAACAGTCCGCTTTTTCATGGATATGAATCGCATGCTCTCCCGGGGTCAATCCGGCCAAGTCGGCTTTCATACTAACAGTTCCATTTTCTTCAGTAAAGCTTACCTCTCCCTTAACATTACTATCACTTTTTGGCTCCATGGAAAACTTTAAGGTTTTAACCTCCGCCCCGTTGTTCATTTCCTCTACAGTGGCTTCTATATTTTCCATAATGCCCTTGTTTTCTTTCTTGACCTGCTTACAACTGTAGGAACCCAAGAAAAGTAACATTAAGAACCATAATCCAATATTTTTCATCTCTCGTTCTTTTTAAATTTTCCTAAAATTACCAATTTAGGCAAAGAATATCAAGCCCAGAAAGGATACGGGTTATTTTATAATTTAATGGAGTTAAAAATTGGTTCCTTTAAATTAATAATCCCCTTATTCGATGGTGTCGAATAAGGGGATTATCACCATATCCTTTATTATTAAAAGTAAAATGCTCTTTCCCAAATACTAAAGCACTATTTTTTTTGCAAAAGGACATCGGCATGAACGGCAACTTCGCTCCAAGTCTTACTAACGCCGTCCTTGCCCGTATGCAATACTTCACAGGCCTTGTTTATGGATTCCACTGCATTCAATGCGTCCCAATTCTCCAAATTCATAACCCCCTTAAAAGTATATCCGTAATCACCTACCATTTCATGCTCAAGGGGAATATTGGCCGTTTTCCCGTTCAATGTAACGTCTATGGAACATGTATCCCCAGTTGAAACTTTAAATACCCCTGAAATAAGTTCGGTATTATCCATAACCCCGAAAAAGAATTCCAAAATCTTGGGATCCCTGGTTCCAGTGGCATCATTAGTGAACAAACTGCTCACGGGAATACTAAAAGTGGTGCCGTTTAGGGCTTCCATGGCCGTACTGCCTTCCTTGGAATTTGTAATATTAATTTTGGTAAACTTGCCACCGACCGGCAATTTTTCGGTAGTCTTATAAGCGGTAAAGCTTACTTTGGTAGAATCTTTTACCAGACTGAATTTTTCTGAAGGGGCGGCCTCCAATTCTACGGTTCCACCATCCTGTCCTTTTTTGGCATCCTTACAGCTAATCCCGGTTATTAAGAGGACACTTAAGCATGCAAAAGCGATTTTTTTCATGATATTTTTTTATTTGAAATATTAGGTATAAAGTTAAGCATAAAAAATATTGTCGGCCAATTCTTTAAAGTGAACTCGTTTAAACTTTTTGGATTGAAGCGAAAATTAAGCATTTTTTGCCCAATTGAAGACTTTTTTAATCCCGAAAGCTTTCGGGAGCATAGCATCACTACGGAAAGAAAAAAAAGGCAATAAGTGGGTGAAAAAGAACAATTTTTTAGCCAATTAAAAAAGTTTAAACGAGTTCAGTGAATTGATCATAGTTTCTACTTTCCATTTTGAAAACGTACTTTTTAATGGTTCATAACCCTATTTCTTCTTCAGTATACCCCTTAAGTCGGGATTATAGGTAACAGCCACCTGCAGACGGTCATAATGGGCTTCCGAAAAATGATTTTTCAGGTATCCCAACTGAAGATTCAAATTTTCTGTTACGTTGATTCCCAAAGCGGCATAGAGTCGGTTTTGTCCAAAAATATCATCTTGAAGATTGATAAAGATCTCATCATAGAAATTAAGAAAAAAAGTATTGGTCAAAGGAAGTGTCATTTGTAAACGATACCGCATCCTATGTTGTACATCGGTACGATCCCTAAAATCCAAAAAACGTTGTTCCAAGGTATATCTGTGTTCAAAATTAAATTCCCACACCTTATTTTTTAAGAAAAACCGTTCAAAAATGCGGTGTTCAATAGAATTCGTTTCCTCAGGAAATTCCTCGAAGCTACCATCGGTAACAATATAGCCATACCCAAAAGTGGTCCATGCATTGGCGTCGATATGATAGTTTAACCCCGTTCTTAAGAGCAATTGGTTAAAATTTTTGGCCTGTTCATAATAGCGGAGCTGTGCTTCGGTATGGATACTGAATTTGTTGCTGATCTTGTTGGTTCCAAAATACATATGCCAGGATCCCAACTTGTCTTCCCCATTTACCTGTGCCTCTACCGTAATCACTGAAATAAGCATCAGCACGCCTAAAACTTTCCCCATAATTTGACTCGTTTCTTTTTTAATGTTCAAATCTATTGTTTATTTTATTTTTATCTAATTTATGCCTGTCTCCACACAAAAATATATATTCTTCGGAAATCCCTATTTAATTGGGAATTCCGGTCTATAGCATTCTTTATGGTCCTAATCCGGGCTATAAGCAAATATCCTAAATCATGAATGATTTTTTAGAATCCAGGTAAAGGGTGTCATAAGAATAGTGGATATTAGTTGCTTTTGGCATTATTGGCTATTTGCTCCAACTTCTCCGCTATGGCCTCCTTGGACAACCATTTTCCCCGAACCACAACACCGGAAATATCCTTTAGCGCCTTAATATCCGATAAGGGATCGGAGTTTAATAATACCAGATCTGCATCAAGACCTTCTTTTATGTTTCCAAAGGTATCTTCCATTCCAAAGAATTTGGCCGGATTAATGGTGCCGGATCGTAAAATCTCCAAAGGGGTGAGTCCCGCCTCAACCAGCCCTTCAATCTCATGGTGGATGGAAAAGCCGGGTACGTTGAACAATTGCGGCGCATCCGAACCCAATAACATACCATGTCCGTTCTCCTGTAATTTTTGGATCAACTGTCTTCTTATGGCCGTGAACTTATTCCATTGTTCTTCGTTAAATCCGGTTTCAGGTCTCGTAGACCCATCCTTTCTTCTCTTCCAATCCTCCAAGGTAGAAACGGGCATATACTTCATTTCCTGTTGTTTCAACAATTCATCGGAGCTTACGGGGGCAAACCATCTCTCGAACAAACTTTGTGTAGGTACGATCCATACCTGATTGTTTTTGGTCAGTGTTACCAATTCATCAATTTTGGAAGTATCCGCCATATTGGTAAAGGAGTAGCCGAAAAATCCATTTGCGGAAGGATCAACGCCTTCAGATTCCGGCACTAGTCCTTCCAAATAGCCATCTACGTGGTCTATGGAAGCATATTTGCTTTCCAGGGCGTGACGTATACCTACCATTACCGGCACATGGCCTGCAAAGGGTATGTTCAACTCATTGGCGGTTGCTACCATTTGATCAAAAACCTCCAACTGCATCCCCGGATGTATTTTCAAAAAATCATATCCCTCATTCTTATATGCGGTAACTTTCTCCACGGCCTCTTCCTTGGTGGTAACGGAATTGCCGTTAAAAGAAGGGCTGGAGGTAAAAATCCGGGGACTTAGCACTTCCCCTTTCAACGCCTTTTCCCTTAATACCAGATGGGTAGGATGGCCCAACATTCCCCTAATGGTGGTTATGCCATTGGAAAGGTATAAAAACAAGGTTTCCTCTATACGGGTGTCACTGGTTGGGGGCTGGGGAATATGCGCATGCATTTCCGCCAGTCCGGGAATTAGGTATTTGTCCCTAGCTTCAATTTTGTTGGGGTAATCATCGGCGTTCTCGACCGATCCAACTATTTTTTTAATTTTGCCGGAGTCGATCACTACCTGCCTATTCTTTAGGATATTTCCGTTGTTCACATCAACGATATTGACATCAGTTATCAATATGGCCGTTGAACCAATACTTTCCTTTTTCGGGGAACAGCAAAGAAAAGTTACAAAACAAATGAGTAAACCAATTTTTTTCATGGCGATATGGGTTTAAAGTTAATACATAGAGTCCTTATTGGCAGCAGGGGGGAATAGACCAATATGGACAAGCTTTTTTGTCCTGAATATTCATAAGACCCAACCTAAAAATTAGGGACCTACCTGTTTCTGACGTAAATTAATTTAAACCGTCCCTTAACATTTTCACGTTGGTCTATTTCAAAATTTTTAATGGACTTTATCAACGGGGTCAATTTTTGAAAACCATAATTACGTGAATCAAAATTGGGCTGCTTCTTCTGAAGGAGGCTACCCACATCCCCCAAAAATGCCCACCCATCCTCATCGGCAAGATCCGAAATAGTAGAGGCAATAAGCTTGATCTCCTTTTGGGTGATCTTATCCACATTGTCCTTTTTGTCCCTCCTGCTATCCGTAGCTTCAGAAGAACTTTCCTCGGATTGATTTTTAAGAATTTCAATATAGATAAACTTATCACAGGCCACGATAAAAGGGTTGGGGGTCTTCTTTTCCCCAATACCGATTACATTCATGCCCGCCTCCCTTAACCTTGTGGCCAAACGGGTAAAATCGCTGTCGCTGGAAACAATACAAAAACCACTAACCTTATTGGAATACAAGATATCCATGGCATCAATGATCATAGCGGAGTCGGTGGCATTTTTACCCGTGGTATACGCATATTGCTGAATTGGTGTTATGGCGTTTTCCAACAACAGATTCTTCCATTTGGACAATTTGGGATTGGTCCAATCGCCATATATTCTTTTTATGGTAGGATTACCGTATTTGGCAATTTCCTCCATCATTTCCTTTACATAGGCAGAGGGAATATTGTCACCATCTATCAATACCGCTAGGTTTATATCCATTTTTATTAACTGTTGGGTTTAGATTTGTACGAAGCCGAACATTTAAAGATCCCGCGCCTTTTTATTTTCTTTGCAAAGCGATATGATCTCCTTTATGCGCTTCTGCCTTGTTTCCTCCCGTTTGGCCTGGTTAAGCCAATAAAGATAGCTTTTTCTATAACTAACTGCAAAACCTTGATAGTTTGCATAGGCCGTGGGCTCCGAGTTGAAAGCCAATTGCAGATCCTCCGGGACAATACCCTTTTCAACATCGTCCAGGGCATTCCAGGAGCCATCTGTTTTGGCTTCCTTAATTTTCTCCAATCCACTAGGGTGCATTTCCCCCCTGTTTTTGAGCTCTTTTACATAGGTCTTGTTCAATTTGCTCCAAGCACTTTTTGGCTTTCTGGGACAAAAATATTGCTGTCGCTTACCCTCCCCGAGGCTTTTAACGGTACTGTCTATCCAACCAAAGCACAGAGCTACCTTTACGGCATCTTCCCATCGCATGCTATCCTTTTCGTGGGCTACCTTATAAAAAATAAGGTGCACCCCTGTACTGCTGTCGTGATTGTCCTCTAACCAGGCACGCCATTCGATATCGCTCCTAAAATAATATTGTTCGATCCTTTTCAATAATTAAATTTTCTTTTGTTCAACATAAAAGTTTTTATCCACGGTAACCGATAATATTTTCTTTTTAAAAGATTTGGATTTCCAATTGGTGTTGGGATAAAACCAGTCTACGGTACCGTTTACATTAATTCTTAAGGGCATATCAAAACCATCCACAATGTTGATGTACCTATAGCGCAATTGTTTGTCATTTACCTCGTATTCCAGGATGGGTATTTTAACGGTTCGCAGATATTGGTCAAAAAATTGGGCAAGGTCTATTCCCGAAGCGCTACCAATAAAATCTTCAATTTGTTTCGTTGTAACGGTCTGATGGTAGAACTCCTTATTGAGACCCCGTAAAATGGCCCGCCATTTCCCATCATCCTCCACCAATTGTCTTAGGGTATGTAGCATATTGGCCCCTTTGTAGTACATGTCCCCGGAACCTTTTTGATTAACGCCATAGATGCCAATGATAGGCCTATCGTTTTGTATATTGTTCCTGGTACCAATTACATAGTCCGATGCCGCTTTTTTGCCAAAATGGTAATCCAAATACAAATTTTCCGAATAGGCCGTAAAGCACTCATGGATCCACATATCGGCTATATCCCTGTAGGTTATATTATTGGCAAACCATTCATGGCCCGATTCGTGGATAAGGATAAAATCGAATTTTAGTCCCCAACCTGTTTTTGAAAGATCTTTGCCCAAATAGCCGTTGCCAAATTGATTCCCATAAGTAACCGAGCTCTGGTGTTCCATCCCCAGGTAAGGTACTTCCACCAGTTTATAACCATCTTTGTAAAAAGGGTAGGGGCCAAACCAATGCTCAAAGGCTTCCATCATCATTGGGGCCTGTTTAAATTGATCCCTTGCCTTTTCCTCGTTATCGCGAAGTACATAATAGTCCATGGTCAATTTTCCTTTTTCTCCATTATAGGTTTCACCAAAATGAACATAATCGCCCAGATTGATATTTACCCCATAATTGTTTATGGGATTGGCCACATACCAATGATAGGTTTTACTATCCTTATTTTCCTCTACTTTTAAAAGTCTACCATTGGAGACATCCATCAAGTCTTTAGGGGTTGTAATGCTTATGGACATGCTATCTACCTCGTCGTACATATGGTCCTTATTCGGCCACCATACGCTGGCCCCCAAACCTTGGCAGGAGGTTGCTACAAAATGTTTTCCATTATTGTCTTTTTTCCATGAAAAGCCTCCGTCCCACGGGGCATTGGCAGCCTCTTTCGGATGGCCGGAGTAATACACCTCTATCTCATTTACATCTCCTTTCAGTTGTGGTTTTTTAAGGGTGACAAAATGGGCGTTCCCTTTTGATTTCCATTGCAAAGTTTCACCATCCTGGATGACCTTTTCAATAACCAGGGGAGGTTGAAGGTCTACTTGGAGCAGTTGCCGTTCTTCCAAAACGGTATAACGAATTATATTGCTCCCGGAGATGAATTTCTCCCCTGGTTTTACTTCAACGTTCAAATTATAGAAATTAAGGTCCCACCAGGAGCGCTCCGGGGTTATACTGCCCCTAAGGGAATCCTGTTCCGTAAAATGTCGTTGTTGTGAATAGGAGGCAAGTCCAATAAACAACAACAACATTATTGTAGTAATTTTTTTCATCTGTATAAAATTTTATAATTGATTAAAAAAAGAAGTAATTACAAAATTTTATACAGATGTAAACACTTCGTTTTACTCACCATATATTATTTTTTTGTGTTCGTGAACCTTTCGGTTTCGCATAAACTTATTTTAATCATATCGGTATGGTATACTTAAAAAAGTTTATGCTCATTTCACAAGTTTTATTTTATAATTCACTCAAAAGCAATGGGCAATATGCAATTGACCGCAATCAACCTTCTTATTTCAATACCCCTTGCCCCTCAAGAGGGGAGTTTTTCAACACTGCCTGCCAAACACAAATATTCATTGTTCATTGCCCATTGTACATCAAAAGACCTATTAATTTCTTCCATGACTTTTCATAGGCCATGGTATTGGGCCCATACGCCTCTTGGGCGCCCCTACTCATAAAAGCATGTCCCGCACCCTCATAGATATCAAAAGAATATAGGTTTCCATATTCTTTCATTGTTCTTTCGGTATCCGGAATCGTCCCGTTTACCATAGTGTCCGCAGCACCATAAAAACCGTATACCGGGCATTTAATATTTTTTAAAATGGTTAAATCCTTGGGGGCCGTACCGTAATATACCATTACACTTTCCAGATCCGGATTTTGGGCCGCATAGATAAAGCCCTGTGATCCGCCCCAACCGAATCCGACCACCGAAATTTTCCCATTGACCAATGGTTCATTTTTTACATAATTATAGATTAGGTTCAGATCTTTGGTTATCTGTTCCGCGTCCAGAGTTATAATAGTTTGCCTTGCCCTATCCTCATTTTCAAAATCGGTCGTTTTTTCAATACCCTCAATGCTGTTGGATATGAGATCCGGGGCTATCGTCATAAATCCCTTGGCTGCCAATTTCTCCGAGAAGGCCACGATCCATTCATTCAATCCCAAATTTTCGTGAATAATAATGACCGCTTTGGTAACCGTCCTACTTTCAGGGTAAGCCACCAAAGCCCTTAATAGGCTGCCATTGTCCCTTTCCAGGTCTACCCATTCCCGATGTATCGGACTTTCGGAAAGTTGTTTTGATTCCTGGGCCGGTAAAATTCCGGTAAAAACCAATGCGGGGACAAGTAATTGCCAATGTAATTTCATATATTCTTTCTTAACCTGTCCTACCTTAAAATTGCATTGGGAAATACAATAACACTTTCAAAACCGTCTTTGCCAACTGCCGACACCCCAAAGAAAAAATTGTCCAATACTACTCCTTCCAAGGTAAATTCCGATACCTCACCAACAAATCTACTATGGTCCCAGGTTGGGGAGGTGGTATCCCTCCAATATATTTTATATCCAATGGCACCCGGAACCGTGCTCCATTGTAACTTTGCAGAGGGTTCTACAATTCCTCCGATACTTACTACTCTGGGAGCCGGAGGAGCCCAGGCCAAAGAAGCCAGATTGATGGCGTTCACCGAGGTCAGCTTTTTGGCATAGTCGAAATTTACATGTTCCAAAACATCACCATAGGCAATTCCATTTTCTACCCGGACATCCTGATGCTGCTGGGTATAATTTTCATGGGCCTCCATTATCCTTATTCCGGCATAGCCCGCATCATTAAAAGGACGGTGGTGGCCACCACGTCCAAACCTATCCAATCTATAGATCATCATAGGATTCATCTCCGGCATATAGGTTTTCACATTTGCATGAACATATCGGGCCAATTGTCTGGAAATACCATCCACTTCCCCTCCATAATACCTTCGCATATTTCTTTCCCTTTCCGACTCTGTCGGGGGTACGGGTTCGGAAAAAATCCTAAAATCGGTATTACTGATAATTCCGTCGCCCCCCTTAATATTACCGATCATATCGTTATTGAATATGCCAATGATATCCCATCCCTTATCCTTCGCCATTTTCACTAGGCCCTGGCCCCCAAAAAGACCCTGTTCCTCCCCTGAAAGACCTAGGTATATGATACTGTTTTCAAATTTGTAATTGGAGAGGACCCTTGCCGCCTCTATAGTCCCTGCCATACCGCTGGCATTATCATTGGCACCTGGAGAATCCGAAGTATAATTATTGGCATCACTGACCCGTGAATCAATATCCCCGCTCATAATGATATAACGATCTGGATATGTGGTACCCCTTTGGATGGCCATAACATTGACTACCCAGACATCATTGGGGATCCGATCACTTACTTCCTTTTTAACAAGGTCCCTTTGATAGCTTACTTCCAGGCAATTATTACAACTACTGGAAATTCTGTCGAATTCACTTTTTATCCATCGTCTTGCCGCGCCTATTCCCCTGGTATCGGAAAGGGTATCGCTCAGGGTATGCCGCGTACCAAAATTTACCAAAGTGGTGACATCCTTTTTAATTCTTTCGGCCGAAACCTCTTTGATTATATCATAAATACGTTGGTCCGTTTGCCCCATAAGGCAGAAAGAAAGTAGTAGGATACATGCAGTGGCAAATTTGCGCATTCGTCTTGGGTTTTAGCTTGGTAATTTACGCCTATCCGTAAAATTAGTTTCTTAATTATTTGTTAAGTCCATAATCCAAAGGGAAAGAACAAATACGATCAAAAATAAGTGTAAAAACCTACCATTGATCATGAAGCATTCTCCCATCTTCTATTTTAATCAATAGAATTTTACGAGGCTCTGTTTCGTGCGTAACTTTAATGGGTAGACACGATCTACGGCATTGGATTGTTTTGTCTTGTGTCTTGGTTCTCTTGTAGCGCAGCGATCTTGATTCCAATACCTCGTACACTCTGTGTCGAGGTAGTTCATTCTATAAAATGTTCCAATAATCCACGGACATTTTTAATACTGTCCACATAATAGCGGGCCTGGGTTTTTTGCCTGCCCACCTTTACCGTAATAGCGCTTTCCGGCAATTCCTGAAACATAAATTCATCGGTCCAATCATCCCCTATGGCGAATACAAAATCATATTCCTTTTGCGAAAACACGCGCATGGCCGCCCTACCTTTGTTAACATTGCTGCTCTTGATTTCTATGACCTTATTTCCGTTCAAAATACTCAAATCGTCATTGGCTATTAGACTGGTAAGTACGGTATGGAGTTCCGTAGCCCGCTTTTGTCCAAAATCCGGATCGGTTTTTCGGTAATGCCATGCCAGGGAGTAGTTTTTTTCTTCAATAAAACTTCCCGGGGTCCTGTCCACAAAGGATTCCAGCACTGGGTGAATTTTTTCCATCCAATCCTTTTTTACATTCTCCAGCATTCTAAAAGCCTCCCCGTTTTCGGAAATCCATACCCCATGTTCCACGATCATATGGTACTTCTTTGGCAAAAACCATTTGGTAAAGGTTTCCTTATCACGCCCACTAATTAAATAGACATCCGTATTTTTCAATGCCGAAATACGGTCCAACAAATTAAATAAGGCTTCATCCGGATTCGCCTTTTGGGGATCGCCGTGAAATCCTGTCAATGTGCCGTCATAGTCCAGGAACATCAATCTTTTTTTTGCTTTGACAAAATCCTTCTTAATATCGCTTAAAATGTTATTGGACAACCTGCGCGACTTATGGGAATGATCCATTAGTCTCTGATTTTTCAGAGAGGCCATAAAATCATTGGCCCATTTTTCAACGTTATACCTTTCCAATCTTTTTTGCAGTACCGCATTTCTTGACTGCTGCTCCTTTATCGGCATATTTATGGCCTCATAGAGCGTATCCGCGATTTCTTCAAAATTATTGGGGTTTATGAGCAGGGCTTCATTCATTTCATTGGCGGAACCGGCCATTTCACTTAGGATAAGGACACCGGTCTTATCGGTTCTGGTGGCAATATATTCTTTGGCTACAAGGTTCATCCCATCCCGGATAGGGGTCAGCCAGGCAATATCGCTGGAAGTATAAAGATCTATAAGGCTCTCGAAGGGCATGGAACGGTAAAAATACCATATCGGTGTCCAGCTTACCGTAGAGAATTCACCATTGATCCTCCCCACCAATTCGTCTATTTCTTTTTTCAACAATTGATATTGCGGTACATTTGACCGTGATGGCACCGCCAGCACAATGAGTCTCACCTTTTCCTTATACTGTGGGTATTTGTTCAAAAAGTATTCGAACGCATTGAGTCGCTTGGCAATACCCTTGGAATAGTCCAATCTGTCTATGGATAAAAAGAATTTGGCATCCGGATCCAGTTCTCTGTGCAAATCCAGCCTGCGCTGCAATTCCGATCTTTGGCCGGTCTTGTTTTCATCATGCTTCTTTGCGGCATCGCTAAATTTCCTGTAATCGATTCCCATTGGAAAAGAATCCACTTCAATGACCCGATCTTCCAAATAGATATCGTTAAAACTAACCTCCAGCCCCAATAATCGGCGTACGGAACTTAAAAAATGCCGTTCGTAATCATAGGTATGGAAACCTATCAGATCAGATCCCAGCAACCCCATTAAAATTTCCTTACGCCAGGGCAAGGTCCTAAATATTTCATAGGACGGAAATGGAATGTGCAAAAAGAAGCCAATGGAAATATTGGGGCGTTTTTCCCTTACCATTTGTGGTACCAGCATCAATTGATAGTCATGGATCCATATGGTATCATTTTCCCCGGCCTTTTCCAAAATGGCATTGGCATATTTTTGATTAACGGATTTATAGGTATCCCAGCTTTCAAGCTCAAACTCGGAATATTCCAAAAAATAATGAAAAAGAGGCCATATAGTACGGTTGCTAAATCCATAGTAAAAACCATCCACTTCCTCCGAAGTTAGACTTACTTTGGAGGACCCGTGTTTTGCCAATGCCTTGTCTATCTCGGGAGCTAGTCCCTCCGGAATCTCTTCCTCCGTTAATCCGCTCCAGCCTATCCATAAACTATCCCCTCCCGTGTGAACAGATTTCATCCCCGTTGCCAAACCGCCCACACTTGGTATGGCCGTGATGCTTCCATTGTCGATTTGTAATTGTACGGGCAGTCTGTTTGAGATTATGATAGTTTTATCCATAATTTACTTTTTTTAAAGGCTTTTCGCATTAAATTTCCTTAAATTTCGGTAAAATGATGTGTAAAACCTACTAATTAGGGTTATTTAAAGAATAAAATAATATATGGATAATTTAGATTACGGTATAATAGGAAATTGTAGAAGTGCAGCTTTGATTTCTAAGAAAGGTTCATTGGACTGGTGTTGTTTACCGGAATTTGATTCTTCTTCCATATTCGCAAAAATCCTTGATGAGGAAATAGGGGGCAGCTTTGAAATCCTAGTGGATGATACATACACCATAGAACAAAAATACATACCCCTTACCGCTATCCTGGTCACAAAATTTACCGATGGCAAAAATAGTTTTGAGGTACAGGATTTTATGCCCCGCTACCACAAGCAAAATGGTGGACATATTGCACCGCCGGAAATTATCCGGTATATAAAACACAATTCCGGCAAACCCGTTTTCCGGGTTTTGTACAATCCCAAATTGGAATACGCCATGGGAAAAACAAATACCTATGTCAAAGAAAATTTTATTGCCAGTTTGACCCATGAAGTAAAATTTGACACCTTTTTTCTTTATACCTCTTTCAACAAGGAAAATATCATGTCCCAAAGTGAAATAGTCTTGGAAAGCGATGGCTATTTTTTGCTGGGATATAATGAAAAGATATTTGAACCCACCTTGGAGAGGGTTTATCTGGAACTGGAGCGCACCAAGGTCTATTGGTTGAATTGGTCCAGCAAGACACCTACTTACAGGAAATATGATGCCGAGATAAAGAGAAGTGCCCTAACCTTAAAAATGTTGAGTTATGACAAGTCCGGGGCGGTCCTCGCAGCTGCAACCACTTCACTACCTGAAACCATAGGGGAGGTTAGAAATTGGGACTATCGCTTTTGCTGGATCAGGGATGCCTCTATGGTAATCAAGGTAGTAGGTCAATTGGGACATAAGAATATCGCTAAACGCTACCTACAATTCATCATCGACCTTATTCCCGATAAGGATGAGAAATTGCAGATCATGTACGGCATCAACAAAGAAAAAATGTTGACGGAAGAAACCTTGGAACATTTGCAAGGGTACAAGGGTTCCAAACCCGTAAGAATAGGGAATGCGGCCTACAAACAGCGTCAGAACGATATTTATGGTATCCTGATGGACGTTATACATACCCAATTGGAAAAATTTGATACGGAAATAGAGAATGGGGAAGAGCTATGGGGAATTACCAAAGGCATCGTTTGGATCGTAAATAAACATTGGCAGGAAGCCGATAAAGGGATATGGGAATTCCGTACGGAGGATAGGCATTTTACTTTTTCAAAAATCCTGTGCTGGACGGCTATCGACAGGGCTATTAAAGTGGCCGAACTTTTTGGCAAGCAGCGAAAATTGGATAAATGGCGCACCCTGGAAAAACAGATCAGGGAAGATATCCACAATCACGCGTGGAACGAAGAAAAACAGGCCTTTACACAATCCTATGGGTCACCGCATCTGGACGCCGCCGTACTACTCATGGAATCCTATGGCTTTATAGATCCCAAACACCCTAAATACGTGAGTACGGTACTGGCCATTGAAAGGGAACTGTGCAATGACGGATTGCTTTACCGGTATAAGAACGAAGACGATTTTGGATTGCCCTCTTCATCGTTTACCATTTGTACCTTTTGGTTCATAAATAGTCTGTTCAAGATAGGGCACGAAAAAAAGGCCATGAAACACTTTAACCAATTGTTGGGCTATAGCAACCATTTAGGGCTGTTTAGCGAGGATATCGACTTTAGGACCAAAAGGCTATTAGGGAACTTTCCACAGGCTTATTCCCATTTGGCCTTGATAGAATGTGCCATGAATTTCTCCAAAAAACACAGTGAAATGGAAATTTTGGAGTCCCTGCAGGACCAGGATAAGTGATGGAATTGAACCAAATAAGG
>CBFGWQ010000048.1:0-21345 GCA_965652575.1 uncultured Arenibacter sp. | reverse complement strand
CTAAGGCAATTGTTCCATTAAAAACCGTTTCACGTTCCCGCCCATAATAGCTCTGATCTCCCCATCCGAAAACCCCTGATCCATTAATTCCTGTACAATAAAGGGAAGGCCGGTTACATCTATGGGCGTTGTGGCCGCCCCATCAAAATCAGAACCCAGGGCCACATGCTCAATACCAACCAAATTGCGCACATACTTCATGGCCTCCACGATGTGTTCAATCTCTCCTTTTATCGCTCCCCTAAAGAACCCGACACCTATGAGTCCGCCCGATGCCGCAATTCTGTTTATATGGTGATCCGATATGTTCCTGGGGCTATCCTTGGTCCCTTTAACACCTGTATGCGATACCAGGACCGGTCTTGTAGTTTGGTCAAGAATTTCATCCATCATTTTTGGGGAGGCATGTGCCAAATCGATTATAATGCCCAATCGGTTCATTTCGTGAATTACCTCCCGCCCGAAATCGGTAAGTCCGGCCCCGGAAAGTCCATGTGCAGATCCTCCCAGTTCATTATCAAAAAAATGTGTAGGAGCCATCATTCTAACCCCTTCGTAATAAAGATGCTGCACATTCTCCAAATTTCCCTCCAGACAATGTGCCCCCTCTATTCCCAAAAAACCTCCGATAACCTCCGGATCGGTTCGTTTTAATGCCACCAATTTTTTTAAATCCTGGCGCGATTTCACCAAAATGAATTTACCCCCAGATGCCTCTTGGTAGTTCCGCAAAGTCCTGGCCTGGTACTCGGCCCGTTTGTACAGACTAAACCACTTATCGGGTAGTTGCCCCTGAACAAAATTCAACATTGTAATATTATCGAATGCCTCTGCACTGTTGTTCTTAAAATTCTGCCCCTTTGGAGATTTCGTAACAATGGTAAATGCCTGTAAGCCCATATTGGCCTGTTGCATTCGGGGAAAATCCAAATGCGCATAATCCAGTTCTTGGGTCAGGTCACGATCCCATAACAGGGCATCACAATGCAGGTCCGCAATAAATTCCAGTGAATTGTACAATTCCTGTGCTTCGGTTCCCAATTGTCTGGGATCGCTATATTCTACAAGGTTCAGTTGCCTGTCCATAATTGGGGACACTATAAACGTTGCCAGAAAATATAGAATGAGTACTATGGCCAATATGTACCTAAGAAATTTTTTCATCCAATCCTACCAATTTTGTGGGCCAAAAATTACTCAAAATAAATTAAACACAGCTACAAATATCAAGTGTATCGATTTATGTATTATATCCCCTAACTCTTTTGATGTTCGCCTTAAGCGTTATAAGCCATAAAACAAAAATGAAAATTATACGTTATAGCCTTAAATTGAATTTGGACACGCCTACTAAAATCTAAACCCATGAAATGAGCATGACCAAAATTTGGTCGCAAACTCAAATGAAGATATGCGAATTACATATGACCGCTAAAAAAAATGAATATCTACATATGAAAAAAACAATCTACTTGGCCACATTGCTATTCAGCATCCTAACCATCAGCAGCTGTACCAACGACGAAGATGAGGAAAAAATTGATGTCCTCACCCCAACGGATAATGCCCAAACTGAGCAAATATTACAAGAACGGGCCGTTTAGACCAAACTATGCAATAAAATTACATAACTATTGGCAGGCAGTCAGGGATTTTGGAACGGAATGGAATTCCTAGACAAGGACCGGATGATGTTGGCAGTATGCTGTACGCTATATGGTGTAAGCAGTTGGTTAAAAAAAAAAACGGATTTGCCCATTGCTTATAGCTTATTATGCAAAGCTAATGGTAAAAGTAGTACCCTTATCCACTTCGCTATCCACGGAAATTTTACCCCCTAAGCTTGTAACATGATTGTACACCAAATATAGCCCAACCCCTTTACTGTCCCCGTTATGGTGGAATTTTTTATTTAATCCAAAGATTTTATCCCCCACTTTTTCCATATCAAAACCTAGCCCGTTGTCCGTATATACCAACTGTTTCCTACCCTCTAAAATTCTTGTTGTTATGGAAATAACGGGTGGCAAATGTGGCATTCCATATTTTATGGAATTGGTTATCAGGTTAAGAAAAATACTTTCCATATAGTTCACATTATGCCTTACGCCCCTTAAGGCGGAAAAATCGACCTTAAAGATTACATTGGCGTTGATCAGAAGGGAACTGATGGACGATTTTACATGGCCAAGTGCCAATTCAAAATCTACCTCTTCCAACTCAATATCCGTGGTGTCTTTCTTGCTTAATAGGTCCACATACCTGTTTAGGGATTTGTTGAGGCCCTCCGTAGCCTTCTTCATATAATTCAGGGTCTCCAATATTTCTGCATCATCAATTTTATTAAAATCCAGAAACCCAAATATGGATAATAGATTATTTACAGGAGACCTTAAATCATGGGAGGTGGTATAATTGAGCTGTTTCAACTCTTGGTTTTTATCTACCAAATTTATTAGGTGCTCTATACGCTCTTTTTCCAATTTCTTTTTGTGGGTAATATTTTTGGCTATCGCATATACCAATTTTTCATCTTCCAAGGGTATGGAGGTCCAATGCAACCAAACTATCCCCCCTGATTTACAGATATATCTGTTCTCATAATTGACCAAGGGCACATTATTTTTCAAATTTTCCCGGTATCTGGCCGTTAGATCCCTATCTTCCTCGTAGATAAATTCCCTAATCGGCCTAGAGAGCAACTCCTCTTCCGAATAACCTAAAAGTGTTACCACAGCGGGATTTACTTTTTTGAAATAGCCATCATAACCGGCTATGCACAATAAATCCATGGAAAGATTAAAAAAAGGGTCCAGACTGAGGTTTGTAGTTTCTTGCATGTTGCTTCTAAGATAATGAACTCGATTAAACTTTTTCAATTGGCTATAACCCGCCTGACCAACGACGGGCAGGAATTGCTCTTTTTCACCCTTGCGCCAGCCGGCCCGTTCGCTAAAATAACCCCCCGGGTTATTTTTATACGCTCCGTCCTACCTTTTTTTCCTTCCGTAGCGATGCTATGCAACTCAAAAAAGTCTTCAACTGGGCAAAAAATACCTAATTTTCGCTTCAACCCAAAAAGCTTAAATGAGTTCAATGGTAATATAAGGGTTTTTAACAAAAAAAAATGAATACTTCCTCTTTCCTTCCCAAGACCAGGCCTCAACGTGTTTGCAAAAGCAATCCAAAAAACTCCAGGTGAAGATCAAGATTAAAACCAAAAAACCGCAAATTGAATAAATTACGGTTTTTTGGTTTTATTTTTGGCTTCTATGTCTTTCTCTGGCCAACAGGGTATTTTTTAACAACATGGCAATAGTCATTGGCCCCACGCCTCCGGGAACCGGAGTAATATACGAAGCCTTCTTGCTCACGTTTTCAAAATCAACATCTCCGGTAATATAATACCCTTTTTCCTTGGTGTCGTCAGACACTCTGGTAATGCCCACATCGATGATTACCGCATCATCCTTCACCATTTCGGCCTTTAAAAAGTTGGGAACTCCCAAGGCGGAAATTACTATATCGGCCTGTGAAATTATCTGGGTAATGTTCTTGGTATGGCTATGTGTCAAAGTAACCGTAGAATTACCGGGCCATCCCTTTCTTCCCATAAGTATGCTCATGGGCCTCCCCACTATATGGCTACGACCAATAACCACTGTATGTTTCCCTTTGGTCTCTACCTTATACCTTTCCAAGAGTTCCAATATGCCGAATGGGGTAGCAGGAATAAAAGTACTCATATCCAGTGCCATTTTCCCAAAATTGGTAGGATGAAATCCGTCTACATCCTTATCGGGGTCCACCGCCAAGAGTACACGCTGTGTATTGATCTGCTCCGGCAAGGGCAGTTGTACAATAAACCCGTCTATATCATCATCTTGGTTAAGTTCTTCTATCTTGTTCAACAACTCCTGTTCCGAAGTGGTACTGGGCAACTGCACCAAGGTAGATTCGAACCCAACCCTCTCGCAAGCCCTTACCTTACTGCCAACATAGGTAAGACTGGCACCATCGTTCCCAACGATAACCGCGGCCAAATGCGGTACTTTTTCTCCTCGCTCCCGCATTTTGGCCACTTCGGCCGCTATTTCCTCCTTAATTTGATTCGATACTTTTTTACCGTCTAGTATTTCCATTTTTTAGTATTCAGTTCCCAGTAGCAGTTGGCAGTCCATTACACCCCAAACTTGACCGGGTTGTTAATCATATATTGTAATAATCTTCCTATTTCCAAACTTCCTTCAATAAGGTCCCGTTTGTCATCCGCTGATATATATTGACAAGATTCGGCAAATTCCAACCAAACCTGAGTTTCCGAATTTTCACTATCGGCATCTGTCAACTTACTGATAAATGCTTTTCATATCTCCTTTTTCTATAGGCCTCCGAAATATTGGCACAAACAGAACGGGAAGATCTTCTAATTTGGTCTGTTAAAGCATAGGTCTCATCTTTAGGAAAGGATTTTGACATTTCAAAAATATCCATCGCGAGTTGAAATCCTTTTTGATAGGCCAACAATTTTCTATATCCCATACCTTTTATATTCGCTATAGAGCTTCGTGAAATTTACTGCCCACTGTCACTGAAAACTGTTAACTCATTTAAAACCTCCTTACCTCATCCCCTTCATGGCCCCCATCATCTGCATCATCTTTTTGCCACCGCCGCCCTGCATCATCTTCATCATCTTGCCCATTTGATCAAACTGTTTCAACAACTGATTTATTTCCTGAATGCTGGTACCACTGCCTTTGGCTATTCGCTTTTTTCGGCTGGCATTTAATTTTGAAGGGGTAGATCTTTCATCCGGGGTCATGGAGTGTATAATGGCCTCTATATGCTTAAAGGCATCATCATCAATATCCAACCCTTTCAGTGCCTTTCCCGCACCAGGGATCATCCCCATAAGATCTTTAAGACTGCCCATCTTTTTAATCTGCTGTATCTGGCTTAAAAAATCATCAAAACCAAATTTGTTCTTGGCTATCTTCTTCTGGATTTTCCTGGCCTCCTCTTCATCAAACTGCTCCTGGGCCCTTTCCACCAAAGACACCACATCTCCCATGCCCAGTATCCGTTCTGCCATACGTGAAGGATAGAAGACATCTATGGCGTCCATCTTTTCCCCGGTACCTATAAATTTAATGGGCTTGTTTACGACCGACTTAATTGAGATAGCGGCACCACCACGGGTATCACCATCCAATTTTGTCAATATGACCCCATCAAAATTAAGAACGTCATTAAATGATTTGGCCGTGTTAACCGCATCCTGACCGGTCATGGAGTCTACCACAAACAGGGTTTCCTGGGGCTGAACGGCCTTATGGATATCGGCAATTTCGTTCATCATTTGCTCATCCACCGCCAAACGGCCTGCCGTATCTATAATAACTACGTTAAATCCATTGGCCTTGGCGTGGGCAATACCTGCTTTTGAGATGGCAACGGGATCATTATTGCCCCTATCCGAAAAAACCTCCACACCTATCTGCTCCCCAACAACATGAAGTTGGTCTATAGCTGCGGGCCTATATACGTCACAGGCCACCAACAATGGTTTTTTGGTCTTTTTGGTCTTAAGGTAATTGGCCAATTTTCCCGAAAAGGTAGTTTTACCGGAACCTTGCAGACCGGACATAAGGATTACCGAAGGTGTACCGGATAAATTGATGCCCTCTGCGTCTCCGCCCATAAGCTCCGTAAGTTCGTCCTTTACCAATTTTACCATTAACTGGCCTGGCTGAAGGGAGGTCAATACATCCTGCCCCAGCGCCTTTTCTTTCACCTTATTGGTAAATTCCTTGGCAATTTTAAAGTTGACATCCGCATCCAAAAGTGCCCTGCGCACCTCCTTTAAGGTTTCCGCAACATTGATCTCCGTAATTTGTCCATGTCCTTTTAGAACATGCAACGCCTTATCCAACTTTTCACTTAAATTATCAAACATAGTCTTGCTTTATTATCAGGAAGCGCAAATTTAAGAATAACTACCGTAAGTGGGAAGCGTGAGGTAAAAAATATAAAAGTAAACTACCTGGGGGCATGCCCATAAGGCATTGAAAGGAAATTCAAGTTTGGTTTCGACGCAAGCGTCGGAGCATTTAAATCTCGATTATCGAGTAAAAAAAGGGCAACTTCCAAAAGAAGTCACCCTTTTCCAAAAATTGGGGCAAAATTTTTATTTCTTTTCGAATACCAGGATATCCATGTCTCCGTCGCTACTTATATCCTTAAGTTCCAATCTATCGGCATCGACGGAAACTATCTTCCAATCATCACTGAGATCGGCCAAGGACTCCGCCAAACCAAAATTAAGATAACATTTCAATTCCCCTTCGCTATCCCTGATCACTCTCCATAATCCAGGATATGAAGGTTCGGTTTCCCCTATGGCAGCCTGTAGTACCAGTCCGGCTTGGAAAGTAAAAGTATAGGGAACATAATTCCCCGTTTCATCTACCTCATCATCCGAATATTTCGCCACTATCCATTCGCCACCCATCATAATATTTCTGATCTCGGCAACATCCCCATCATTGGCATTGTCATCACACACCCTTTCCAGAATAAGTTCATAGTGTTCATCCTCTATGCCAAACTTTAGGCGTTTATCCTTAAGATCCGATAACAACCATTCAAAACTAACCCCTGGTTCATCGCCCATGGTAATGGCCATGACCAAACGCCCCTGCGCATTTGCGGTTATTCCCCAAGTGCCTTCGGAAGTATTTGTTCCATTACCCAACATCACCACTCCTTCGGACATAAAGCTAAATTCATAACCCAATAATCGATCCAATTCCTCATCATTTACCTCAACCTTTTTAATGACCCAGCTGCACTCCCCCAATATTTCCCTAAGGGTATCAGGCGTATTATCTACTATATTACATGCCTTTTTCAATATTATCTTCTCTCCTTCCCCGGCATACAACTTAATTTTACCGCCATCCAGGTCATACACGAACCACTCCAGATCAAAATCGGCCAAGGCTTCAAATTCCAGTTTCAACAATAGCCTATTTTCTCCGATTCCAGTACTCCAAGTTCCCGTTAAATTGTTGCCCAACCTATCTTTCATTACAACATTCCCGTCTTCGGTAAAATTCATAACGTAGTCAAAATACTGATCGGTGCTGTTTACATTGGCCCTTATTACCTCATTCACCAACCACGGACAGGCAACAAGATATTCTTCCAGACGCTCCTGGGTAAAGTCATCATCATAATCGTCATCCCCGTCACATTTATTTTTGGCAGTTTCAATAGCGTTGGCCAATTCGGCATTATTGTTGACACTAAGCTTGGTACCGTCATATAACTGCAGGGTAATGGGAAAATCAAAACTAAGCAGGTCATCATCATCACGCTCAGCAAAAAAGCGTCTTAATTGCATATCATTTTGTACAGTTACATTACCGGTTTGCTGTAGATCGATATTAAAGGAATACACCACTATTGGGTATACAAAATCTATACATTCTATATCGTCGTCGTCACCTCCCTCAATACATTCCTCGACCTTTTGACGGAGCTGTTCCTTATTATTTATGATTATTTCGGTATAATCCGACAAGGTTATTTGTATGGGAAATATGATTTCCAAGATATCATCATCTATCTCCACCTCATTAAAAAGTTGCTTTATCAACTTTAGATCTTCTTTGGCATCTATATTGACCTCTAGGCCATTTACCTTTACCACATAGGGAAAGTTGATTGCAAAACAACTGGCCCCATCCACTATATTATCATAGGATCCCTCTTTGGAGGAAGTCCTTTTTATTAATTGTGCCGTACTGGAACTTGCCAATATGGCTTCCTGATTGTCCTCTCCCGGCAATTCTTCAAATTCTTCCTGACAGGAGGTAAAACTTAATGCCGCAAGAAGTAGGCTCGAGAACATTAAATAAGACATAAACTTTTTCATAACGATTTGGTTTTTATTTGTTCGTATATCCCTAAAACAACCCACTTTTAAAATACCCTACCCTGTTTTTCATTTTTTTTAAAATATCTTTGAAAAAACTAAAGACAAGCAGGCTTGAAAGCTATCAAAGAAGAACATATATGTAATGATGACGTTTACGCCTCCATCTTCAGCACCTATTCCAAAACGGTCTTTAACTATATATATTATAAGTTTGGCAATGAAGAAAAAGCATATGATGTTGTACAGGAAGCATTTATAAAATTATGGGAAAACTGCTCCAAGGTTGCTCCCAACAAGGCGAAGTCCTATGTATACACCATTGCCAACAATTTATACCTGAATGTTATAAAAGCGGAAAAAGTAAGATTGAAATACGCTCCGGAAACCAATGCAGTGGTACATGAGTCCCCGGACTTTATATTGCAAGAACAGGAATATAAAGAAAAATTGGAACGGGCTTTGGCAGCTTTGCCCGAAAACCAACGTACCACTTTTTTATTAAATAGGATAGATGGGAAGAAATATGCGGAAATAGCGGAAATGGAAGGCGTAAGCGTAAAAGCCATTGAAAAAAGAATGCACCTTGCCCTCAAATCGCTTAGGGAACGGATCGAAGGAATATGAAAGGGAGAATAGAGTATTGAGATATTAGTATTGAGATATTAGTATTGAGTATTGGGAAATGGGTGGAGCACTATTGGCCTTTAATGTGATTTTGAAATTATCATTAATCCTGTTCAAGCTTATGGAATTTTCAACTTATGCTGAAAGCCAAACTCTAAATACTCAATACCAACATCTC
Source organism: uncultured Arenibacter sp. (assembly GCA_965652575.1). Lineage (GTDB taxonomy): Bacteria > Bacteroidota > Bacteroidia > Flavobacteriales > Flavobacteriaceae > Arenibacter. The sequence goes on along the minus strand of CBFGWQ010000048.1, from coordinate 12,598 downwards.
ATTTCTCAATACTAATAAAAATTGTTAATCTAAAAGTAGGGTATTTCATTTATTGATTGTTATACCTATATAAAGCTAGAAACCATGCAGGAAAATTATTTGGCAAAATGGCTCAACAATGAACTCACGGAAGAGGAGTTGGCCAAATTTAGGGAGTCCAAAGAGTATGCCTCGTATTTAAAACTTCGGGAAGCTACCGATAATTTGGCAGCACCTGATTTTGACATGGCCAAGGCTTGGGAAGACCTCAACAAAAAGAAAACTGGCACTAAGGGCAAAGCAATCAAACTTTATCCTTATAAGAAATACTTGGGTATTGCTGCTGCCATAGCCTTACTTTTTGTTGCCTCCTTTTTATACTATGGCGGCCTTAACGAAGAAATAAGCACGCAATACGCAGAAAGGGCCGAAATAGTACTTCCGGATGCATCGGAGGTCCTACTTAATGCCGATTCACACCTTTCGTACAACAAAAAGAATTGGGCCAAAAAAAGGGATATAGCACTAACTGGGGAAGCTTTTTTCAAGGTTGCCAAGGGAAAGCGTTTTACGGTAACAACAGAGAATGGAACCGTTACCGTTTTAGGTACCCAATTCAATGTAGAAAACAGAAAAGGTTATTTTGAAGTAGCCTGTTACGAAGGGCTGGTAAGTGTTGTCTACAACAAGAAAGAAATGAAACTGCCCGCGGGTAATTCTTTGGTGGTCATAAATGGGGAATTACAGGCTTTGGCAATACCAAACATAAAGGAACCTTCCTGGATTAGGAACGAAAGCAGCTTTAAGAGTATTCCCCTAAAATTTGTTTTGGATGAATTTCAAAGGCAATTCAATATTAAGGTCTCCACTGAAAATATAGATACCGATCAATTATTCACAGGATCTTTTAGCAATACGGATAAGGAACTAGCGTTGCAAAGTATAAGTACCCCTTCCCTAATGAAGTATATATTAGAGGGGAACAAAGTGCTATTCTATGCTGAAACACCATAAATACATTGTATTTCATTTTGTCCTATACTTTTTTCTTTTGGCCCCCAACTGCAACCGGGCACAAGAAAGTAGTACACAAAAGGTAAATCTAATCAACTATTTGGAGGAATTGGAACGGGAGTACAACATTAAGTTCTCCTATGTAGATCAGGATCTGGGGCAGCTGCAGTTCTCTATTCCCAGCACCAACTCCTTGCCCCTAATACTGGAAGAACTCCGCAAACAGACCCAGCTGGACATTACCCAGCTCAGCGACCGTTATTTTGCCATGTCCAAAAGCAAGTTCGTGGATATCTGCGCCAATGTGGTAGACAATTTTGAAAACAGCACCATCGTGAATGCTACCGTGCAGGTTTTGGGCAGCAATATATCCCAAGTAACGGATATGAAAGGGCAGTTCCAAATAACGAAAGTACCCAGGAATGCCAATATCGCGATCAAGCACCTTGGTTTTAAGACCAAATATTTAAATGCGGAAGAATTGGTGGCCAACAATTCCTGCAAGACTATCTTACTGTCCCCAAATTACCAACAATTGGATGAAGTAGTTGTTTATCAATTTCTAACCACAGGCATTACCAAAGAACCGGATGCCAGCATTGAGCTCAATACGGATAAATTTGGAATTTTACCCGGTCTCATAGAACCCGATGTACTACAGACCATACAGGCATTGCCCGGCATTAAGAGTGTAGATGAAACGGTATCCGATATTAATGTCAGGGGAGGTACCAACGACCAAAATTTGGTCTTGTGGGATGGAATAAAAATGTACCACTCCGGACATTTTTTTGGTTTGATCTCTGCCTTTAATCCCTATTTGATCGAGAATGTGAACATCATAAAAAATGGGACCAGTGTACAATATGGCGATGGAGTGAGCAGCGTAATAAATATAAATACCAGAAACAAGATCAGGGATTCGTTCGTAGGCGGAGCTGGATTTAATCTATTAAGCGGCGATGTTTTTGGACAGCTCCCCCTATCCAAGAAAATTTCGGTTCAATTTTCCGGAAGGCGATCTACCACGGATTTTATAAATACCCCAACTTACAATCGGTTTTTTGATAAAGTGTTTCAGGACAGTGAGGTCAAGGAAAATGAAAACTCCCCCAATCCCGAAAACACGGTTAGGGACGAAGATTTTTACTTCTATGATTTTACCGGAAAACTGCTTTACGACATCAATGAAAATCAAAAGGCCAGACTAAGTTTCATCAATACCAATAACCACCTTATATACACTGAAAAAACTGGGAACGGCACCGCCAAAAGTGTATTGGACCAGACCAATCTTTCCTTTGGGGGAAGTTTGGAAAGCAAATGGACGCCCAGATGGAGCACCCATTTAAACCTGTATTACACCCGTTACAATTTAGACTCCCAAAACATTCCTTCGCAATCCCAGCAGCTTTTTCAGAACAACCAGGTATTGGAAAAAGCAATAAAGTTGAACACCCATTACAATTTGGGCCAAAATCTTGATTGGTTGAACGGATATCAGCTTAACGAGGTGGGCATTACCAACTTTACGCAAGTTAGCCAACCTCCTTTTAAAAGCAATATTAAAGGGGTGATAATGACCCACTCCCTGTTTTCCGAATTGGATTATAGGTCGAAAAATGAAAAATTCCATGCCAGGGGCGGACTAAGATTGAATTACATTAAAAACCTAAAGACCTTCAAAACTTTTGATAAGGTTATCCTAGAACCCAGATTGAACATAAATTATGCTTTCACCGATAGGATCAAGACCGAATTACTGGGTGAATATAAAAGTCAGACCACCAACCAAATCATAGATCTGGAACAAAATTTTCTAGGGATAGAGAAAAGGCGATGGATGCTTTCGGACAACGACATATTGCCCATTACAAAAAGTAAACAAATTTCGCTTGGGCTAAACTATGACAAAAATACACTATATGTAGGGGTGGAAGGGTTCTATAAAAAAGTAGACGGTATAAGCACGGCTACCCAAGGATTTCAAAACCAAGATCAATTTAGCGGTGAAATAGGGAAATACAATGTATCGGGAATCGAATTTTTAATCAATAAAAAAACGGCCACCTATAGCACATGGCTCAGTTATGCCTATAACACCAACAATTACACTTTTGGGAATATAACGCCCCAACAATTCCCCAACAATTTGGACATTAGGCACACCCTGACCTTTGCTGGCACCTATACGTATAAGGGTTTCAGAATGGGCCTTGGGGCCAATTACCACACGGGAAGACCCTACACCAAGCCACAGGAGGGCAACAATGCCATACTACCGAATGTTTTTCCCAATCAAATCAACTACGAGGAACCCAATAGTAGTAGGCTACCGGCCTATCTGCGGGCAGATGCTTCGTTTATCTACAACTTCAGGTTAAGTCCAGCTATAAAATCATCTGTAGGTGCTTCCGTGCTGAACCTACTGAATAAAAAAAATATCCTGAACATCTATTACAGGATAAATGATGATAACGAAATTGAAACTATAGAAAGGGTCTCCCTGGGCATTACCCCCAACCTTAGTTTTCGTATGAGCTTTTAATTTACCTTATGCCTTTGCAATAAAAATCAATAATAGGCCGCTTGTTCATAAGCTTGGTTATATTCCATAAAAAAAGCCGGAAGCTTTGGGATAGCACCTATCCAAAACTCCCGGCTTCCTCAACTAACTTACAACTATTTACTCAAATCCTTTATTCTAATATTCCTAAAAGCAAGCTCCGCACCATGGCCCAGAAAACCAATATGCCCTGTATTCCTTTCTAGGCCCGGGTGTTCCTTATGGTCCGCCGTCCCGTTCTTGGAGGCTTCCTTCCAATCCCCATCCACTATAACGGTGCCATTTAAGGTTATTTTAATATGGTTTCCCTTAACGATTACCTCTTGTGAATTCCACTCCCCTACCGGGTTTAGGGCCCCTCTCTTGGCGGCCATTATTCCATAAACGGAACCGTGGTATTGATAGGGTTGTAAATTGGCATAGATCTCGGCGGTATCGTCCAAAATCTGCAATTCCTTACCTTCATAGGCAGCATCCCCTTCCAATGGCGCATGGATACCCAAACCGTTATTGGCACCTGGGGTCAATTTAAAATCGAACCTAAAAATGAAATCCGAATATTCCTCGGCCGTAAACAAGTTACCGTGTCCCCCTCTCTTTGGACGCACCAAAAGTTCGTTGTTTTCCATGACATAATCGGTCTTATTTCCGATCCAGTGATCCAGGTCCTTTCCATTCAACAAGGATTTGAAACCCTCCTTCCTTTCCGCTTCCGTCAACTGATCATCCCCGGAACCGATTTCCCGTACATAAACGTTCCTAAAGCCCAAATCCTCACCATGCGCTTGCAGTTCAATGGCCTCTTTTGCAAAAATGGCCTGTTTGCGATCCCAATAGTTCTCCAAGACCACATTGTCCGTAACCAATACGCCATTTAAATGTACGGTAACACGCTCGCCCACCATTTTAATCCTAAAGGTATTCCATTCATCAATAGGGTTGTCCGCCACTTGTAGCGGCTTGCTCTCGTGCTTCTGATTGTTGTATAATCCACCCGAGCCTACCTGGGCACCAACATCGACCCTGGCAATGTCCCAAATTTGTACTTGTGGGGTTCCCCTTAAATAAATACCGCTGTCACCACCATTGGTAATCTTCCAATCTACCAACATTTCAAAATCGCCATAATCCTTTACCGTACAGATATTATTATATCCTTCCCCCTTAAAACCGATAACCCCGTCTTCTATATACCAATCTTTCATCATTTGCTCGTTGGCCTTGGCCTGTTCGGCCGCCAATTTTCTTGCGGACATTTTGGAACGTGCAATCGGGTTTTGCACCAAGCCTTCCCATCCTGTGAAGTCCCTTCCATTGAAGATCGGGACAAAGCCTTTGTCCGTAGGCATTTTTTCCAAAAACTCCTTAACATCGATCTTAATATATTGACTATCGGGACCAGTAAGGTTATCGACACTTCTGGAGACTATATCCCTGACCACTTCTCCGCTTAGACCGTCCTGCTTGCCCGGGGTTGGCAATGCAATGGCTATAGCCACATTGGATGCGGTTGTCAAAAGCTCCCTATCCTGTAAATATTCAGAAACAAAGATCAAGGCAAGAAAGGTCTTTATGTTCCCTGTTGCGGAAAGCACCTGCTTCTTTTCGGCGAGGGTTTTGGCCTCCGGCATCAATTTCCTCACCAACAGCAACTTTTGATCATCCGGATAATCGGACTTCCTCACCTTGGCAAGATAGTTGTCAAATGCATTTTTTCTTATGGCATCATTGCTACTAGCCGTGACTGTCCTGAACAGATATGGCATGGCATCATTGTTTTTCCAACCGGACAGCGCATCCAAGGCGATCATTTTTTCATTATCATTGCCTGTATCAAGTCTTTGGGCTACCAATTCCAACGCCTCCCGGCTACTTAATGAAGCCAATACGGGCAACAATTTTGCCTTGTCCGACGCCGCCTTATATTCCTTGAACACAGTATCCGCATATTTGCCATTACCTTTATCCAAAATGTTTAAAATGGCCAACTGTACATTTTTAGTATTTTCCGACTTATTGGTCGCATTCAATAGATTTAACAGTGTTGAAAAATCCTTGTCGGATGAAATGGACGGTAAAGCCCTGTATACTGCATCGGCAACATTTTCACTTCCAGAATCGATATATGCCACTAATATATCAAATTGATCGGTGGCATTCCTGGCCGCCAGAACATTTACCAATACTTCCTTGCCGGCCCCGTTAACATTGGTCAACTGCCCGGCCAATAACCCACTGTCCCTGGCATCTACCAACCGCAGCAAGGTTTCCTCAATAGCAGTAAGTTCTTCAGGGGAAGTAGCCAATTTTAAACTATTGAACAATACCGGCAACGCCAAGGCCTTATCTTGGTGGGACAAGGATTTTATTCCTGCCTCACGTACAAGGGCATCCTTGTCTTCCACCGCCTTCAAAATTACCTTTTCAAAAACAACAGCTTCCCTGCTCTTTGCCAGCATTCTAATGATAAGTGGTTTAACTACATCCGATGATTTCCTGTACTGTTTTGTCCAAAGGGCAACCTCAGTGGAAGAAAGATCGGTGCCGGCGGCATCCAATACGGCACCAACGTAATTCTTGTTGCCGTTCTTGGATTCCTTCAACAAAGTCTTGGTAAAGGCCGCGCCTTCGTTATCACTTAATAGATGGATTCCCGCCGAGCGATAATGCAATTGGTCCTCCATCCTACAATTTTTAAGCAAAGCGTTGGCTACAGTGCTACTTAAGTTTTTGTTGCCCTTCTTTTGCAAGCTGTTGCCATAGTGGATAAAGGCCAGGATACTCTTAGTCTCATCCAATCTATAATCGGAGTTCCCAACAGCCTTTTCCAATACCTCGTAAGAACTTGGACTGCCTATTTCGGCCAGTGCCATCAAGGCCCTTTGTTGAACGATTTTAGAGGAGGAGTTAACCTTGGCCTTCAATACTTCTTCGGCCGGAGCAAATTGCAAGGCTCCCAAAGCCTCTATAAAAGCAGCTTGTTTGTTTACATCCCCATCTTCCGCAGCTTCCAGAATGGCCAAGGAAGCATCAGTGGCTCCTATGGCCGTTAATGCGGCCAATGCAGGCTTATAAAGATCGTTGTTGGACAGGTATTTGGTCAAGACCGGAACACTCACATTGGTCCCAACATAAATCAATCGATCCATTAAAAAGGTTTTGACCTCATTGTTGGTGGCCGACTCCAGTGCTGTTAATAAGGTATTTTCAACTAGCCCGTTCCCAATTTTGGGCTGTTTCCCACCACTGTATATGGCCACACTCTGAATGGCATATCTGGCCCGGGTATCGTCCCCGCTACCAAGTGGAACAAGCTTATCCGTAATTTTTAGGATTCCATCCTGCCCCAGGTCCATTATTTCCTGCATTAGGCGATCTGAATGTTCCAGATCTTCCGTTGGCAACTGCATCAAAATATCGGCCACCTTGGTATCCAAAGTTCTATTGTCCTGTGCACTAATGGCAAGTGTGCCCAAAAATAGCATCAGCACACCTATTTTTTTATGTAATGTATTCATTTTATAATTCCAGTATTTGGTTAATAGGCCCAAGCGGACCTCATTGGTTGATCTATTAATCTATTGGCTTCCCCATCATTGATAAATTCCTGTTTTACCGGATCAAACTCCAATGTGCGTCCCAATCTCAGGGCAATGATACCCATGTTCACAACGGTAGCGGAACGGTGGCCGTTCTCTTCGTTCAATGCAAATTTCTGTCTGGTCCTTACCGATTCCGAGAATACGGTAATCTGCTCCTCCGGGTCCGGAATACTATTGATCAGCCCTTCTATATTAGGGATGGTAGATTTAAAGCCGTTATATATTTTTCCATTGGGACCCTCTATATAAGCCGCATCCTTATCCCTGTTTTCACCATCGAGAATAATTTGACACCCATCGGCATAGGTATAAGTAATTCTTCTCCAAGTACCTATGGCATCATAGTGTTGCTGCGGTGCATCCACTTCTACTTTAATAGGACTGGTGTTGTCTTTTCCTAAAAAGTACTGTACCGGATCTATATAGTGTTGACCCATATCACCCAATCCACCACCATCATAATCCCAATACCCCCTAAAGGTACCGTGCACCCTGTGCGGATGATAAGGTTTTTCCGGGGCCGGCCCCAACCACATATTATAATCCAACTCAGCCGGTACCGGCTGAGGGGCTAAATTTTCCTTGCCCACCCAATAGAATTTCCAATTAAATCCGGTAATTCCGCTAATGGTCACCTTTAAGGGCCAACCGAGGGCTCCACTATCCACTACCTTCTTCAACTTTTTTACCGGAGTACCCATCCCGTAAAAATTATCCTTAAACCGGAACCATGTATTTAAGCGGAACATCTTGCCGTGCTGCTGCATGGCCTCCACTACTTTTTTCCCCTCGCCTATGGTCCTGGTCATAGGCTTTTCGCACCAAACATCCTTACCTGCCTCTGCCGCCATAATGGACATAAGCCCATGCCAGTGTGGAGGAGTGGCAATATGTACAATATCAACATCAGGTCGCTGCAAAACTTCCCTAAAGTCCCGGTATCCCTTTACACCGCTCTCCACTTTATTAAGGGTATTGGATAGGTGATCGGCATCGGCATCACAAATGGCCAAAAGTTTGGTGCCTTCATAATTCAAATGTCCCTGGCCCATGCCCCCAACACCTATTACGGCCTTTGTCAATTGATCGCTGGGCGGAATAAAATTGACTCCTCCCATAACATGTCTAGGAATTATACTGATCCCTGCAGCTGCCACAAGCGACTTTCTAACAAAATCCCTACGGCTGGTTGATTTTTTCTCCATCTATACTTATTCTATTAATTATTTGAAATTTCAATATATAAACCCACAAAGAAAATAAGTAATGCGTAAAAAAAGGGGTAATATTTGGGGTAATGAAAATATAAAATTTACTGAAATTTTATATTTTGCCTCACTCGTCCCGATAGCTATCGGGACTACCGGAAAGGCAGTCCCGACCTCTCCCAAGGAGAGGTAAATTGGAAACTCCCACCCAAGGGTCGAAGAATTTTCAAATTGAAAAAGAGCAGATTATGCAAATATTTTATATGCTGACAGGTTCTATAATAGGTTATTCCCTACCATATCCTCAAACTTAACGGTATATATCTCCCCATAAATCTTTTCATAAAGTTTGGCAAAATTATCGTAGGCCGTATGTGCCAAACTTAATTTTCCCTGTCCAATAAGAATTTGCAATTTAATCTTTAGCGCATGTTCATTTAGATCATCATATATATACATCACGGATGCAAGGTCGTACAATAAAGCACTATGTGTATCCATATCCAACATCTTTGAAATATCATAACAGAACTCTATAATTCTATTGCTGATATTTTCAACAATGGGATCCAACCATGAGTTGCTCATGTTTGCAAAAAATCGATCGGCCTTTAATATAGAGAACAATTGCGGCAATTGTTCTTCCAAATAGGGAACGGTTACATTGCTCCTCCCCAAATCGTTCAAATAATTTAAAACCTCCTGATAATCGAAAAAACAATTTTTTCCTATTTCCAGAAACCAACTTTTTTCCCGAAATATCAAATTCATCTCTTTGGCTTCGGATAAAATGGCCCTTAGGTTTTGTATATTGGTCCCTCTGGTATTTTTTGAATTCTTTGGGCCCATTCCCGGCCAAAGTGCCTCGGTAAGTTTTTTGGTACTAATTCCATCCTTGTCCTTGGTACTATGCAGCAGGACAATAACAAACAACTGTTTTAACTTTGGGGACAGTTTCTTGGCAATATCGATACCCTCAGAATTAATAATACGCAAGGATCCAAAACAAAGTATTTTTTCAGTAGTATCTATTACACTCTTTTGATTCCTGTTGGAGCTCATTTTTACCGGATCCTTCAACATAGGTGATAGTTTGGTCCCGATTACCCCTTTCTTCCATAACCGGAACGCCAATAAAACTAAAAAAAATACAGCAATGGCTATTCCTATTTTCACAAAAAAGGACGGTAGAGCAGCATCGCTTGCTTCTATTTTTTGGTATTCCCTGGCAATTTCATGGGCATTAAGTTCCCGTTTCCAAATTTTAATATTTGTCAAGTACCCGATAAAAAATTCTTGCCACAAATTACTGCCTATTACAATATTATAGTCGGACGTATCATAGTCCTCAATAAGCTTTAATTTATCGGTCTGTACCCCGTTAACAAAAAATAAAAGTTCATTGTTCACCTTGGAATGCACCAAAGCCACATGGGTCCATTCATTTAATGGTACGGGGGACGTTTGGGATATATAGTCCTTGACACCGGCCATGGTAAAGGTCAACAAGCCTTCGTGCAGCTTAAGGACAAAATTATCCCCTTTCCCCAATATACTGTTGTTACGGGTAAGAACGGTAGGCTTTACCCAAGCCATTATGGTAAAACTTCCCTCCAGGGCCGTTCTACTGTCCAATCCGGCATCTACATAAGCCCCATCATCAAAATACCCCACCTTTCCATGGGCCTCGTCTTCTTTAATTTTTACATTATTGACTATTAGCTCCTTATCATTTTTTCTAGCCACATTCTTAATATCCGTTCCAAAAGTAAAATGGTCCGTTAGATCGTATTGGATATCCAAGGGAAAACCGACAAACTCTTTAAGATTACCTCTGTTTTCAGGGGTAGTAAAAATAATGTCGGGAGAGAAATAATATCCGGCCCTGTGGGGAATAAATATTGGCGAACCCTCACTTGGATCTATTGGAAGACTAAAATGTCCGTTGACAATAAGGTTCCTATGGTTTTTGAAACTTACCCCATTCAATAATCCACCTTTGGATCTTACCGTTCCAAATACCTTACTTTTCTTATTAAGGCCGTTGACGAGGCTATCTGCAAAAGGAAACCATTCGGGTTCTATTTGAATAAAATTGGGCATTTTTCCGGAACGCCTCCAGATATCCACAAGAATACTATCTTTTAAAAATTCCTTTTCCAACACCTTCACTGCCCCCAGCTCCTTGGCACTATCAAACATAGGAGCATCTTTATCGGTAGACAGGGACTCTAGCGAAATGGTCTCTATAATTTGCGTAGGCAATAATGGAACCCAGGATCGGGACAAATAATCTTTGGCAAAAGGAATATCGGTCACTAGGATGAGCGAATCACTTTTTCTAATGAATTGCTGTAAAATAGTATCATAACTCTCCTTATAGCCCTGAATATAAAGGGCTATGGAAGTTTTACCATCAAGAAGAACAGGTAAATTGTTAGTTGTAATTTGATCGATATCCAATAAAATATGGGAATGCAGACGAATATTCCATTTGTCCTCTTCCGACAGGAGTTGGTATTCCTGGGCTATTCCCACTTTCAGAAACAGGAACAACCAACAAAATCTAGAAAACGGAATTCTTCTTAGCAATACTTAGGCAATAATCCCATTTAGGGCATTTCTATCAACTACGCAATTTACTAAGAATAACTAAACTAACATGTAATGAAATTACAAGCCGACAAAGGCAGGCCTGCCCCACTACGTTCAGGCGGGGTTTTAACCTTTAACTGGGTAATAAAATTTGCAGATTGAAATTATCCGAAGTATATCCCTACCCAACAATCCTATTATAAGACATGGAAATACTACCGCATCGGCAAGGGTAGACATGCCTACATCCTGTCCGGCACCTGTATCCCCAAAAGTCCGAAGGCCGATCTGATAACCTCACCTACCTTTTTTGCCAATTGGACCCTGAATATTTTTTTATGCTGATCTTGTTCTCCCAATATGGAAACATTTTGATAAAAGGAATTGAATTCCTTGACCAATTCATAGGTGTAATTGGCAATCAGGGCCGGACTATAGTTATCGGCCGCCAATTGAATGGTTTCCGGGTACAACTGCAATTGCTTTAACAATTCTTTCTCTTTAACATGTAACTCCGTTAATTTTTGTGGGCTGTCCAAGTTTTGTTCCAATTCTTCCGCCTTTCTTAAAATGGATTGGATCCTGGCGTAGGTATATTGGATAAAAGGCCCTGTATTTCCTTGAAAATCTACGGATTCTTCCGGGTTGAACAGAATTCTCTTTTTGGGGTCTACCTTTAGGATATAATACTTTAAGGCCCCCAGGCCTATCATTTTATACAGCTCCAGTTTCTCCTCTTGGGAGTAATCTTCCAGCTTGCCCAATTCTTCCGAAATATCGGCCGCGGTTTGGGTCATATCCTCCATTAGTTCATCGGCATCCACTACGGTACCTTCCCTGCTCTTCATTTTTCCACTGGGCAGATCTACCATACCATAACTTAAATGGTACAGTTTTTCCGCCCAAGAAAAGCCGAGCTTCTGTAATATAAGGAACAGTACTTTAAAATGGTAATCCTGTTCATTGCCCACGGTATAGACCATCCCCCCTACATCGGGATTATCCTTTACCCTTTGTATGGCCGTACCGATATCCTGGGTCATATATACGGCGGTACCATCTGAACGGAGTACGATTTTTTCGTCCAGCCCCTCGTCCGTTAGGTCTATCCACACACTACCGTCTTCCTTTTTATAAAAGACCCCTCTCTGCAATCCGTCCTCCACAAAGTCCTTTCCCAATAAATAGGTGTTGCTCTCGTAATACAGTTGATCAAAATCGACCCCCATGTTTTTGTAGGTAATCTCAAAACCATCATATACCCATTGGTTCATTTTTCTCCACAGACCTACCACCTCTTCATCGCCGGCCTCCCATTTTCTAAGCATTTCCTGAGCTTCCAATAGAATGGGTGCCTCTTTTTCCGCCACTTTCGCATCAATTCCATTAGAAATCATGGTCCCGACCTCTGCCTTATAGGCCTTGTCAAACGCCACATAATAGTTCCCCACCAATTTGTCCCCCTTAAGCCCGGTACTCTCAGGAGTCTCCCCATTGCCAAAGCGCTGCCAGGCAAGCATACTTTTACAGATGTGTATCCCCCTATCGTTAATGATCTGGGTCTTATAGACCTTCTTCCCGGAAGCTTTTAAGATTTCTGCTACGGAATACCCCAACAAATTGTTTCGGACATG
>CBFGWQ010000047.1:0-21665 GCA_965652575.1 uncultured Arenibacter sp. | reverse complement strand
TTTGTCGCAGGCCGTTCATAGTGACCATTGTCCCATTCTCGTGGAGTTGGAGTAGTCCCATCCTATAAAAAGTGGGTTTAGATAGCAATGGAAGTCGTTATTTTTAATTAAATCGTGAATTTGAAGGTTTTGTTATAGGCATTAGTTTTAATTTGAGTAATAAGTTAGGAATGGTAAGAGGAGGGGATATTTTTAGGTTAATTGTTACCCTGGGTACGGCATTGATAGGTATTATGCTATTTTTCCAGGGGAAAAATATGTTGCCACCTATTAAACAGAAATCCAAACTTGAGTTATCGGGTAAGGAGTTGGCGCAACGTTATTGTCAAATGTGTCATAAGTTTCCAGAACCGGATCTATTGGATAAAACAACATGGGTAAATAGCGTTTTGCCCGATATGGGCATGAGGTTAGGGATTAGAAATATTGGGGATGACCCCTATAAGGGAATGGATTCTGCAACGGAAAGTACTGCAAAAGAATTAACTGTTTACCCCGATTCTCCTATGATTCCCATAGAAGATTGGCAGCGGATAGTTGATTATTATACTGTGGAATCCCCTCAAAATTTACCCAAACAGGACAAGATCGTCCAGGAAGAAAAGGGAAGTTTTCCTTTTAAGACCAAATACATTTCTGTTAGCGATAATATACTGCCTCAAATTACTCTTTTAAAATTTGACCCAAAGGCTTCTGAGTTGTATGTAGGGGATTATCATGATTTATTCGTTCTTAACAGTAAAGGTAAGGTTAAAAAAAGTTGGAAGTTAAGTAGTCCGGCAAGTGATATTGAATTTGAGGAAAATGCTCCTCCAACAGTATTGACACTTGGAAAAATGGGGCCTACAGATGAAAGGTCGGGGGCAATGTCCCAATTGGGCAAGCCAGGTGCCAAGAGTACGATAAAGGAAACTATCCCCAACCTGGTCAGGCCGGTTAATTTTGCGACCGGGGATTTGGATATGGACGATAAAAAGGATGTCGTAATTTGTAGTTTTGGGAATTATGGGGGCAAATTGTCTTGGTTTGAAGGGGGCATTCAGTCAAAGGAGCATATTCTGAAAAACATACCTGGAGCTACCAGAGTTGAATTAAAAGATCTTAATGGGGATAAAAAGTTAGATATTGTTGCTCTAATGGCACAGGCCAATGAACAAATTATTATTTTTTATAATAAAGGTAATGGAGAGTTTGAAGAAAAAACCATATTGCAATTTAACCCGGTCCATGGAGTTAGTTATTTTGAGATGGCAGATTTTAATGATGATGGTTATGAGGACCTACTGGTGACCAATGGGGACAATCGTGATTTTTCCGCTATAGACAAACCTTATCATGGGATACGAATTTATTTGAACGATGGTGAAGATAATTTTGAAGAAAGCTTTTTTTATCCAATGTACGACTGTAGTAAGGCTATGGCCAGGGATTTTGATAATGACGGGGATCTGGACATAGTGGCAATATCTTTTTTCAATAGCTATGGGGCCTTAAAAAATCCAAAGGAAAGCTTTGTATATCTTTCCAATAAAGGGGGATTAAATTTTACCTCCTCCTTTATTTCAGAGAATATTCATGGTAAGTGGCTAACAATGGAGGTCGGGGATCTTAATCAAGACAGTCTTTTGGATGTAGTTTTGGGGACTTGTGTTTTTAATTATGGGGAGCTGGGCAAGGTAATGGCCGCAACCGGAATTTACTCTTTCCCCCAACTTCTTTTCCTTGTCCAGACCAAATAAGAGTACTATTTTGATCAGATATTGGGCTAACTTGATTGGAACTTGCCTAAACAAGATGGGGATCTAATTTACTGTTTTAAGGTAACCGTGAAATTTGTAAAGTCTGATACCTGGCATCTAATGTCTAGGCAATCCCGTAATGACAAAATTAAGGGGCTCCTTCCCTTGCCAAGTGGGGAGATTTTGTAAAGCAACCTTTTGAGTTTTTTGAAAGTATTTTAGGTGTGGGGAACGAAGTTGGGTGGGTGTGCACTTTCCTACATCTCGCTTTAGCTTCTGAAAATATTTTTGCAATAAGCCATAGGCAAAGGCAGATATATAATTTAATTACATAGTTCATTTGCATTCCTAACATTCCTAAAGAATGCCTGTTTTATTAGATGGAGGAATATGGTACGATTATTTTTTTATTTGCTTTAGTTGATATTAATCATTTTTTTTACACTTAAAAATTACCTGAATGAAATATACCTATCTCCCCCATACCGAAATAGAAGTAAGTAAAATTTGCCTTGGTACTATGACCTGGGGCCGGCAAAATACGGAAGAGGAGGGTCACCAACAAATGGATTATGCCCTGGAGCAGGGCATTAATTTTTTTGATACGGCAGAATTGTATCCCATTCCGGCAACAAAGGAACGCTATGCGGATACCGAAAGGATTATCGGAAATTGGTTTAAAAAGAAAAAGAACCGCGATAAGGTAATTTTGGCATCCAAGATCGTAGGAAGGGGTGAAATGTCCAAGTTCATCAGAACTACGGGAATCAATCGGGAAACCATTACATCGGCCGTGGAAGGCAGTTTAAGTCGGTTGCAGACAGACTATCTGGATCTGTACCAGTTGCATTGGCCGGACCGAACTACCAATTTTTTCGGAAAAAGGGGATATAAACATAGTAGCCATGACCATTGGGAGGACAATATCCATCAGATTTTAGAAACCTTGAGAGATCTGATTCGGGAAGGTAAGATCAGGCATGTGGGTATTTCCAATGAAACTCCTTGGGGAGCTATGCGGTACTTGGAGGAAAGCAAGGTTCATGCCGGTCTGCCCAGGATGATTACCATACAGAATCCGTATAATCTGTTGAACAGGCTTTTTGAAGTGGGCCTTGCCGAAATCTCGCATCGTGAAAATTTGGGCCTGTTGGCCTATTCCCCTTTGGGTTTCGGTACATTGAGCGGCAAGTACTTGGGGGGGAGAAAGCCGGAGAATGCCCGTGTTACCCTATTTCCAAATTACAATAGATACAGTAGCGGGCCGGCTGTACAGGCTACCCAAAAATATTATAAACTGGCGCAGCAAAACGGATTGTCCTTGGTGCAAATGGCACTGGCATTTGTAAATTCGAGACCATTTTTAACGTCCAATATCATTGGTGCCACCACAATGGACCAGCTTAAGGAAAATATAGGGAGTATAGAAGTGCAATTAAGTGAGGAAGTACTTCAGGGCATTGAGGCCATACACAATGAAATTCCAAATCCGGCCCCTTAAGGAGATGACAGCGATAATTTTTTTAAAAGTAGGTTTTTGGCAGCTGGGCCTAATTGTTGTGGTCGTGGTATTAATGTTGGTTCTGGCGAGGATGTTCAATTCAAAAAAATAGCGAATACCTAACCGGTCGGTTAGGAGAACAGACCATGGGCCACATCTTCTATCTTCGATGCCAACTGTATTCGGATCCGGGTATTCTTTAAGGTGATCTTGTTGTTTTTGGAAACGTAGATAGTGCCGAAGCCCAATTTTTCCGCTTCCAGAATACGTTGGTCTATACGTTGTACCGGTCTTATTTCTCCGGCAAGACCTACTTCGGCGGCAAAACAGACCCCTTTTTCTATGGGAATGTCCTCGTTGCTGGAGAGGATGGCCGCAATTACGGCCAGATCAATGGCAGGGTCGTCTACGGAAATTCCTCCGGTGATATTGAGAAAAACATCCTTGGCCGCCAACTTAAATCCGGCCCTTTTTTCCAGGACCGCCAAAAGCATGTTCAATCGCTTTGCATTGTAGCCGGTGGTAGAGCGTTGTGGGGTGCCATATACCGCCGTACTTACCAAGGCCTGTATTTCTATCATTAACGGGCGCATACCCTCAACAGTAGATGCAATGGAGGTGCCGCTTAAGCCTTCGTCGTTCTTTGAGATTAAGATCTCGGACGGATTGTTGACTTCCCTCAGGCCGCTGCCCTGCATTTCATAGATCCCCAGTTCGGAAGTAGATCCGAAACGGTTTTTAAGGGATCTAAGGATGCGGTACACGTAATTTCTATCGCCCTCAAATTGTAATACAGTATCTACCATATGCTCCAATATTTTGGGTCCGGCAATGGTGCCGTCTTTGGTGATATGGCCAATGAGTACAACGGGAGTATTCGTTTCCTTGGCAAATTTGATAAGTTCCGCAGTGCATTCGCGTATCTGGGAAATACTGCCTGCCGAGGATTCAATATAATCCGTATGCAGGGTCTGTATGGAATCGATGACCACAATATCGGGTTCGGTGGCCTCTATCTGTTGAAAGATATTCTGGGTTTTGGTCTCGGTCAGTATAAAACAGGTTTCACTGTTGGGGTAAATGCGATCGGCACGCATTTTAATTTGTTTTTGGCTCTCTTCCCCGGATACATATAAGGTTTTATAGGGAAGTTTAAGGGCTATCTGTAGTAATAAGGTACTTTTTCCAACGCCCGGTTCCCCGCCCAAAAGGGTCAGGGAACCGGGGACCAACCCTCCGCCCAAGACCCTGTTGAACTCCAGATCGAAAGTGTTGAGCCTTATTTCCTTGTCGGTACTGATTTCATTGACCCGTAAGGGTTTTGCAATTTTTTTTGAAGCTGGGGAAGCGCTTTTCCAGGAAACTTTCTCCTCTTTCTGGACTACTTCTTCCACAACGGTGTTCCATTGTTTGCAGGCTCCGCATTGTCCTATCCATTTGGCATACTGCGTTCCGCAATGCTGGCAAAAAAAAGCGGTTTTTGTTTTGGCCATTATTCAAATTATGGTTTGCGCTAAGGTAATAAGAAGTTTGAAAAGGAATTGGGTATTTGTGGGCTTAGTTTAAAGCGGGGCCGATACTAATCGGGGTAGTGTTTCTTGTATGGCATTGAGCCCCTCAGTATACCTACTACCGTATACCTGCCTTTCCGTTTAGGAGGACAAGACCCGTAAGTTTGGTCTGCTCCATATTGGATATGTGGTGGTGTATGGTCTATCAGTATATTGGTGGAGTCTTATGTTCGATCGTGCGGAAGGTTTTTTATTTTTGTCATCTGCCCTGATAAAACTTTAATTAAGTCGGAAATTTCTTTGTTCCCTTTTGGTTTAAGGTAATATGTAAAAAGTTTAATCGAGTTCATTAAGTCGCTCGATTTCTTTTTTCAATGTTCGTTTTTCTGTGTTCGATTTTGTCAATTTTATGGCTTTTTCATAATGTTCAATTGCTTTTTGAATATCCGATTTGCCATATAGGTAACCTAATAGTTCATGATATTGATTGTTATCGGAAAGATTTAATTTCCCAGCTTCCAGAATCGCTTTTTCGTGTCCGTAAACTTTTGAAAAAACAAAGGTTCTGTTCAAGGCGGTTATGGGCGAATATTCAATTAATATCAGTTGGTTGTATAGTTGCAGAATATTTTTCCATTTGTCTTTGTTGTCCGTAGTATGCCAATAAGCAATTCCTGCTTCCAAATGATATTTTGAAATTTCGTTTCCGTTCGTGGCGTTTACCAAGAAATAATTTCCTTTTTCAATGAGCGATTTGTCCCATTGGTCTTTGTCCTGCTCGTTAAAAAGTATGGCTTCGCCTTTTTCGTTGGTTCGAGCTTCAATCCGGGAACTTTGAAAACACATCAACGCCAACAAAGCGTTTGTTTGTGGCGTATTGGTTAACGGGTTTTCTGTCAATATCAAATTTAACCTAATTGCCTCGGAGCAAAGTTCCTTTCGGATGAATTGGTTGTTCGATTTTGAAAAATAACCTTCGTTGAACAGCAAGTACAATGTTTGTAAAACCGTTTCCTGTCTTGATCGTATTTCACTTTTGGCCAATGTTTTGATTTGGAAATTATCGTTGCGAAGATTGTTTCTTGCCCGTTGCAATCGCTTTTTTATGGTTTCTGTTTTGGTGATAAACGCATTGGCAATTTCTTCCACGCTAAATCCACAAAGAATCTGAAGTGCCAAAGCAATTTGACTTTCGGAATTGTTCGAAGGATTGCATACGGCAAAGATCATTGCCAACTGACTGTCCGAAATAACGTGTTCGTGAAACTCAAAATCGTTTTCCTGTTTGGGCCTATCTGATTTTATGTCGTTCTTGATTTTGGTTTCAAAAACCGAAAGGTGTTTGAAATAGTCTTTGGCCTTGTTCCTGGCAACCGTATAAAGCCAAGCTATTGGATTTTCGGGGATTCCGTTTATTGCCCAATGCTCCGAAGCCTTTAGAAAGGTGTCGCTCGCAATATCTTCGGCAACCCCAATATGTTCTAAACCAAAATGACGGCACAAAACGGCCGTCATTTTCGCATATTCTTCTCGGAACAAGTGTGGTAAAAGTTCTTTATATGACCCCGAAGACCCCATTGTTTTTATAGCGATTGATTTGTTCCGCCTATACGTTCCAGGATTTCCACCTGATGTGAGTTGTTCAATCCGCTTTCATCGCGTCTTCGCTGAAATTCAAGGAATGAAGGAACATTCAAAATCTTATTCTGAACTGACCCGTCAACATAACTTGAGGTGTGAACGAAGGTTTTTCCGTTTTCTTTTAAAAAAACACGGTATTCAAATTTGGAAGTGTCCAATGTCTTAAAATCCTTCAGGAATTTATGTATATTGGCTTTGTTCTCCGATACAAATTCCGGCTTTACCTGATATGAAACTGTTACGTGTATCATTTTATCAGAATTTCCCTTACTTCAATATTTCCCCCAATTTTGAAAACAGGGTTTCCTTTGGCCATTTCCACGGCTTCGTCAATGTTCTCGGCCCGTACAACTATATAGCCACTGATAAACTCCTTGATTTCGGTATAAGGCCCGTCTGTTACCACATTGTCCGGTCTCACGGTCTTGGCACTTCCCTGAATGGGTAATAGTGTATTTCCTTTGTCCACCAGCTTGTTTTGTGCCGCAATACTGCCCAACCAATTCATGCGCTCCTGCATTTGCTCTGGCGAAGGTTTGAAGTCCGAAATGTCCTTTAGTCTGAAAATTAATGCAAATTCTTTCATTTTATTATAATTTTTTAAAATACAACTTAATGACGATTGAATTTTCAATATGGGGACAAAATTTCAATTTTTTTTGAGCGTTTTGTTCAAGTGGGAGGGGAGGTAACAACTGTATAACAACCATTACCTACATCTCCTTTACACCAAAAATCCTTTCAATACCCAAAATCGGCCTTAAGGGCATCAATTTTTTCCAAGGCCATTTCTTTGGTAAGAAAATCTATTTCTTCCATGCCAAACGCCTTTTCAAAAGTCCGAAGGGCCTTTTTGGGTTCTCCCAGTTGTTCGTAATATTCCCCTTCAAAATAAAAGCCCAGCATGGTATCGGGATACTCTTTTTTGCACAGGTCGGATAAGGGCTTCAGGGATTCAAAGTCCTCTTTTTTTCTGGAGGCGGCATAAATGGCCATAATGTCGTTGAGACTGGTTGTTTTTCTAAAGCCGAACAGGTTTTCTATGGAGGCCTGTTTGTCTTCCAAATACTTGAACACGGGTTCGTCCGAGGTCAGTATTTTTTCTTTGTATTCCTTTGGACTTATGGGTTTGAACATGCCGAAGATATTGTCGAACGCTTTCCCAATGCCATAGGTAGCTACAGAAATATGGTCGGCATTCCCGTATTGGTCAAAAAAGTAACGTAGATTATCTGTCTGTATATCCTTCAATGTTTGGTTCAGGGCCAATATCCTGTTGTTGTTTTCACTCTTTTCGCCTTCCAGGATCAATTGGTAGAAAATTTTCTTTTTCATTACAGATAGTCTGGAAGGCAACCTTGTTTCCATTTCCGGGGCCAAATAGGGTGAAATACTGATATAGGCGTTAAATAGGGAATCGTCCTTGAAAAGATAAAAATTTCCAAAATTGGCGGTGATATCATAGCCCACGAACATTTTAAAGGGGGCCGTACTGAATTTGGTTTCCAAATAGGGAATAAGCTCCATCCCCAAAAATTCGAAGAAGAGTTTGCCTTTTTCTGTAGGGAGGCCACTATCCGGATCAAAGCCGCAATCTTCGTTCCTTAGGTTGTTTTTGGATTGGTTTACGCCAACTACGATAGCTTCGGGCATGCCGTGAAAATTACTGTAAAACTTTGCGTTGGCCACCACCTGGTCAAAAAGGTATTCCGCATCGAGTACTACGATGATGGGGTACTTTTTTTCTGCGGTGTAACTTTCAGGGAAATAGTATTGTACGTCCCTTCGTTCCTGTAACTTGAAGGATTCGAATATTTCCTGGGTCAGCTGCGCCTTGCCGGCAAAACAGACCAACAGGGCCAATAAAGTAAAAAAACGTTGCATAGAACAGTATTTGGGCATTGGAAGCCTATTTATTTCTGTTCCATAACGGTAAAATCAGAAAAGATATTGCGCCAAAAACGACTATCATTAAAGTTTGTGAAATCCACATGATCCAGCCAAAAGCATCCCCTGAAACCTTGCCAATTCCGAAAATGGCCAGGGCACTGCTAACGGCAATGGGATAAATGCCTATGCCCCCATTGGTGGCGGACATGGCAAATGCCCCTGCCACAAAAGCGACCAATAACTGACTTATGCTTAGGTCCACGGTTTCCAATACCGTATATTTTATTACCCAAAACATGGCTATATAGGCCAACCAAATAAATAGGGTGTGAAGAACAAATCCCCATTTGTTCTTCATTTCAAAAATACTGAGGATGCCCTCCAAAAGGCCCCTCAAAAATGTTTTTAGTTTTAGGGCAAATTTCGATTTCGATTTTTTTAACACATACATCCCCAGGGACAGGATCAAAATCCCGGAAAAAAGTAGCACCGATAACAATATAAGATTAAAACCCTTTTGCTGAAGGAAGCTCCAAATAATTTCGGTTTGCAGGAACAGTGCTATGGCAACGATAAGGAACAGCATCACCAGATCAATGACCCTTTCCGTTACAATGGTCCCGAATCCTTTTTGGAAAGGAACATGCTCGTAGGTGGCCAAGGCCGTGGCCCTCCATATTTCCCCTGATCTGGGTATTCCCAGGTTGGTAAAATAAGAAGTCAATATGATCAATATGTTGTTGAAAAGTTTTGGCCTATAGCCCAATGGCTGCAACAAATAATTCCATCTTACTGCTCGGGACAGGTGTGTAAGGATCCCCAAAATAACGGATACCCCTACCCAAAAAGGATCGGCATTTTTTATGTAACGGATTATTTCCGATCTGTCTTCGGCAGAAGTGGAATAATAGGAATACCAAACCAAAAAAACGCCCAACAGGATGGGGAGTATTGTTTTTAGGGTATTCTTGATGGAGGACTTCAAACCTAGGTCAAAAGATTGGTATCCTCATTGGGGAAAACCAAGGATGGGTTGAATTTCTTGGCCAGTTCAATATCCATGGTCGCATAGGTGATCAAAATTAGAACATCGCCAACCGCTACCTTTCTGGCGGCAGCCCCGTTCAAGGTAACCTCGCCACTGCCCCTGGCCCCCGGAATGGCATAGGTTTCCAGCCTTTCGCCATTGTCGTTGTTGACAATCTGTACCTTTTCGCCCCTAATTATGTTGGCCGCGTCCATCAAATCCTCATCAATGGTAATGCTCCCAATATAATTAAGGTCGGCACCGGTCACCTTTACACGGTGTATTTTGGATTTTACTACTTCTATTTGCATGGGACAAAGTTAATCATTATCTGCCAATTGGATATCCATTTTCATTACGGTCGGCATTTTGGAATTTTTAAAGGGCAATGTTGTCTATTAGTCTAACACCTCCCGCATAAACGGCGATAAAGGCCCTATATTTTAGATTTCTGTCTTTTCTTTTAACCGGCTTCAGTTGGTCTACATCCGCAATCTTAAAATATTCCAAGGTTAGTTTTGGATGGGCCATAAATTGTTTTTTTACCCAATCCACTGTAAAATTAGCACTTTTCGTGCCAAATTTATGTTTGGCAGCTTTTAGGGTTTTGTAGATAAAACCGGCCTCTTGCCTTAATTCCGTATCCAATCGTTCGTTCCTGGAACTCATGGCCAATCCGTTGGTTTCCCTAACAATGGGGCAGCCTATGATCTCTATTGGCAACCGGACTGTTTTTACCAGTTTTTTGATGATCTGAAGTTGTTGAAAATCCTTTTCGCCAAAGTATGCCCTGGTGGGCATGATGAGGCGTAATAGCTTTTCAACAATGGTTCCTACACCGTCAAAATGTCCTTTTCTGAATTCCCCTTCCATCACATTTTCCAATCCCTCAAAGTCATATGTTTTGGAGATAATTTCACCGGAATACATTTCGGTGGCGGAAGGGGCAAAAACTACCAGGTCATCCGAAACTGTTTTTAATAGGGCCAAATCGGCCTCCAAAGTACTCGGGTACTTTTCCAAGTCTTCCTTGTTGTTGAACTGGGTGGGGTTAACGAAAATGCTTATCAGGGTGAGCCCGTTTTCTTCAACCGATTTTTTGACCAGGGAGATATGCCCCATATGCAATGCCCCCATTGTGGGGACCAAACCGATAGTTTTGGTTTTTGGGAGGGAGGATAGATAGGACCTAAGTTCCTTTTTGGTGTTAATCAGCTGCATTCGTTTTACTTAAAAGAGAGCAAACTTACTATAATTACTGCTAATCTGCATAATTTTTGTAATTTTGCACTTTCTCTTACTCTATTAATAAAATATTGCTTTTATGAATGGCAAAAAGATATTGTTTGTATCTTCAGAATTAGTACCCTATCTACCAGAGAACGAAGTTTCCTTAATGTCTTACGAAACCCCAAGAATGGTCAATAGCAATGGTGGCCAGATAAGGATTTTTATGCCAAGGTTTGGGAATATAAATGAGCGTAGACATCAATTGCACGAGGTAATCAGGTTGTCCGGGATGAATTTGGTGATTAATGATATGGATATGCCATTGATCATAAAAGTGGCCTCCATTCCCAGGGAGCGTATCCAGGTGTATTTTATTGATAATGACGAGTACTTTAAAAGGAAGGCAACCTTTACCGATGAGGACGGCAAATTGTTTCCCGATAATGATGAAAGGGCCATTTTCTTTGCCAAGGGAGTGGTGGAGACGGTCAAGAAATTAAATTGGTCTCCGGATATTATACACGTTCATGGCTGGATGGCCTCTTTGTTGCCGCTCTATCTTAAAAAATTCTATGCAGACGAACCTTTGTTTTCCGATAGCAGGATCGTTATGTCCGTTTATGGACAGGGTTTTGATGGCACCCTGGATAAGGACCTCATTAAAAAGATTGCCTTCGACGGTGTTCCCGAAGAAAATATAAAAGCGCTTGAAGATCCCAATTATAATAATTTGTTAAAGGTTGCTGTGGATTATGCCGATGCTGTTATTTTAGCCGCAAAAGATATTCCAGCGGAATTGGAAGACTACATATCCAAGCTAGAAAAACCTGTTTTGCCATTTTTCCCTTTACAGGAATTTGAGGAGGCTTACATGAATTTTTATAACACCAAAGTATTAAAATAATCTAAATGAATTTACTGAACAGATTAAAATTGCCTACTGTGGTAGGTGTGTTCCTTGTTGCGTTCCTGGGGTCCTGTGAGGAGGATTTGACTACCGTGGGCAGTGGCGTGGTAGGTGGTGAGCCATTTACGGCCGGCAAGGCGGTTTACGATGTATTTGCCTACAATAAAAAGATAGAAGCGGTCAGGACCAACAAATTACCGGTGTATCAGATAGGGAACTACGTAGACCCAATATACGGTAAAACGGAAGCCAGAATAACCACTCAGGTACAATTGCCCGTAAGCAACCCTACTTTTGGGAGTTATTCCGCGAAAGTGGAAGAAACTGCCGATACGGATTCCAGTGCTTTGACCATTAAAGAGAACGAGACGGTGGAAGAGGTTATATTGTTCATTCCTTTTTTGACCAATCCCAAAGGGGATAAGGACCTGGATGGTGTTGCGGACGAGTTTGATGCCGATCCCGAAGACCCTAACAGTGATAGTGACGGGGATACCTTAACCGATGTTCAGGAAAAGGCCTTGGGTACCGACCCATTAAATAAGGATACGGATGGGGATGGGACGAATGACAATTTGGACGATGATACCGCTGTAAACAGGTTTCCCGTAAAATATGATCTGGATAGTATTTTTGATGTTAATGGGCAAATTCCGGAATCCTTTAATTTTAAGGTGGAACGGTCTACCTATTTCTTAAGGGACCTGGATCCCAGTACCAATTTTCAGGAAGCCCAGCAATATTATTCATCCCAACAATTTTCTCCGGACTTTGTATCGGACGTTTTATTTGATGGACCTGTCCAGGTCAGTAATGTAGAGCAGTTGATCTTTAAGGAAGACGATCCCGAAACGGAAGATGTGGACGAATCCGAGGAAGCACCTACCAGGATTGCCCCAGGTATCAGGGTAAGCCTGAACAAAGCATTTTTTCAAGAGAATATTCTGGATAAGGAAGGTTCATCCGAGCTGTTGAGTCAGGCCAATTTTGCCAATTTTTTTAGAGGGGTCCATATGTCCGTTCCGGACGATGTTTTGTTATTGTTGGACATTACACAAGGGAATATCACCGTTAAATATAAATACGACAGTGTAACCAGTTCGGCCGATACGACCATTATTCAAAATGAGAGGGAATTTGTCCTGTATTTCACAAGAAGGGATAGTAGTACCGGTAGTATATTGGGTAATGCGGTGAATACCTTTATTAATGAGGCCTACCCTGCTGAAATTGTCAATGGTATGGACAATGGGTCGAACGCTTCAAAAATTTATTTGAAGGGCGGGGCCGGTAGTTTTGCACAGATCAAGCTTTTTGATGAGGTGAACGGTACTGAAATAATAAATCAGATCAAGGCCAAGAATTGGATAATAAATGAGGCCAATTTGGTTTTTTATGTGGATAGGAATTCTTTGGATGCAGCAGGGACCGTTATTGAGCCTTCCAAATTGTATTTGTTCAAGGATAACACCAATGCACCGGTCTACAATCAATTTTTGGAATCGGAGGAAGATTACAACGCTGGGAATTTTACGAATTATGACGGTAATCTATACAAGGAAAGCGGCAAAGGGCAACGCTATAAAATTAAGATCACCAATTATATCAACGACATTATAGTAAGGGATTCTACCAATGCCACCTTAAACCTTACATTGACTTCCGATATCAGGGTTACTTCTGCCGGAAAGGCCATGCTGGCCAATGCTACGGAAGGGGTAGTGCCCGTTATGTCCGCCATAAATCCTTTCGGGACAGTGCTCTACGGCAGTGATAATTTGCCCAGTGGGCAGGAGGGGAAAAAATTGAAACTCGAAATTTTCTATACCAAGGCAAATTAAAAGCCGGAAAAATACCACTTATAGTATTTTTAGGTTGATGAACCAAAAGATGAAAGGTTTTAAATAACAAGGAGTTATATTTGTTATTTAAAACCTTTTGTTAGTTACTTAACCATTAAACTTTGAGATATGTGTGGAATTGTAGGGTATATTGGGCATAGGGATGCCTATCCCATAATTATTAAAGGACTTCAGCGTTTGGAGTATAGGGGATACGACAGTGCGGGCATTGCCCTGTACGATGGCAACGAAATAAATTTATCCAAGACCAAAGGGAAGGTGGAGGATCTAAACAATAAGGCAAAAAGTACCATTCCCTTGGAGGGGAAACTGGGAATAGGCCATACAAGATGGGCTACACATGGTGTCCCGAACGATGTTAACTCGCATCCGCATTATTCCAATTCCGGCGATTTGGTAATTATCCATAATGGGATTATAGAGAATTATGATTCCGTAAAGAAGGAATTGACCAAAAGGGGCTATACTTTTTCTTCGGAAACCGATACGGAAGTATTGGTAAACCTTATAGAGGAAGTGAAGCGCAAGGAAGGCGTTAAACTTGGAAAAGCGGTTCAAATTGCTTTGAACGAGGTGGTCGGGGCATATGCCATAGCTGTTTTTGATAAGCAAAAACCAGATGAAATAGTGGTGGCCAAGTTGGGGAGCCCGTTGGCCATAGGAGTAGGGGAGAACGAATTTTTTATAGCGTCCGATGCCTCACCCTTTATAGAATTCACCAACAATGCCATTTATTTGGAAGATGGGGAAATGGCGGTCATTAGATTGGGGAAGGAAATTAAATTGAGAAAAATAAAGGACGATGCCATTGCCTATCCTTCCATCCAGGAATTGGCACTTAATCTTGAGGAGATTGAAAAGGGTGGTTTTGACCACTTTATGTTAAAGGAGATCTACGAACAGCCAAGGGCCATTTTGGATACCTATCGCGGACGCCTGTTGGCCAGGGAAGGGATAATTAAAATGGCGGGGATAGACGATAATCTGGAAAAATTTTTGAATGCCAACCGTATTATAATTGTGGCCTGTGGTACTTCCTGGCATGCAGGATTGGTGGCAGAGTATATTTTTGAGGATTTGGCCCGGATTCCGGTAGAAGTGGAATACGCTTCGGAGTTCCGTTATAGAAACCCCGTTATTACGGATAAGGACGTGCTTATTGCCATTTCCCAGTCCGGGGAAACGGCAGATACCTTGGCGGCCATTAAATTGGCCAAGGAAAAGGGTGCCTTTGTCTTTGGGGTGTGTAATGTGGTAGGTTCTTCCATAGCCAGGGAGACCGATGCAGGGGCCTATACCCACGCCGGTCCGGAAATTGGAGTGGCCTCGACCAAGGCCTTTACAACGCAAATAACGGTGTTGACCTTGTTGGCCCTAAAATTGGCCAAGGAAAAAGGGATTTTTAACAAGACCCGTTTCCATGAACATCTAACAGAATTGGAAAATATTCCCTCCAAAGTGGAAAAGGCCCTGCTTTCCAACCCGCTGGTAGAAATAATATCCAATGTCTATAAGGATTCTGCCAACTGCCTGTACTTGGGAAGGGGCTATAACTTTCCCGTAGCCTTGGAAGGGGCATTAAAATTAAAGGAAATTAGTTATATACATGCCGAGGGCTATCCTGCGGCAGAAATGAAGCATGGACCAATTGCCTTAATAGATGAACATATGCCCGTGGTGGTCATTGCAACGAATAAAGGGCATTATGAAAAAGTGGTAAGCAATATTCAGGAGATAAAATCCAGAAAGGGTAAAATTATCGCTGTGGTTACCGAAGGTGACGAGCAGGTAAAGCTTTTGGCGGACCATGTTATAGAAATTCCGGAAACCCTGGAGAGCCTGACCCCCTTATTGACTACTATTCCTCTCCAATTATTATCCTATCATATTGCGGTTATGAGAGGCTGTAATGTAGATCAGCCCCGTAATCTGGCCAAATCGGTAACGGTGGAATAGAAGCCCTTCAAATAAAATTATATTGATATCCATTGATGGTGCTCCAAAAGGGCCGCTATTGATGGATATCATTTTTTTATAACTTATTTTTTATCAGATTGGCATTAATAAATGTTAAATTTTGAATAAAAAATACTATGCATGCATAATTTATTTGATTTTCGTATGGTTAATTTGAAAATTAATGTATATTGGCTATTAGATGATATCTTGCCTTTATTCAATACTAATTTAACTCAAAAACTCAAAACCTTATGAGATCAATACTTCTATTATTCTTTTTCATGTTTGGGATGTTGATGTATTCACAAACGACTATTAAAGGGAATGTGGTGGACCAAAATAATGACCCCGTACCCGGGGCCAATATTGTAATTGTGGGGAAAGCCATTGGAACAGTAACCGATTTTGATGGAAATTTTTTATTGAACACCAGTGAGAATCCTCCCTTTACCTTAAATATTACCAGTATTGGTTTTGTTGCTTCTACGGTAGGTATCACACAAAACGATCAAACCATTTCGGTTGTCTTAAACGAAGAGCAAACCAATTTGGACGAGGTGGTCATCTCTGCCTCCAGAACCCCTGAACGTATATTTGAGTCCCCTGTTACCGTGGAAAGGTTTGGACTTAGGGATATCCAGAATACGGCCTCGGCCGATTTCTATGATGGTTTGGAGAATTTAAAGGGGGTGGACATCAATACCAATAGTTTAACATTCAAGGCAATCAATACAAGGGGTTTTGCCACTTTCGCCAACACGCGTTTTATGCAGTTGGTAGATGGTATGGACAATTCTACCCCGGCCCTTAACTTCCCAATGGGCAACCTTATTGGGATGATCGAGACCGATGTGCTCAGTGTTGAGCTGCTTCCCGGGGCATCTTCCGCCCTGTACGGGGCAAATGCCTTTAACGGAATACTTTTTATGCGAAGTAAAAATCCTTTTGATTATTCGGGCATAAGTGCCTATGCCAAAAGAGGAATTACTTCACAAAAGGCGGCCGGGGATAATGCCTATACCGATTTTGGTATCCGGGCGGCCCATAAGTTCAGTGATAAGTTTGCAGGAAAGGTCAATTTTTCCTTTTTAACGGGAACGGACTGGGCGGCAAACAATGAAATGGGCAAGGTAGGTGGCGGGGCCACCAGGGCCTCGACGGATTATGATGGTATAAATGTGTATGGTGACGAGGTTTCGGAAAACATGCAGGTAGTGGCAGCGGCATTGGTAGATGGGGGGCTTTTAAATCCTGCCGCGCTACCTTTGGTTCCTTCCCAAGTAGTAAGTAGGACAGGTTACGACGAGGGGGATCTTACGGATTACAAAGCGGAAAGCATCAAGGCGGATTGGGGCCTCTATTATCGTCCTTTTGCCAATGACCTTGAAATAGCCTATGTGGGAAAAGTAGGCAAGGGAAATACCATTTATCAGGGAACGAATAGGTATAATATTAATGGTTTTTTTATGCAGCAGCATAAATTGGAAATTAGGAACGATCATTTCTTTGTAAGGGGTTATTTTAACGAAGATAAGGCCGGAGATTCCTATGATATGGTTTTTACGGGGGTAAACGTTAATAATATTTGGAAAGATAACAGTACTTGGTTTGGACAGTATGTGGGCACCTATGTAGGTGCCGTATCCCAAAATGTTCCTGCCGAACAAGCGCATCTTTTGGCCAGACAGGCGGCCGATACGGGACGTTACCTTCCGGGAACCCCTGAATTTGAAAGTGCTTTCAATAGGGTAACCAACGATCCGGACCTAACCAAGGGATCCAAGTTTCAGGATAATTCCAAATTCTATCATGTCGATGCCAATTATAATTTAAGCCATTTGATCGATTTTGCCGAGATTCAGTTGGGCGGATCCTATAGACAGTACCGTTTAAATTCTTTCGGAACAATATATACGGATGCCGACGGACCTATCAGCTATTCCGAATATGGACTTTATAGCCAGGTGCAAAAGAAGTTTATGGAGGATGACCGTTTAAAACTGACAGCTTCCTTGCGTTATGACAAATCCGAATTGTTCGATGGATTCTTTTCCCCAAGGGTGTCCTTGGGATATACGGCAGGTGAAAGTGGCAACCACAATTTAAGGGCATCCTATCAGACAGGATTTAGAAATCCCACTACACAGGATTTGTATATTGGGCTTAATGCGGGCAGGGGTATATTGGTGGGCAGTGCCCCGGACAACCCGGCCAGGGATGTCAGGACTTTTGATCTAAGTCCGACCGGAACGGCCATAATCGGCAGTCCTACCATCGATTTTAGTGGAGAAGGGATCTATAATAATTCTTTTACGGCAAGTTCGGCCATGGCCTTTGCCGCCAGTAGAAATCCGGCGGACCTGGTCATTGCAAATCCGGACTTTGTAAAACCGGAACAGGTAACTTCCTATGAAGTTGGTTATCGGGGCAAATTGAACAAGGTAACTTTGGATGTCAGTGCCTATTATAACGCCTATAAGGACTTCCTGGCCGGGCAAAATGTGGTAGTGCCTTTTTATGGGGATGTTCAGCTTGCGCAGACCGTCCCTACACCGGGAGGTCCGTTACCTGCAGCAATAGTGGCCTTGGGAAGTGGGGATTATCAGGGGTACCAGTCCTATACCAATACCGATGCCAAAGTAAATTCCTATGGGGCAGCCCTTGGGGTTGAGATGAAAATTTGGGGCAACTATGATCTAGGAATGAATTATACCTACGCCAAATTGGATTTTGATCAAGAGGACGACCCTGATTTTATGACAAGTTTCAATACTCCGGAACATAAGGTAAAGGCCTCTTTTGGAAATACGGCCCTATTCAAGAATTTTGGGTTCAATGTGGCCTGGAGATGGAGCGATACCTATTTATGGGAAGCCACTTTTGGTAACGGACAAATCCCGGCCTACCATGTTGTGGATGCACAAATTAGCTATAACGCCCCAAGTATAAAATCGGCATTTAAACTAGGGGCCTCCAATGTCCTGGGAGATGAATACTACACGGCCTTTGGTACCGGATATATTGGTTCCCAATATTATGTTTCCTGGACCATTAACCCATAACTTGTTATAATATCAAAGTAGGGAATATAATTAAAAATGGCATCAATTTTTTGGACGCCATTTTTCTTGGTAAAAAAAGGAAAAAGTAGTTTCCAATTTAAGATGGAAAACATATCTTTGCAGCCTTAAAAACAAAGCGGTATGTCGCGCTGTTTTTATTTTAAAGATAACAGTAAAACGTAAACACTCAAGTAATGTCTAAAGTTACAGGTAAAGTTTCCCAGATCATCGGCCCGGTAGTTGATGTTGAATTTCAGTCCGGAACGGACCTTCCCAAGATATACGATTCTTTGGAAATCATTAATAAAGATGGTTCCAAGTTGATTTTGGAAGTTCAGTCGCACGTAGGTGAAAATACGGTCAGGACCATTTCTATGGATTCAACGGATGGATTAAGCAGGGGAGTTGCCGTTGAAGCAACGGGAAGTGCCATCCAGATGCCCATAGGGGATGATGTTTATGGTCGTCTATTTAATGTAATTGGAGATGCTATTGACGGACTTGGAGATTTGCCAAAAGCCGGTAAAGACGGTCTCCCGATTCACAGGGATGCCCCTAAATTTGAGGATCTGTCAACTTCTACGGAAGTCCTGTTTACTGGTATCAAGGTGATCGACTTGATCGAGCCTTATGCAAAAGGGGGTAAGATCGGTTTATTTGGTGGTGCCGGGGTTGGTAAAACGGTACTTATCCAGGAATTGATCAACAACATTGCAAAAGGACATGGTGGACTATCGGTATTTGCCGGAGTAGGGGAACGTACCCGTGAAGGGAACGACTTGCTTCGTGAGATGTTGGAGTCCGGTATTATAAAATATGGGGACGACTTTTTGCATTCTATGGAAGAAGGCGGATGGGACCTGTCCAAAGTAGATAAAAAGGTAATGAAGGATTCCAAAGCCACCTTCGTTTTTGGACAAATGAACGAACCTCCCGGGGCCCGTGCACGTGTGGCCTTGTCCGGATTGACCATAGCGGAATACTTCCGTGATGGTGCAGGTGAGGGTCAAGGTAAGGACGTTCTTTTCTTCGTGGACAATATATTCCGTTTTACCCAGGCAGGTTCCGAGGTATCGGCCCTTTTGGGACGTATGCCGTCAGCGGTAGGTTATCAACCCACCTTGGCCACGGAGATGGGGGCCATGCAGGAACGTATTACATCCACCAAAAGAGGTTCCATTACTTCGGTTCAGGCGGTATACGTACCTGCGGACGATTTAACGGATCCGGCTCCGGCAACCACATTTGCCCACTTGGATGCCACTACGGTATTGTCCCGTAAAATTGCGGAGTTGGGGATTTATCCGGCGGTAGATCCGTTGGATTCCACTTCAAGGATTTTGACCGCCGAAATTTTAGGGAAGGACCATTACGCCTGTGCCCAAAGGGTAAAGGAGTTATTGCAGCGTTATAAGGAACTTCAGGATATTATTGCCATCTTGGGGATGGAAGAATTGTCCGAAGAGGATAAATTGGCCGTGGGCAGGGCAAGACGTGTACAGCGTTTCCTTTCCCAGCCGTTCCACGTGGCGGAGCAATTTACCGGTATCCCAGGGGTCTTGGTAGATATTAAGGAAACCATTAAAGGATTTAATATGATTATGGACGGGGAGTTGGACCATCTTCCAGAATCGGCCTTTAACCTTAAAGGGACCATAGAAGAAGCTATCGAGGCCGGAGAGAAAATGCTTGCCGAAGCGTAAACGAGTAGGCAGTAATAAGTTGACGGTCGGCAAGATGCGACCGAATACCGAATACTGAATACTGAATATTAAAAAGATATGTATTTAGAAATTGTATCACCAGAGGCTACTTTGTTTGCCGGAGAAGTTACGGCCGTAACGGTTCCCGGAATTGATGGTGAATTTCAAATGTTGAACAACCACGCGCCCATCGTTTCCCTTTTGCAGGAAGGAAAGGTAAGGATAAAGGGCAATATAGTTCTGGACGAGGTGTATGCGGATAAATTTTCCAAAGCTTCCAATGGGGATACCATTCTGGAAATTGGCAGTGGTACCGTTGAGATGAAGAACAATAAAGTAATAGTATTGGCGGACTAACAGGCTGCAATACAAAAATTAAAACAGCAAAAGCCGTACGTTTCGTATGGCTTTTGCTGTTTTAAGGAGGAACTGTACAGGCTTAATTCCCGTAAGTAACTTTCAACAAAAGCGCCTATCCGGTTTTTTGGTTCCAGAATTTATATTCTCAATTCCCACTACTCAATACCCGTTTCTGAATACTTCAATTTAGACTCCGTTCAACCTGGCAATCGATCGTCATTTCGGGGTAGAGAAGTCATTTTACGGTTACTTAACATTAGTTTTTAAGTGGAATGGTACGTTTTGTTTTTGCACTTTGTACGGCGGCCTCCAGGATTTCCATGGTAATCATATTGTTTTCCAAAGAATAGGGGTCGTACCTTTCCAAGTTGGTTTCGCCCCTGATCACCGAAGCGAACAGGGCAAAGGGTTCGTCATAGGGGGCATCCCTTTCCCCCAGTTTAAAAATTTCCTCCTCATAACCACTGTATCCTTGCGAAATCCGCAGTCGGAGGTCATGATTATTATCGGCGTAGATAGCCCCTTTTTCCCCATAGATTTCCATGTCCTTGCGGCCGATGGGCCAGTTCCAGGAAGGTTCCAAAATGGCCATGGCACGGTCATAGGTAAGGATTATGGTGGCATCGTCGTCTACCTTGGGGTTGTTTTCCGGCTGTAACTGCTGGGTTACGGCAGTCACGGAATTGGGTCTTTTGCCCTGTTGTATCCAGGTCATTAGGTTGGCCCCGTAGCACCCAAAGTCCATTATGGCACCGCCACCGTTAAGTTTGGGATCGGTCAGGAAGTTTAAAAATTCTGGGCTTACCCCTATTTTTTTGGGTCCTTTGTGTCCATCCCTTACAATTACCTTTCTAAGGGCACCTATGGTGCCTTCCTTGAGCAGTTCATTGGCCTTTACATTGGTAGGGTACCAGGAGGTTTCATAATTGGTAAGCAGATGGATCTGGTGTTTTTTGGCCAGGGCCTCCATTTTCTTGGCGTGTTCCAGGTTAACGGCCAGGGGTTTTTCTACCATTACATGGATGCCCTTTGGGGCACAGGTTTCCACAATGGCAAGGTGGTCGTATATGTTGCCGAAGCCGGCCACGGCTTCCGGCTTAACGGCAGTGATCATCTCCTCCATGGTATTGAAGACCATGGTCATGGGAAAGCCGTGCTTCTCGGACAGGCGCTGGGCCAGATTTCGATCGGTCTCTACAATGCCCACCATGACGACATCCTCATTGGCCTCCCGGTTTAAAATCCAGCCAACATGGCCATGGGTAAGGCCCAC
>CBFGWQ010000046.1:0-21994 GCA_965652575.1 uncultured Arenibacter sp. | reverse complement strand
ATGCGTCAAAATCAAATTTTAAACTACCTTGGGGCAATCCCGACAGCTATCGGGACACGAGGCATTGAAAGGAAATTCAAGTTTGATTTCGACGCCTGTCTGCCGACAAAGGCAGGCCCGCCTGAACTGAACGGGCAGGCAAGCGTCGGAGCACCTGCCTGCGGCAGGCAGGTTTAAATCTCGATTATCGAATAATCAGCCCTTCAACCAAGCTTCCCTCAACCTAAGCTGTTCGTCCGAGGTCCCTTCTATAGGAACCAACTTAACGACATCCATAGTAGGGACCCCAACTTTCCCGGTCAAGGTAATCTCCTTATCCCCTCTTTGCACCACCATTACAATTTCCTTGTCGGGATCCCAATTTATACTCTGCCCTATGAGCAATCGAATATTTACAAGATTGATCAATTTACCATCAACACTTTTAATAATATCCCCTCCCTGGGCTCCCAAATTATTAAAAAAGCTGTTCAAAGTTATTCCTTCCCTAACAAAAATGGCATTGTCATTTGCCGGATCCACATCAATATAAGGGATGTCACCATTAAAAAAATAGTCGGTGGATTGCTCCTGTTCAGCAGTTATCAGTCCCACCTTTTTCCAATATACATCGTAATCCAAGGGCGTATCCCCAATGACATGGGCATCAAAGAATGTCCTTATCTCCGGATAGGTCATCGCCACGATTTCATCGATCAGTTTACCATCCTCAAAAGGTTTGGAATCCCCATATTTTTTGGAAAGTTCCTTCATCAACCATAAAACACCTTTTTCCCCACCACTCAATTCCCTCAGTTCTATGTCCAAGGCCATATTTATCAATGCCCCTTTTTCATATACGTTAACATAATTTGCCTTGTAAGGTTCCTCCAATATATTTTTGCTCATTACCGTAAAGGACATACTATCATCAAAGGTTTTGGATCTCTCCAACTTCTCCATTAGCCTTCCATAAAAATCTTCCTCGCCAATCAATCCTTGTTGTATCTGAAAAAGATTGGCAAAATATTCGGTAGTCCCTTCATACATCCATAAGTGCATGGACATTTTGGGGTGATTAAAATCAAAATATTGTATTTCATGGGAGTGGATCGTCAAAGGCGTTACAATATGAAAAAATTCATGTGCTACCGTGTCAAAAATAGCTTCTTCCAACCGCTCTTTCGATATTTGTTCCGGCATTACCACCACGGTAGATGTATGGTGTTCCAATGCCCCGTAACCTGTAGCATCATTATCATCCGCATTGGAAAGATAAAGGATTATGGTATAGTGCTTGGTACTATTGATATCTCCCAAAAAAGCCTTTTGGCCCCGCATCAT
Source organism: uncultured Arenibacter sp. (assembly GCA_965652575.1). Lineage (GTDB taxonomy): Bacteria > Bacteroidota > Bacteroidia > Flavobacteriales > Flavobacteriaceae > Arenibacter. The sequence goes on along the minus strand of CBFGWQ010000046.1, from coordinate 20,671 downwards.
TTTCTCCATTCCCGCCTTTAGGCCGGCGGCAGTAAAATGACCATTGGGAGAATACACACTTAGCGTTACCGCTATATCGTTTACCTGAAATGTTTCCGTACTAGGGCTGGAGTACATGATAGGATTATCTATAACCTCAAAGTAACGATTGGCCACAAAGACATCCGTATCCGGCCTGTTCATATCCTGTATTCCTTTAACCATGGAAGTTACGGGCTCCAATCCATCGGGCGCGGTAATTTCCAATGAATAGGGGATTTCCTGAAGCCCCTCAAAATAACCCACAAAACCATGTAGGTTCAACATAAAGTTCTTCCCTTTAAGAATATTGGTCCCGGACGGCGAAAAGACCGGCTCGCCCACCTCTACTTCGGTATCATAGGTATCGTTTACCCAATAATTAATCTTATCCAATTCCTTGGCATTGATAATCCTCCAGGTATTATCATCCAGCTTATCCACTTTTAATTCCCCTCCCTTGTAATCCAGTGCCTTGAATTGATCTATATATTTTCCGTAATTGTCATCACTGTAGGTACCCGGTACCGTCTTGGGAATAAAAAAGGAAACCGTATCCATTGCAAATGCGGCCGGATCCAAAACCACATTTACCTTATCGTCCACAACATTGATCAAATCGATCTTTGCAATTATGGAAGCCTTTTCTGCCGACACCAAAGTTTTGGTGGTTCCACACCCTTGGAGCACCAAAAATGCCGCTCCCAATACCCATGATTTATTGAACATCCCTATTGTATTTGTCATTTTCTTTTGATTTAATGTATCGCCTTTCCAAAATACCCGAATTCCCAAAAGCATCAATATGGCAGGAAATGGCATTTTATCCTAATATTTGGGTAGAACTGCAATAACTGACGCAAGATTATAAAAATAACTCTACCTTCCTATAGGCATTAGGAAATAATTAAGGATAGATGAATCGTCCGTGCCAAGTGCCTTCATAAATATTTTTGATTATTTTTGCATGAAATTAATCAACATCAGTATGCAATACAAAAGAATACTTTTAAAACTCAGTGGAGAAGCCCTTATGGGCACTAAGCAATACGGCATAGATGCACAGCGTTTATCCGAATATGCCGAGGAGATCAAAGAAGTTGTTGACAAAGGTATAGAAGTTGCTATTGTAATTGGTGGTGGCAATATTTTTAGGGGATTGGCAGGAGCCAGTAATGGAATGGACAGGGTGCAGGCAGACCATATGGGGATGCTGGCCACCGTGATAAATGGATTGGCCCTACAAAGTGCCTTGGAATTACAGGGAGTACAGACCAGGCTACAATCCGCTATAAAAATAAACGAGGTAGCCGAACCTTTTATTAGAAGACGTGCCATGCGACATTTGGAAAAAGGCAGGGTAGTTATATTTGGTGGCGGTACCGGAAATCCATATTTCACTACAGATTCCGCTGCCGTATTAAGGGCCATAGAAATCGAGGCCGACGTAATTTTAAAAGGAACCCGGGTAGACGGCATTTATACCTCCGATCCGGAAAAAGATAAAACAGCCACCAAATTTGATACGATAACCTTTAAAGATGTTTTGACAAAGGGACTTAAAGTTATGGATACTACAGCTTTTACCCTAAGCCAGGAAAATGAATTGCCGATCGTTGTTTTTGACATGAACAAAAAAGGCAACCTTATCAAGTTGGTTTCCGGCGAAAATATTGGCACGGTCGTAAATCTATAGTTTTGGCACTATTTGTGTTAAACCAATTAAAAAACAGCATATGAACGAAGAAATTAAATTTATACTGGATACCACCAAAGAAGGGATGGACAGTGCTATAGCACACCTTGAAAAAATGTTCCTGAAAATTAGGGCCGGAAAGGCAAGCCCGGTAATGCTTTCCAGTGTAATGGTAGAATATTACGGCTCCCCTACCCCTTTGTCACAAGTAGCAAATGTGAATACCCCCGACGCGAGAACCCTGTCCGTTCAGCCATGGGAAAAAAACATGCTACATGAAATAGAAAAGGCCATAATGAACGCCAACCTCGGATTTAACCCAATGAACAACGGCGATTATGTAATTATCAACGTACCTCCCTTAACGGAAGAAAGAAGAAGGGACTTGGTAAAACAAGCAAAGGCGGAAGCGGAAGACGCCAAGATCGGTGTCCGAAATGCCCGCCAGGAAGCCAATAAAGAAATTAGGGGCCTAGAAGCGTCCGAGGATCTACAGAAGAATGCAGAGGCCGATGTACAGGCTCTGACCGATAAGTATATAAAAAAAATAGATGCCTTCCTGGAAGCCAAGGAAGCAGAAATCATGAAGGTATAATCCTTATAAAAATTCTTAAATAAAGGGAGCGACCCAAAGATCGCTCCCTTTATTTTTATTACCCTTCAAAACCAATAAACCACCTCGCCACGTAGCGTGCAAGACATAAGAAGCAGGACCGCTGCGCTACAAGAACCAAGATACAAGACAAAAGCCATGAGTCGTGATACCTATAAAACTAAACCCAAGGCAGAACCCCTATGAATACTTATGATTAAAACCTCTAAACAACAAGCCCCGTGGCCCCTACTTTTACAATCCATTAAATTCGTTGACACTCCCCCTACTATTTAGTCCCGGCATCCTAGGAACAATAACAATCATTCTCTACCTTTGCGCTCGAATAATTTTAGAATTCAAAAGACCTGTTTACACCATATGTGTTAGGATCAAATAAGCATTCTAAAATAAGACGTTTCACTAGATGGTTGCAAAGCTAACGCGAGGATTTTGGGCAAAAATAGCACGGATAATACTTAGGAACAGAATTATAATTTTGTTCCTATTGGCCATTATGACCATTTTTATGTCCCAGCAATGGGACAAAATGAGATTTTCCAATTCACAGGCCAACCTTCTACCCGATCACCACCCCGTAAACCTGGAATATCTTTCCTTTCTAAAACAATTTGGGGAAGAAGGCAATGTTGTAGTTTTGGCCGTAAAGGACAGTTCCCTGTTTGCCCCTAAAAAATTTAACCGCTGGAACAAGCTCAGTAAGCAACTGGGAGCCTTCCCGGAGGTAGACTTTGTATTGTCTACGGATAATTTACAAGAACTTGTAAAAGACACTGTAAAACAGGAGTTTGTTATGCAGCCTTTTATTAAACAGGCCCCAAAAACCAAAAAGGAAGTTGATAGCCTAACAAATCACCTTTTTAACGATCTTCCTTTTTATGACAACCTTATCTACAATAAAAAAACGCATACCATACGCAGTGTTATTTATTTGGACAAAGACATTGTCAATACCTCTGTCCGCAAAGACTTTATATTGGAGGACCTATCCAACCTGGTCAACAATTTTGAAAAGGAAACCGGTCTCGATGTGCATATTTCGGGCATGCCGTACATAAGGACCATGAACTCCCAAAATATCATAGATGAAATTGGAAAATTTATTCTTGCGGCACTAGGGGTCACTTCCTTGATCTTCTTTTTCTTTTTCAGAAGTTTTAGGGCTACGATTATTTCCATGTTCGTAGTAATTATAGGGGTTATGTGGGCTTTTGGCATCTTGGGCCTGTTACAATATGAAATTACGGTACTTACCGCATTGATTCCGCCATTGATTATCGTAATTGGTATTCCCAACTGCATCTTCCTGATCAACAAATATCAACAAGAGGTAAAAAAGCACGGAAACCAGGCCCTGTCATTACAACGTGTCATCTCAAAAATTGGCAATGCCACCCTAATGACCAACGTTACTACCGCATCCGGCTTTGCTACATTTATTATTACGGATAGTAAATTACTCAAAGAATTCGGAATTGTTGCCTCCATCAATATCATCGGAATATTTGTGCTTTCCCTTCTGATAATTCCGATTATCTATAGTTTCATGCCCCTTCCGAAGCACAAGCATTTAAAACATTTAAATACCAGATGGATAGAAACTTTTGTCAGTTGGATGGAAAGGATCGTAAGGGATAGAAGGATTACGGTCTATATTGTATCCATTGCCCTATTGGTGGCCAGTATAATTGGTATATACCAGATAGATATTTCCGGAAGCCCTATTGAGGACATGCCAAAAAAGGCCGAATTTTTTAAGGACATACGTTTTTTTGAACAAGAGTTTGACGGAATAATGCCCGTAGAAATTGTGGTGGATACCGAAAGGCCCAAAGGGGTCCTAAAGCCCACCACCCTGAGAAAAATGGACGAATTGGGTGCCGTAATAACTGAAATTCCCGAACTTTCCAGACCGGTTTCGGTAGTGGATCTGGTCAAATATTCCAAACAGGCCTTTTATAATGGCATCCCCAAATATTATCAACTGCCCACCTCCCAGGAAAATACTTTTATTATGGATGTTGCCCGCAAATCCGCGGACAATGGCAACCTACTAAGCAGTTTTGTGGATAGCACCGGACAGGTAGCTCGGATGACCACCTACATGAAGGATGTAAAAACATCCAGAATGGAAACCATAGAGGCCAAACTAAAAGAAAATATAGACAAGATATTTCCCGCGGACAGGTACAAGGTTTCCATGACCGGTAGTGCCCTTCTCTTCTTAAAAGGAACAAAATATTTGGTGAAAAATTTGATCATGTCCCTAGCATTGGCCATTGGGCTTATTGCACTCTTTATGGCCTATCTGTTCCGATCTTTCAGAATGATCGTAATTTCATTGATCCCCAACTTATTGCCGCTGGTAATCACGGCAGGGGTCATGGGATTCGTTGGGGTACCCATTAAACCTTCCACTATTTTGGTATTTAGCATTGCTTTTGGAATTTCGGTGGACGACACTATACACTTTTTGGCCAAATACAGACAGGAACTCACGAGCAACCATTGGAGAATCAAAAAATCGGTCTACGCGGCATTAAGGGAGACCGGGGTAAGCATGTTTTATACCTCCATAGTACTTTTCTTTGGCTTTTCGGTCTTCATAATATCCAGTTTCGGGGGAACGGTAGCCTTAGGGGCCTTGGTTTCCGCCACCTTGTTGTTCGCCATGCTGGCCAACCTTATTTTATTGCCCTCCTTACTGCTGTCTTTGGAAAGAAGCATCGCCAACAAACAGGTATTGAAGGAACCACAAATAGACATTCTTCCCAAGGAAGAGCTCAATACTCCGGACAAAGAGGAATAGTCCGTTTATTAAAATAATTTTTAGCTGGTATTTACAGATATATACCCAATTTATATTTTTGCAAAAAAGCTATCTTTGCCAATTAATCTACAAGGAATCCAAATGAACACATTTAGCATAAAAGAGCTACTATCCCCAGAGCATTTACACCAAGAAGTTGTTGTTAACGGCTGGGTAAAAACATACAGAAGTAATAGATTTATTGCCTTAAACGACGGGTCTACTTTAAACAATATACAATGCGTAGTGGATTTTGAACAATTTGACGAAAGTTTACTTAAGCAAATCAATACCGGGGCCGCACTGAAAATAAGTGGCACCCTGGTGGAAAGCCAGGGAAAAGGCCAGTCCGTGGAAATACAGGTCAAGGAAATCACAGTACATGGAGGAGCAGATCCCGAGCTGTATCCCATACAGCCCAAAAAACACTCTCTGGAGTTTTTACGGGAAAAGGCACATCTCCGTGTAAGAACAAATACCTTTGCCGCCATTATGAGAGTACGCTCGGCCCTTTCGTTTGCCGTACATCAATATTTTCAAAAAAATGGGTTCTTCTACGTTCATACCCCAATAATTACGGGTTCGGATGCGGAGGGAGCCGGTGAAATGTTCAGAGTATCTACCCTGGACAATAAAAAGCCGCCTATAACGGAAGATGGCAAAATAGACTATAGGGAAGATTTTTTCGGAAAAGAGACCAACTTAACGGTATCCGGACAATTGGAAGCCGAAACTTATGCCATGGGCCTAGGAAAGGTCTATACCTTTGGTCCCACATTTAGGGCCGAAAATTCCAATACCTCAAGACATTTGGCCGAATTTTGGATGATAGAGCCCGAAGTAGCCTTTAACGATCTGGACGCCAACATGGATCTGGCAGAAGACTTCATTAAGAACGTAATTAATTATGCGCTGGAAAATTGTTTGGAAGACCTACAGTTCCTGGAACAGCGATTGTTGGACGAAGAAAAGGGCAAACCCCAGGCAGAGCGCAGTGAAATGCGGTTGATCGAAAAGCTAAAGTTTGTTTCGGACAACACCTTTAAACGTGTAAGTTACACCGAAGCCATAGACATTCTTAGAAATAGCAAACCCAACAAGAAGAAGCAGTTTAAATACCTTATCGATGAATGGGGAGCAGACCTGCAAAGTGAGCACGAACGCTTCTTGGTGGAAAAGCATTTTAAATGCCCGGTAATATTATTCGATTATCCGGCAAAAATAAAGGCATTCTATATGCGTTTAAACGAGGATGGCAAAACGGTCAGGGCCATGGATATCCTGTTCCCCGGTATTGGTGAAATAGTAGGCGGATCACAGCGTGAGGAACGCTTGGACATCCTATTGGAGAAGATCAAGGCCCTGGGTATTGACGAGAAGGAACTTTGGTGGTACCTGGATCTTAGAAAATTTGGAACTGCCGTACATAGCGGCTTTGGACTCGGTTTTGAGAGGTTGGTATTGTTTGCAACGGGTATGGGAAATATCAGGGACGTAATACCTTTTCCCAGAACGCCCCAGAATGCTGAATTCTAATCATTATTCTTTAACTTTATAAGATAGATTACCGTCATAAATGCTGAAACAACACCTACAGTTTAAATTATCGCAGAAATTATCTCCACAACAAATACAGTTGATGAAGTTGATCCAATTGCCCACGCAAGCATTTGAACAGCGACTAAAACAAGAACTGGAGGAAAATCCTGCCCTGGAAACTGGAAAGGACGAAGTGGATACCGAACAGGATGAATTTGATGATCTATATGACAACGAAACCGATAGTGAAAGCATAAATGCGGAAGATATCAATATAGATGATTATTTAAGTGATGACGAGATTCCCGATTATCGCACCCAGGCCAATAATTACAGCACCGATGATGAAGAAAAAAGTGTTCCCTATGCGGCCGGGATTTCCTTTAACCAATACCTTATTAATCAGTTAAACACTATTTACCTGACCGATGAGGAATGGTCCATTGCCGAATTTTTGATCGGCAGCGTGGATGAAAGCGGGTATATAAGAAGACCCCTTTCGGATATTATGGACGACCTTGCCTTTACCCAAAATATCTATACCGAGGTAAAGACCATTGAAAGGGTTTTGCACATTGTTCAGAGCCTTGATCCCGAAGGTGTGGCCGCCAGAAGCTTGGAAGAGTGCCTTCTTCTTCAATTGAAACGGAAGGAATTGACCCCTAGCGTAGAATTGGCCATTCAATTGTTGGAAAAATCCTTTGAGCAGTTTACCAAAAAACACTATCAAAAGCTTATCCAAAAACACAATATTACAGAGGAGCAACTTAAGGATGCCATTTCCGAGATTGAACGCTTAAACCCCAAACCCGGGGGTTCCTACTCCGGAAACAACAGGATTGTGGAACATGTGGTCCCTGATTTTTCCATTCGTATTGTTGACGGGGAATTGGAGCTTACCCTGAACGGAAGAAATGCGCCCGAATTACATGTTTCCCGCGAGTACAACAATATGTTGGAAGGCTACAAAAACTCCAAGGAAAAGTCGAAGTCCCAAAAGGATACCGTAATGTTCATCAAACAAAAGCTGGATGCGGCCAAATGGTTTATAGATGCCATAAGGCAACGTCAGCAGACCCTTTATATTACCATGAACGAAATCATGGAATATCAGAAAGAATACTTCCTAACGGGGGACGAACGCAAATTGCGGCCCATGATCCTAAAAGACATAGCCGATGGTATCGGCATGGACGTTTCCACGGTCTCCAGGGTGGCCAACAGCAAATATGTAGATACCCCATATGGCACAAAATTAATAAAGGACTACTTTTCCGAATCCATGAAAAACGATCAGGGAGAAGATGTATCTACCAAAGAAATAAAAAAAATTCTGGAGACCGTTATTGGAGAGGAAACCAAGAAAAAACCGCTTACAGACGATAAATTGGCCGCCATCCTTAAAGAAAAGGGTTACCCGATTGCGCGGCGTACCGTAGCAAAATATAGGGAACAGCTGGATATCCCGGTAGCCAGGTTGAGAAAACAGATTTAATGCGACTATTCCTAAAGCTTACGTCTTACCTTTTACACCCGCTTTTTATCCCCTTTGCCGGAACCTTGGCCTATTTCCTCATCACCCCCAAATACAGTCCGTTGGAGGTGCAGAGCGGAAATATTTTGCCCATTTTTATACTCACCGTTATCATACCCATTATATTTTACCTGATCTTGCGCAATCTGGGCATTGTAAGTTCCATATTCATGCCCAACCTTCAAGAAAGGAAATACCCTCTCTATATTAGCCTAGGGCTTCTTATAATGGTCCTGTTCAAGGTAATCCCCAATAACTTTACCATAGAGCTGCATTACTATTTTTTAGGCCTAATAGCAGGCTTATTTAGTGCCCTTGTACTGTTGTTTCTAAACTTCAAGTGCAGTATGCACCTTTTAGGTATGGGCAGCCTGTTAATGTACTTGATAAACCTGAGTATCCACTTTGAAATCAATGTTACCATTGGTATAAGTATAGTAACATTGCTCAGCGGCCTAGCGGCCACTTCTCGACTTTATTTAAATGCCCACACAAAAGCTGAAGTGCTGATCGGCTTTGCCATTGGATTGTTTACCCAATTATTTACAATTAAATTTTGGCTATAAAATATAAAAAATAAGCCCCACCTTTAATGGGGCAATTTCAATGTTCCCGCCCGATGGTCCCATTACCCCGTCATTGAACAACGAACTTAGCGCATAATAAATATGGATATTGAAGGTATTGTATCCCACATTTAATGTAAGGCCATATTGGAAGTCCCTTATATCCTTATTTACAAAGACCACTCTTTCCGTACTTGATACAAATTTGGACCGACCATCAAAAACGTAACCAAACTTAACACCGGTATATATCCTCCAAAACTTGTACTCTTCCGGGGTTGAATTGCGCCACCTAAACTGAAAGGGAACTTCCAGGACATGGGTCGCAATTTTATTTCTCCTGAAATCGGCATCACTATCCAACACCGTATATACCACATCGGATCCCTGCTGGGTAGCCAACAAATTGGTATAGTAGGAATTTATGCCATAGCCAAGGCCGATACCGATACCCATGTTCCTGTTGTAACTTAACGGAATATCCTTTATAAAACCAGCCTGCAACCCGTAAGACAGGTTTCTTTGGGAGACATCGGCCGGAAGTTTTGTGGCAAAATTATAGGTAAGTCCCAAATAAAACTGATCCTCCAAATATTTCCTGTCCACCTCCTTTTTGGATTCCAAAACTTGCCCAGTTGCAAAAGCGCCCGAAAATAAAAGTAAGGTAAATATATAGGAACATCTCATGGCCCTCTAAAGGTAATTATAATTAAACATAAAAAACGCTTCAAATATATGCATTTGAAGCGTTTTAAATTCTCTTATCCTTTTACTAACTATTGCAAATTCCTGAATGCATCACCTTCATAGGTGGTATAATTTACTTTCAGGGCGTTTACTTTTCTAAGTTCTTGTTTTATATCGGAAATAATGCCCATATTGGCTTCCTTGTCCACCTTAAGTGCGGTTGTCAATACATTTTGCAGTTCCTGTGGCTTTTTGGCCCTTTCCATTAAAATATAGTCTCCAACTTCGGAGGCATCGGCAAATTTATCGTTCAATTGAATTTTGGATTCGGTACCATAGGTCTTCTCATACTCACGTGTAGGCTTCCCGACATAAATATAGATTACCCTATCCTTCTTTTCCAATTTTTTGATTTCAGTAGCATTGGGCAGTACGTTCTCCACCTTCAAGGTACTATCTTTCATCACTGTAACCGTCATAAAGAAGAACAGAAGCATAAAAACGATATCTGGCAAGGATGCAGTATTCACTGCAGGCAGGGCCGCATCTTTTTTCTTATTAAATTTTGACATAGTATCTTGTTTTTAACTTCCCAATTTAGTTTGATGATGATGTTTCGGCCTCCGAAAGTTTCTGAGGAAACAAATCCTGTATCCGCTTCACCTTCTCCTTCAAATCTTCACGAACATCGTCCGGTGTTTCCGGATTAAGATACTCCGCTTCCATATCCGTAAAATCCTTCTTGAACAAACGTTGGGCTTCCCTGTTCCTAAGTTCGTTATAGGCCCCGACCAATTCGTTCTGAACGGTTATATAGGTTCCGTATTTTGTTTCCCTATCGTTTTTGAGCGATATAATGGCCTTGGAGGGGCTATCGGATGAAGAGGCATCCCTTGCACCCTTGCAATAACTGCAATAGTCCGCAGTTCCCGATGGTGCACCCCCATTGTCCAAAAAGGCTATAGCTTTGGCCTTTAGGTCCTTTATATTTGTCAATTCATCATCTGCCAATAGTTGTCCATCCCGGTTAATATTGACCTGAAAAATATTCTTCTGTTTAATGATTACATCCTGATCGGGCGGCTCAATGGGCGGCAACATACGATCTAAGCCCGCATCCGTTTCAATAGTGGTAGTCACTAGGAAAAAGATAAGCAATAAGAAGGCTATGTCTGCCATAGAACCTGCATTGACCTCTGGTGGTGCTCCTCTTTTTGGCATAATATTTTGTTTATTATTTACTAATCATTTTCTTAACCCCGGACCACAGCATGGCACCCACGGCAATAATGGTAAGGATAAAAAAGACATTCAATCCCATCCCTATGCTCTTCACTGTACCCTCCGTAGTAGGCACTCCCTTTTTGGCCATTTCTTCCAAATTAACGTCGGTTCCGGTAGCAAGGGCATATGAAATAACAACGACCACCAAAAGACCCCCTACACCAAACAAGGTTTTCTTCAAGGCCCCTTTGGACGTCAATAAATTCTTCAATCCAAAAAGCAACGAGGCCGCAATGGCGATCCCCAACAATACATAGGTGATAATGAACATAAAGTTCATGGACCCATTATTGATGGCTTCCGTTACGGGAACGTCAGCACTGGGAAGCTGAAACCACAGAATGGCCCCTATCACTCCGAGTACAACTAATATTATTTTAACTATTTTATGCATGATACTTTAAGTATTTTGTGTCCGACTTATTTTTTGTGATCTGCCAACATATCAATCAAAGTGATTGATGAATCTTCCATATCATTTACTATACTGTCTATCTTTGCAATGATATAATTGTAGAAGATTTGAAGGATAATCGCAGTAATAAGACCGAATACCGTAGTCAATAACGCCACCTGGATATCACCTGCAATAAGGGAGGCACTCAAGTTACCCACCGCTGCAATTTTCTGGAAGGCCTGAATCATACCAATTACCGTACCCATGAACCCAAGCATTGGAGCTACTGCAATAAACAAGGACAACCAGGAAACATTTTTCTCCAATTGGCCCATTTGCACCCCTCCGTAGGCAACAACCGCCTTCTCTGCGGATTCAATACTATCTCCGGCCCTTTCCAACCCCTGATAGTAAATGGAAGCAACAGGACCTTTTGTATTTCTACAAACCTCCTTGGCAGCTTCGATACCACCGGAAGCCAAAGCATCTTCCACTTGTTGCTTTAATTTTGTTGTGTTGGTAGTTGCAAGGTTCAAATAAATGATCCTTTCGATCGCTACGGCCAAACCAAGGATCAAACACAAAAGAACAATACCCATAAATCCGGCACCACCCTGTATAAATTGCTCCTTAAGCACCTGGGTAAAACCTTTTTCCGCCGCTGGTGCCGCATCTTGCAAAATGGCCGCTGCCGCAACAACTTTTGCGCTTACTGTATTTGTACCTGCCACAAATAACCCAGCTGTTGCCAGGATAGAGAATAATCTTTTCATTTCTTTCAAACTTAAATTTAGTTAGTTAATAGGGTTAAAGATAAAAAAATTTCGCAATATAAAAATTAAAACTTAACAGCAGAGAGGAAGGGATTCGAACCCTCGATACCCTTGTGGGGTATACACACTTTCCAGGCGTGCGCCTTCGACCACTCGGCCACCTCTCTAGTTATAGTTATTGGGCAGCCAAATAACAAAAAAAATATTAGTTAAAGAAATTTAGAATGTTATTTTTATTGCATTTCCCCCCTGAGGGATGTTTCACATATGGTTTTGAACAACTTAGGGGAAATATTATTTCCGAGTAAATACATCAACTTGGTTATAGCGGCTTCGGTCGTAATATCCTTACCATTAATAACTTGTAGTTTCTCCAGATGCTTACTGGTTTCATAACGCCCCATAAGAACACTTCCCCCGGAACACTGTGTTACATTTAAAATAAAAATTTTTCTGTCCATGGCCTTTTTCAGCTCCAAAGCAAACCATTCATCGGTAGGAGCATTACCGGAACCATAGGTTTCCAGGACCACAGCCTTTAAGTTGGGGGAATTTAGTATGTTATGCAAGATAGTTTGGTTAAGGCCCGGGAACAATTTTAAGATGACCACATTTTGATCCATTAGCTTATGAACTTTTAGCTTTTTGGCCGAATTGGCCCTAAACAAATATTCCCAATTTACCTTTAAATGCACCCCAGACTCTATTAAGGCCGGATAATTTAAAGAGGCAAAAGCTTCAAAATGCTCCGCATTGATCTTTGTTGTCCGGTTCGCCCTGTACAATTTGTACTCAAAATACAGTCCCACCTCCTGAATTACGGGCATATTGTCTTCCTGCAAGGCAGCTATCTGGATGGAGGTAATCAAATTCTCCTTGGCATCCGTCCTTAAATCCCCGATAGGCAACTGGGAACCCGTAAATATGACCGGTTTTCGCAAATTCTCCAACATATAGCCCAAGGCCGATGAAGTATAGCTCATAGTATCACTACCATGAAGCACAACGAATCCGTCATGGGAGTCGTAATGATCTTCTATAATCGATGCAATATTTACCCAATGTTCCACATTCATATTGGACGAATCTACGGGAACATCAAAGGAAATACTGTCTATAGCGCAATCCAACTGGCCCAGTTCGGGGATATTTTTGATCAGTTTATCAAAATTAAAAGCCTTCAGCGCCCCGGTATCGTAGTCTTTGACCATACCTATGGTCCCACCCGTATAAATAAGAAGTATCTTGGTCTTTTTTACTGTAGCATCGTTTTTTTTCACACTTAACTATTGTTAGGGTTACAAAATTGGGAAGCCCAAACCCGCTCAATCCAGGAACCCCTTATTTAAGTCAACCTACTTAGTGCCTTTCTATATACCAAAAATCTCTCGGGAATTGGCCGTAGTAATGGCAGCAACCTCTTCCCTGTCCACAGCATATAGTTGGGCCAATTTTTCCAAAACGTTCACCAAATAGGCACTTTCGTTCCGTTTTCCACGATAAGGAACAGGTGCCAAATAAGGGGAATCCGTTTCCAAAACCACATGTTTCAAATCTATCTTCCCCAGAAAGGTATCTATTTTACCGTTTTTAAAGGTAACCACCCCGCCAATACCCAATTTCATATTATAGGAAATTGCCTTCCGGGCCTGTTCAAAAGTGCCCGTAAAACAATGAAAAATTCCATAAAGCGTATCGCTCTTTTCCTCTTCAAGAATATGGAATATTTCATCAAAACCTTCCCTGCAATGGATAACTATGGGATAGGCATACTTTTTGGCCCACTGTATTTGCTGCTTAAAGGCGATCTGCTGCTCCTTTAAAAAAGTTTTGTCCCAATACAGGTCGATGCCGGTCTCGCCCACTGCATAAAATTTTCTGGAAGCCAACATTTCCCCAACATGGTCCAGCTCCTTTCTGTAATCTTCCTTTACATGTGTTGGGTGCAGGCCCATCATAAGAAAGATGTTTTCCGGATAGGATCTTTCCAGATCCAACATGGCTGCCGTATAGGATGAATCTATAGCGGGAATAAAAAAACGTTTTATCCCCAATTCCATGGCCCTCCCTATGGCCAAATCACGATCATCGTCAAAAGCTTCACTATATAAATGGGTATGCGTATCCGTTAATATCATAGAACAAAAATAGGATTATCTTTGACAAAAAAAGAACATATGCCCAGCCTTAAAGTTTTTCTACATAAAAAAAAATATATAGCCATTCCCTTGGTCCTTACCGCTACAAACCATTTTGAGGTTACGGCCACCATCAATGGGGTGAAGGGCAGGTTCATCCTGGACACCGGAGCGTCCAACACCTGTATTGGCCTGGACAAAATAGAATTCTTCAAACTAAACTCCAAAGATTCCAAAATAAAGGCGGCAGGGGCAGGAGCAACGGAAATGCTCACCAAATTATCTACCAAGAACATTATAGAAATAGGAAAATGGCAGAAACAGAAACAGAAAATTGTCCTTTTCGACCTTGTCCACGTCAACCAGGCCCTGACCTCACACCAGGCCATGCCCGTTGATGGCATTATTGGAGCGGATATCCTAAAAAAGGGAAAGGCCGTGATTGATTACCATAAAAAACGGCTCTACCTAAAACAATAAGACCTGGCAGGTTTTAAAAACCTGCCAGGTCCTATCTATTTCCATTGTACCCCTATTCCATTAAATGATGGGCTATGTGCCTTAGCACATTACATTAAAGTTCCAATGCCTTTTTAACATTGTTGTCCATCAACAACTCTTCCGGATTCTCCAAGGCTTCCTTGACCGCTACCAAAAACCCTACGGATTCCCTACCGTCAATAATTCGATGATCGTAGGACAGGGCCACATACATAATAGGTGCAATGGCTATGGCCCCATCACGGGCAATAGGCCTTTCCACTATATTGTGCATCCCCAGGATAGCACTTTGGGGCGGATTGATAATGGGAGTGGACAACATGGATCCGAACACCCCGCCATTGGTAATGGTAAAGGTACCCCCTGTCATCTCATCTACCGTAATCTCCCCTTCACGGGCCCTTATGGCCAATCTCTTTACTTCGGATTCCACACCCCTGAAGGTTAGGTTCTCCGCATTTCGGATAACGGGCACCATAAGCCCTTTTGGCCCTGAAACCGCTATACTGATATCACAGAAATCATAGGTGATCATTTCCTTTCCATCTATCATGGAGTTCACTGAAGGGTACATTTGCAAGGCCCTGATTACGGCCTTGGTAAAAAAGGACATAAATCCCAGACCAACATTGTGTTTGTTCTTAAAATCCTCCTTGTATTGATCCCTCAATGCAAAGATGGCGGACATGTCCACTTCGTTAAAAGTGGTCAACATTGCCGTCTCGTTCTTAGCGGCTACCAAACGCTCGGCAACCTTACGGCGCAACATGGACAATTTGGTTCTACTTTCTCCCCTGGAGCCTCCTGCAGGGGTGCCCATTGAAGGAACCGCCTTAACGGCATCTTCCTTGGTAATACGTCCATCTTTCCCGGTACCCTTTATGGCCGAGGCATCCAAATCCTTCTCGGCAAGAATTTTCTTGGCAGCCGGTGAGGCCGTCCCTGAAGCATAGGAGGCTTTCTCTGGCTTTACCTCTGTTTTCTGCTCTGCCACTTCCTTAACTTCAGGCTTCTTTTCCGCCGGTTTTTCTTCTTTATTGACAGCCCCATCAGGTTTGGAAGCACTGGTATCTATTAAACACACTACCGCACCTACGGCAACGGCATCTCCCACCTCTGCCTTAAGGGTAATGATCCCGCTTTCCTCTGCCGGCAACTCCAAGGTGGCCTTATCCGAATCTACTTCCGCAATTGCTTGATCTTTCTCCACGTAATCACCATCGCTTACCAACCATTCCGCTATTTCCACTTCTGTAATGGATTCCCCAGGAGAAGGGACTTTCATTTCTAAAATCATGTTTTATAATTTTAATTTGTGTTTTGCCTTAACTCGTTTATATTTTTATCTTTCCAAACCAATATTCCAGAACCTTTGGTATTACATCACCATCATTGTCCAAGAAAGCCTTGATTACTGATTTTTAGCATCAGGGTTTCTACCCATATTGTTCTTGCTTATATCAAAAACATAATCAATTACTTGCTGATGGCGACGTTTGGAACGCACCGCACTACCCGCCGCCGGAGAAGCATAAAATCTTCTGGAGGCCACCCTTAATTTATCCGCCTCGCTGAAATGCATGGTCAAATGTCCCCAAGCACCCATATTTCTTGGCTCTTCCTGAGCCCAAACCTTGTCTTCGGCATTTTTGTATTTATCCATTATAGCCTTCATTTGCTCGGTCGGCACCGGGAATAACTGCTCTACCCTTACCAGGGCCACATCCTCCCTATTATTTTCTTCCCTATAGGCCAAAAGGTCGTAATAAAATTTACCGGTACAGAATACCATGCTCTTAATTTTGGACACCTCGGCGGTGGCATCATCAATTACCATTTGGAATTCCCCGTTTGCCAACTCCTCAACGGTTGATACGGCCTTGGGATGCCTCAACAAGCTTTTGGGGGTGAACACTATTAAAGGCTTCCTGAAATTCACCTTCATCTGCCTTCTCAACAAATGGAACATATTTGCCGGGGTGGTAACATCGGCAATATACATATTGTCCCTGGCACATAATTGTAAATAGCGTTCCATGCGGGCAGAGGAATGTTCCGCACCCTGACCTTCGTATCCGTGCGGCAACAGCATTACCAGACCATTCTGCAATTTCCATTTATCCTCTGCGGCAGATATGTACTGGTCTATCATGATCTGGGCCCCGTTACTGAAATCCCCAAATTGTGCTTCCCAAATGGTCAAGGTATTGGGACTGGCCATAGCGTATCCATAGTCAAAACCAACTACCCCGTATTCCGACAAAAGTGAATTATAGATTTGAAAAGTGCCTTGTTTATCCGAAATGTGGTTTAAGAGCATTACCTCCTCCTCACTTTCCTCCACTTTCATTACCGCATGCCGATGCGAAAAAGTACCCCTTTCAACATCCTGGCCGGACATACGCACTCCGTACCCTTCTTCCAAAAGGGTACCGTATGCCAAAAGTTCCCCCATGGCCCAGTCCAAGGAATCGTTTTCAAAGAACATCGCCTTACGGTCGCCCACCAATTTCTCCACTTTGCGCAAGAACTTCTTGTTTTTGGGCAACTCGGTCAACACCTTTGCTATGGCAGCAAGTTTCTTTTTATCGTATTTTGTATCTACCGCGTCCATCATCTCCCATTCGCGCACATGGGTATACCCGCTCCATTCGTCTGCCATAAACGGGGTTATTACGGTCTTATCCTCTTTTCTGGAATCTTCCAGTTCTTCTTCCAAAGATGCTTTGTATTGCTCTTCCAGTTCCTGCACATAACCCTCCCCAATAATACCTTCCTTAATTAATGCCGCGGCATAAATATCCCTGGAATTTTTATGCTTGGCAATTGCCTTATAGAGTTTTGGTTGGGTAAAACGCGGTTCATCGCCCTCATTGTGCCCATATTTTCTATACCCCAAAAGATCCAAAAACACATCCCTTTGAAAGCGCATACGGAATTCCAGGGCAAAAAGTGAGGCGTGCACCACTGCCTCCGGATCATCGGAATTAACATGCAGTACCGGACTCAGGGTTACCTTGGCCACGTCCGTACAATAAGTAGAACTACGGGCATCCAGATAATTGGTCGTAAACCCGATCTGGTTATTCACCACTATGTGTATGGTACCATTTGTTTTATAACCGTCCAAGTTGGCCATTTGTACCACTTCATAAACCAATCCCTGACCTGCTATAGCAGCATCGCCATGTACTACGATGGGCAATACTTTGGAAAAATCGTCCTGATAACGGGCATCCTGTTTTGCCCTGGCAATACCTTCAACAACTGCCCCAACAGTCTCCAAATGGGAAGGGTTTGGAGCTATATTCATGATTATTTTCTTACCGTTATTGGCTTTCCGTTCAGAGGTCCACCCCAAATGGTATTTTACATCCCCATCAAAAATTTCCTGTTCATAATCCTTGCCATCAAACTCGCTAAAGATATCTTTTGCCTTTTTTCCGAATATATTGGTAAGCACATTTAAACGGCCCCTATGGGCCATGCCCATAACAAATTGCTCAACACCCATTTCGGCGGCTTTTTCCACCACGGCATCCAATGCAGGTATCAATGATTCGTTTCCTTCCAGGGAAAACCTTTTTTGGCCCACATATTTGGTATGCAGGAAGCCTTCAAAGGAAACCGCCTCATTCAACTTTTTAAGAATATGCTTTTTCCTATCGGCATCGTATTTGGGATGGTTGTCATTGACGTTCAACCAGTTTTGGATCCATTCCACCCTTTCCGGGTTTCTGATATACATATATTCCACGCCTATTGCATCACAATAGATACTTGTCAGGTGCTCTATAATTACACGCAAGGTACTGGGCCCAATCCCCAAAATTTCCCCTGCGGTAAATGTAGTATCCAAATCACTCTCAGCAAGTCCAAAATTATCGATCTCCAAAGTGGGGAAATACTGTCTTCTTTCCCTGACCGGGTTGGTTTTTGTAAACAAATGCCCTCTTTTTCTATACCCATCTATGAGGCGCACTACCTGAAATTCCTTTTGAAGTTTCTCGGGAACCTCTACCTTGTGACCTCCGGCCACGGACAATGGTGCCGTAAGCAATTCATCGACCATCCCGTCCATGGCACTTTCCATACCAAAATCGAAGCCTTGAAAAAAGGCTCTCCAACTAGGTTCTACACTATCGGGATTTACTAAATACTTATCGTATAATTCTGCGAAATAAGAAGTATGCGCAGCGTTTAAAAAGGAATATTTATCCATGAAAAAATCTCTCTGTCTTTTGAACAAAATTTATTCAAAAATACAACATTTAGCATATCTAAGTTTATCTTAGCCCTTAATAATGGAAAATTATTACAATTTTATGATAAATTGCCGATCCTTTAAAAAAAGCCTGGTTTTATGTATTTTTTTCACAGTATTCTGGAGCTTCGGTTATTCTCAATCTACCCCAAGAAATTCCCATTTTTGGGACCAGGTATATTTTGGGGGCAGTTTAGGGCTTGGATTTGGCAATAATTCCTTTAATGCGTCCATCTCCCCCAGTGCTATTTACCAGGCCACCGGGCAATTGGGCATGGGGGCGGGAGTCAATTTCAACTATGCCAAATTTCGGGACGCCAAATTTATAGCCTACGGCGGCAGTGTACTGTCCCTGTTCAATCCAATTCCCGCACTACAACTTTCCGCCGAGCTGGAACAGCTCAGGGTAAATCGGGTACTAGAACTTGACGGTGGCAACCTGGAAGAAAATTATTGGTCGCCGGCCTTGTTTCTCGGTATTGGGTATAGCAATAGGAATACAACCGTGGGCATACGCTACAATATTCTGCACGATGACCAAAAAAGTATCTATGCCAATGCCCTATTGCCCTTTTTCCGTGTTTATTTTTAGACCAGTGTGTGTTGATCCTAGTACCCGTACCCATTTCTAAACCATACTTTTTGCCATTCCCTTTTCAGTATCTCGAAGGTTACCTGTTCCGAAATTTCGACCACATCGGTAGCTTCAATGTTTTTAACTACTTTCTCTGGAACATCGATAATGTAAAGCAGGTTCAAATAATCGGTAAATTTTTCCATGATCAAATAATATACTTTCTCATGTACCAACGTCTTTAAGTCCTTGGGAGATATATTATCGGGCAATTCTATGAATACGTTGGCGAACTGAAAATCCTTTTGCAACTGCGATACCAAACTCTGATAGAGATTTTGATCTTTGGCATGCTTTAGAAGTGCTGTACTATTGGGGAAATTTACAACCATATGCTATTTACGAAATTTTACTTGAAATGGTTTTTAAGGAAGCGCAATAAAGCCATCTTTTTTAATAATCCACCGGAATTGACACTATTTTCGATGAAATTATTTAGGAGAAACCACATTTCCATAGGCTTTCAATATTCCACACAAGAAATTTCACGGTCAATTTCCAATCAAGGATCGGCTATCACAATATCCGTTTCCCCTTCGATAAGTGTAACATGGCAGCAATCTACCCCTACCACATAATCTGAATCTACCAATAGCCTGTCGTCCACAAATCCCTGAAAATTTATTTCAAGTTCACTATTGCGGTATTTCGTAACATAGGTGTCGCTGAACAAAGGGTAGGTCCCATTTTTAACCATCCGGTCATAGTCACTCCCTGAGGTGTCCAGGGTAACATCGCCCCCATTGGACAGGACAACCTTAAAGTAGTCCAAGGCCACTACGGTGCCATTCTTATCCTTTATACTTACCGTAATGGTCCTAAATTCTTCGGTACAGATTGCATCCATACAACCGGGAGTATCATCCGTACCATCATCACTACAATTTAGCGCTAGCAAAACCGTTATTAAAGCAACAAACAATTTCATAAACCTTGTTATTTTACTTAAGGATGTTCAGAATATGGATGGGTTGCTTTTTTCAAGGCCAATTTATCAAGATCGCCATGTAAACTACCTTGGGCAGGCCTGTTTGCCAACAAAGACAAGCCCGTCCTGGCCAGTGTTAGTGATAATGTAGGTTATTGAGTAAAACCCTTAAAAGAGCTGGCGATTATGTACATAACCCGCCTAAACCTAGTTATTTTAAAAAAATGCCGGAAGTTTATTTTCTAATTTTTTCTTCCCAAAGCCAGGCCGACTTCATAGCTTCGTCCAGG
>CBFGWQ010000045.1:0-22046 GCA_965652575.1 uncultured Arenibacter sp. | reverse complement strand
ACAGATGTAACCACTTCGTTTTTGCAAAAACTTATTTTAATCATATCGGTATGGTTTGCTAAAAAAAGTTTATGCCCATTTCATAACATATAGATTTTTGTTAAAACTAAAAAACTCGCCCCAATGGAGCGAGTTTTTGTTGTGTAAACCCTATTTTTTATGCATCAATGTTGGCATAGACGGCATTTTTCTCGATAAAGTCCCTTCTGGGAGGAACTTCATCCCCCATCAACATGGAGAACACCCTATCCGTCTCCGTGGCGTTATCTATGGTTATCTGCCTTAAGGTCCTAAATTCCGGATTCATGGTCGTATCCCACAACTGTTCGGCATTCATCTCCCCTAGACCCTTATAACGTTGAATGCCCACACTTCCGTTAAAACTCTCGGCAATTTCATCACGCTCCTTATCTGTCCAGGCATATCTTTTCTTTGTTCCCTTTTTCACCAAATATAACGGTGGGGTAGCTATATAGACATGCCCTCCCTCTATCAGCTCGCGCATATACCTAAAGAAAAAGGTCAATATCAAGGTCTCGATATGACTGCCATCCACATCCGCATCACACATAATCACCACTTTGTGATAACGCAACTTATCCAGGTTCAAAGCCTTACTGTCGTCATCGGTACCAATGGTAACGCCCAGGGCCGTATATATGTTTTTGATCTCCTCATTTTCGAATACCTTATGGGTCATGGCCTTTTCCACGTTCAGAATTTTACCCCTTAAAGGAAGAATGGCCTGAAAAGCCCTGTCCCTTCCTTGTTTAGCGGTACCTCCCGCAGAATCACCCTCTACCAAAAACACCTCGCACAAAGCAGGGTCCTGCTCTGAACAATCCGATAATTTTCCAGGGAGGCCACCTATACTCATCACCGTTTTACGCTGCACCATTTCACGGGCCTTGGTAGCCGCATGCCGGGCCTGGGCCGCCAAAATTACTTTTTGGACAATGGTTTTGGCATCATCCGGATTCTCCTCCAAATAATTGGTCAGCATTTCCGATACTGCCTGACTCACCGCTGCGGACACCTCCCTGTTCCCCAATTTGGTCTTGGTCTGCCCTTCAAACTGCGGCTCCGAAACCTTTACGGAGATAATAGCCGTTAAACCTTCCCTAAAATCGTCCCCCTGAACTTCGAATTTTAATTTTTCCAACATTCCTGAAGCATCCGCATACTTCTTCAAAGTGGAAGTCAATCCCCTTCTAAATCCGGCCAAATGTGTACCGCCTTCATGGGTATTGATATTGTTCACATAGGAATGCAGGTTCTCCGTATAGGAAGTATTGTACACCATGGCTACTTCCACAGGAATATCGTTCTTCTCCCCTTCCATAGAAATTACGCTGCGAATAAGGGGCTCGCGATTTCCGTCCAAAAACTTGATAAACTCCTTTAATCCCTCTTCGGAATAAAAGCGTTCGGTAACAAAACCGCTTTCGCTATCCTTATCCTTTTGCCGCCTATCCGTTAGGGTAATGGCTACACCCTTGTTCAAGAAAGAAAGCTCGCGCATTCTGTTCGCCAAGGTCTCGTAACTGTACTCCACCGTCTGCGTAAATATGGTATCATCAGGTGTAAAGGTAACTATGGTACCCCTCATATCGGTTTCGCCAATACTTTTTACCGGATAAAGTGCCTTACCCTTACTGTATTCCTGTTCCCATATCTTCCCATCCCTGTGCACAGTGGCCTTCAAGTGCTTTGAGAGCGCATTTACACAGGATACCCCAACACCGTGCAGACCACCCGAAACCTTATAGGAATCCTTATCAAATTTACCTCCCGCACCTATTTTGGTCATAACGACCTCCAAAGCCGAAACGCCTTCCTTTTTGTGCAGGTCTACGGGGATACCCCTACCGTTGTCCCGGGTAGTGATGGAATTGTCTTCATTTATCGTTACGGCAATTTCATCACAATGGCCGCCCATTGCCTCATCTATGGAATTATCCACTACCTCATATACCAAATGGTGCAAACCACGTACCCCTACATCACCTATGTACATGGAAGGTCTCATCCGCACATGCTCCATACCCTCAAGGGCCTGGATACTATCTGCGGAATAATTGTTCTTTTTTTGCTCGTCTTTATTTGCTTCTTCGCTCATAAATAAATACTTATTTCATTATAATTTTAGCAATCCTACAAATATACGCAATACCCATGAAATATAGGGTTTATAGCCAATATAAGTCGCTAAGTTATCAACAAAAATTGTGGAAAAATACCAATCGATATAATAGGTGTCGTAGAAGCTGCCCACAGCGTTTACCGAACCCGTTCCCGGTACATAAAAACCGGTTCCGCAACTAAGGCCATGCCATATTTTTGCTCTGGCCAGATAAGATAATGGCGATTTAAACAGTACGGAAGCTTTGACACGGCACTGGTATGGAAATGATCAAAACAATCAGGAAACACAGCCTCATAACCAACCTGCAAAGCATAAAAATTTTCTTGAAACAGACTGGATGATAGGTAGGCATTAGGCGGTAAGCAAAAAAAAAAATGGAATTCACTTCGGATTACCAAAGTTTTTGGAACCTAAAGTAACTACAATGAAATCTTAGGCCGGCAAAGGCAGGCCTGCCCGACTACGTTCAGGCGGGGTTTTAACCATTATCTAAATAATAAAAGAGGCACCCTATTAAGAATGCCCCCAATGCACTAATAAACTAAATCTTAAACTTTATTGATCCATCCGGCACATTACTTAATATATGCATCGGAATGCACCTTGGATACCGCCCTACCGGACGGATCGTTCATGTTCTTAAAGGCCTCGTCCCATTCCAAGGCAATTCTGGTGCTGCACGCCACAGATGGCTCCTGGGGAACGCACAATGCCGCGGCATCCGATGGAAAGTGCTCTTCAAAAATAGAACGGTAGTAAAACTCTTCTTTGGAAGTAGGCGTCTGTAATGGAAACCTGTATTTGGCATTTGCCAATTGATCGTCCGTAACCTCCTTCTTAACAATTTCTTTTAGGGTGTCTATCCAACTGTAACCAACTCCGTCGGAAAATTGCTCCTTTTGTCTCCATGCAACACTTTCGGGCAGCATATCCTCAAAAGCCTTACGGACCACCCATTTCTCCATACGTTCCCCGTTGATCATCTTATCTTGGGGATTGATCCTCATGGCCACGTCCATAAATTCCTTGTCCAAAAACGGAACCCTTCCCTCTATACCCCAAGCGGCCAAGGATTTATTGGCCCTTAGACAATCGTACATATGAAGTTTATCCAATTTACGGACGGTTTCCTCATGAAAATCCTTTGCACTTGGTGCCTTGTGAAAATAAAGGTAGCCTCCGAAAAGCTCATCCGCGCCTTCCCCTGACAAAACCATTTTTATCCCCATAGACTTTATAACCCTGGCCATAAGGTACATGGGGGTAGAAGCCCTAATGGTAGTAATATCATAGGTCTCCAAGTTGTATACCACATCCTTAATGGCATCCAAACCTTCCTGAATGGTAAATTTTATTTCGTGGTGCACGGTACCGATATGCTTGGCCACCTTTTGGGCGGCGGCCAAATCCGGGGAACCTTCAAGTCCTACCGAAAACGAATGTAATTGCGGCCACCAGGCATCGGTAGTATCGTCCGACTCAATTCTCTTCTGGGCATATTTTTTTGCTATGGCAGAGGTTACCGAAGAATCCAATCCACCGGACAGCAATACCCCATAGGGTACATCGGACATTAATTGCCTATGCACGGCGGCCTCCAAAGCCTCTTTAATGGCCTGTATGCTAGTCTCATTGTCCTTTACCGCATCGTATTCCATCCAATCGCGGGAATACCATCTTTTAAATTCCCCATCCTTGCTGTGCAGGTAATGTCCCGGAGGAAACAACTGTATCTTGGTACAGGTTCCTTCCAAGGCCTTTAACTCGGACGCTACATAAAAAGTGCCATTAATGTCCCACCCTACATAAAGCGGAATAATCCCCATATGGTCCCTTGCTATAAAATATTCATCCTTTTCCGCATCATAGATGGCAAAACCAAAAATACCGTTCATTTCATCCAGGAAATCAACCCCTTTTTTCTGATATAGGGCCAAAATCACCTCACAGTCGGACTCGGTCTGAAAATTATAGGAACCGGCAAACTGCTTGCGCAGTTCCCTATGGTTATATATTTCACCATTGGCGGCCAATACCAGTTTCCTATCCGGACTGAACAAAGGCTGTTTTCCCGACGCAGGGTCAACGATAGCCAAACGTTCATGGGCCAAAATAGCCTTCCCATCGGCATATATCCCACTCCAATCCGGACCCCTATGTCTAATCTTCTTGGACATTTCCAGCAATTGAGGTCTTAACACCTCGGTACTCTCCTTTACGTCAAAGGCACATACAATTCCACACATACAATAATATTTATGTCAATTTTTAAGCAAATATCCATTTAATACAGATATAATAAAATATAAAATTCATAATTAGTTATAATTTGTAACTATTAATAACGAAATACAAATATACTGTTATCATTTAAATGAATTCGCTTACACCAACCCTCTATTTTGTAAGGTGTCAAAAATTTACCGACTTTTAATTCATATAAATTAGGAATACTGCTTAAATTTGACAATCTCTAAAACTAAGAAAAATGAAAAATTTATTTACGATTGCACTTATGGTCATTGCCTTAACCTTTAGCACAGAAGCTATTGCACAGAAATTCAGCGGCTTGGACAAGAGTCCTGCGGACATTGCCTCCTATCCTACCGATTATAAGGTTTCGGAAAAATTGGTTCGGGTAACCTATAGTAGACCACAATTAAAGGGGCGTTCCATTTCAGAGCTTGCCCCGGCAGGGAAGGTATGGAGAACCGGAGCCAATGAGGCCCCTGAAATCATTTTTTATAAGGATGCTACCGTGGGTGGCAAAGCGGTTGCCGCCGGCACCTATTCCCTATTCACCATCCCAGGCAACAAGGAGTGGACCATAATATTGAACAAAAATTTAAATCAATGGGGCGCCTATTCCTATCAGGAAGATGCCGATGTAGTACGTGTACCAGCCAGTGCCAACAATGTATCCGAATCATTGGATGCTTTCTCCATAGCCTATAAGGATGTGGACAATGGCACCCATATGGTATTGGGATGGGGAAACACAAGGGTTTCCTTGCCAATTACCTTTTAAGGGAAATACTTTTTCCTTAAAAAACCCGTAACAATAAGGAAGGTACAGAAAAAGCGCGAATCTTTTTCGGACCAAGACTTTAAAAGAAGCCGTTTCAAACTATTTGAACGGCTTTTTTTATAGTTTTGCAAACTTAAAATTGACATATGATCTCTGTAGATGCAATTGCCGTAGAATTTAGTGGTGATACCTTATTTAGCGATGTTTCCTTCGTTATCAATGAAAACGATAAGATTGCCCTGATGGGCAAGAACGGGGCCGGCAAATCTACCATGATGAAGATAATTGCAGGGGAGCAGAAAGCTACCCGCGGTCATATCCGCTATCCCAAAGACGCGGTAATTGCCTATTTGCCCCAGCATTTGCTTACAGATGACAACTGTACCGTTTTCGAAGAAGCTTCCAAAGCCTTTAAGGAAATTTTTAGCATGCGCGATGAAATTGAACGCCTGAACAAGGAATTGGAAACCCGTACCGATTATGAATCGGATGCTTACATGAATATCATTGAAAAAGTATCGGACCTGGGAGAAAAATTCTATGCCCTGGAAGAAATAAATTATGAGGCAGAGGTAGAAAAAGCATTGAGGGGCCTTGGGTTTAAACGAGAGGATTTTCATAGACCTACCAGTGAGTTTAGCGGGGGTTGGCGAATGAGAATAGAACTGGCCAAGATATTATTGCAAAAGCCGGACCTCATCCTTTTGGATGAGCCTACCAACCACGTAGATATCGAATCCGTAATTTGGCTGGAGGATTTCCTCCTGAACAAGGCCAGGGCGGTGGTGGTCATCTCGCACGACAAGACCTTTATAGATAATATTACCAATAGGACCATAGAAGTAACTATGGGCCGGATCTATGATTACAAGGCCAATTACACCCACTACCTTCAATTGAGGGAGGACAGACGAAGCCACCAGATAAAAGCTTACCAGGAACAACAAAAGTTCATTGCGGACAACCAGGCCTTTATTGACCGGTTTAAGGGCACCTATTCCAAAACCAACCAGGTAACCTCCCGGGAACGGATGCTGGAAAAATTACAGATCATAGAAATTGATGAGGTAGACACAACGGCGCTAAAATTGAGGTTTCCGCCTTCCATACGCTCGGGCGACTATCCGGTTACCGCCAAAGGGCTGTCCAAAAGTTATGGCGACCATGTGGTTTTCAAGGATACCGATCTCTCCATTTCACGAGGGGAAAAGGTTTCTTTTGTAGGAAGGAACGGTGAAGGAAAATCCACAATGATCAAGGCCATTTTGGGCGAAATAGAAGTAGAGGGCCAATGCAAGCTGGGACACAATGTAAGAGTAGGTTATTTTGCCCAGAACCAGGCCTCCCTGTTAGACCCTGAGCTCACTATCTTCCAGACCGTGGACGAAGTGGCCGAAGGGGACGTACGTACACAGATCAAAAATATTCTTGGCAGGTTCATGTTCAGCGGGGACGACCTGGAAAAAAAGGTAAGTGTACTTTCGGGAGGGGAAAAAACCCGTCTTGCCATGGTAAAATTATTACTGGAACCTGTCAATCTTTTGATCTTGGATGAACCTACCAACCATTTGGACCTAAAATCAAAGGACGTGCTCAAGGAAGCACTACTTGCCTTTGACGGCACATTGATATTGGTCTCCCACGACAGGGATTTTCTACAGGGACTGTCGCAAAAAGTCTTCGAATTTAAGGATAAACGCGTCATAGAACATTTCGAGACCATAGATGCCTTCTTGGTACGCAACAGAATAGAAAACCTTAAAGAAATCGATTTAAAAGCTTAATTCCCAAAATATCAATTTCAAACGGATATCCAGGGCAGGGGCAACTAAAAAATAACAACCCTACTTTAACGTAAGTTCGACATAAAAATATTTTCAATACATTGATTTTGTGTAAATTAAAAGATTTCTAATATCTCCTCGAGACCCAAGAAATTTTATTTTTCAAGCGGATAAAATGACATTATTTTAAAATTTGATTTTGAGGTACAAAACAAATACACTAGCGGTAAAGTAATAGTTAAAGGTTTAAGTTATAAATTGAAAATTTCGGGGTCGTCATTTCGAATGCATATGAGAAACCGAAGGTTCACGAATACCCCTAAAATAAATATACATGAGCTAAATCGCACATCTTGCTCCCGGCCAGTATATGCGACTTCTCTCCCGATAGCTATCGGGAGTCCCGAAAAGGGACTCTGTCGAAGTGACTACCGTTGCCGAGTTCATATAATTGAGATTCTTAAAAAGATGTCAATGGTAGCGGAGTCAAGAGGTTACTTTAGTGCAATGCTTTTACAATGAGGTCTCTCCCGATAGCTATCGGGATCCGCTCGACCGGACAAAATTATCATAAATAACTCATTAACAATTAAATATAAATCAAACTCACGTTACTTTAAGATTTAAAGAAACTGTCAAAAAACAAAAGTTGGTATTGAATGGCGTTCGCCCAATAATCCCAATTATGGCCCCCAGGACGCTCTATATAATCATGGGGAATATTCCTTTCCATCAGTAGTTGGTGCATTCTCCTATTGGCATCGTAAAAAAAGTCATTGGTTCCACAATCAAAAATAAGCTTTAGATTGTCCTTTTTCAACAAATGCACCATATTGATCACCGTATTATCCTCCCACTGGTCCCTATTTACGGCATAATCGCCCAAGCGCTTGGAAAGGTCCCAATTCTCCGGAAATGGGCGAATATCCAGCCCCCCGCTCATACTGCCGGCGGCACCATAAACCTCCTGATGTTTAAAGGCCAGATAAAATGCCCCATGTCCCCCCATGCTTAAGCCTGCAATGGCCCTAGACTGCCTATTGGCGCGCGTACTGTACTTCTTATCCACCGCCCCCACCAACTCTTCGGAAACATAGGTCTCATACCGCATGGCCGGATCTACAGGACTATCAAAATACCAACTGGTCTTACTGCCATCTGGACAGACTATGATCATGTTATGCACATCGGCATACTCTTTTATGGCCGGTACCTTGGTCACCCAACTCGTATGGTCGCCGCCTGCACCATGCAACAAATAAAGTACCGGATAACTTTGCCTTTGTGCAGTATAGCTGTCCGGCAAGATTACCAGATTGGCAATGGATCTGCCCATCGACTTACTTATAACCTTGAGCGTATCCACTTGGGATGCATATGCTCCGAAGGTCCAAAACAAAACTGTCCAAAGAGTCAAAAACAGTCTCCCTTTCATAACATTGTCCTTAAATTATTTTATTAAAATCACTTCATTCCCTCCCTCCCGACATGAGAACGGAACTTAATTGATAAACATAAAAATGCTACCGTATAACACATTTTCAAAACTAGGCAAAAAAGACAAAATACCCATCTTAATCCGCACAAAATGAATCCAAGAAGGGATGAACAGAATTTCCCCTACATAGAAATATCGGGGCACAAATCATGTAGTTGGATAACATTTGGGAACATCCCCCGAAAAATTTAGGCAATTACCTTATGCCCTTCCGGGAAGGGACGGTAGGCGTAATACTGGAGTACTTCCTCAATGGCGGCCCTCATAGCCTTATTTATAGGAAGAATTCTATTGCCCATCCTAAAATCTATTTGATTTAAATTCATATAGTAGTCTGTAAAAATGGGTACATATAGTCCATTCTTCATTGCGGCCTGGGCATTTTCGTAACGTTCCGTCTGATTTTCCTTAATAATCTTGCAGGTGGCCAAACGGAGTTGCCCCATTTTATCCCTGGTTGCCCCAAATCCAAATAGGCGACAAATGAGTCCTCGGTATTTATAATCACCGCATCTGCCAGTATTGCTATCCAAAACGGACAAGGGCCGATATAAATGACAAATGGAATTATTGCCCATCTTCAATTCTTCCAAAGTAGTTTCCGCCTTCCCGTTCAAAAAAAGATAAAAGGCCCATGGTAAAAATTCCAGTGGGGAAGCGTCTATATCCGGATGGGTGCAACATTTACCGCAACCTGCCTTACAGCTCAGCCCTGATTCGGATTGAAAAGTAGCTATTTCCGCATCCAAAACGGCGAATAACGCTTCAACTGCTCTTACCCTACTTTCCATGGGCATAAATAATTTGCGCGAATGTACGCCAATAATGGAATCGTACAACAAATATTTTTTGGTCATTATAAATAAAAGGTATTAAACCTCAGGGCAAGCCCTGAACCCAATAATAGGAATCGACCCAGGGGTCGAGGTATTGAACCTAGATCCCGCCAAAAAAAGGCGGGATTAGTTCAATTTTCAGTGCGTCTTACCGACTTCTCAAAATTGAGTTTCACTAATAAAATAAGGACAGTAATAAAAAGAGGGCCAAAACTAAACTATGAAATTACATATTTGCCAACAAATGCAGGGATTTTGGAACGGAATGGAATTCCTTGACCGGGACCGGTCAAAGGCAGATCTGCCCGAGTACGTTCAGGCGGTATTTTAATCTTTAACCAGATAATGAAAATAAAAAAACCTAATCCACTTTTTCCATTTCCATCCAAAAAGGAAAGATATTTTTGTTGTTCACTGCATAAAAGGGTAAGAGTTTAGCGGTCATTTTTGGAAAATATACCTTCTCCATTCGGATAAAATCGGTATTCCCTTTTTTATTTTCCATTTGCCATACAAGGGTATTGGCTTCCAAGACCATTCTCCCCCCAGGGGCTACCGGCTTAACAAACTTATAGGTAATATTATAATATCCCTCTTCAATATCAGTGTCCCAATGTCCATAAATTTCCTCTTGATTCCAAATACCGCGTTCCCCCCCGGCATCGTTCCTATTTAAAATAATAGGGTTCTCATGTGGCGTACCCACTAAAATTTTTGGAGGGTTTACCAAATTTTCGGAAACGATCAACTCCTTGTATACTTTATCCAGCTCTTTTTTTAAGTCTATGGCCAATGCCTTATTTTCCATTAGTACATTGTGCTGCTCATAAGGATCCTTGGCAAGTTGGAACAGTTCAAAATCTTCAATACCGGCATTATAGTCGGTTTTTCCCACCAGCTTATACCCGGATTTTTGAATCGCCATATTATTGTATAGCTCGGGGTACCTACGCGACCAATAAAAAAACAGGGAACGATCTTCCCAATCCACTGGCCGGCCCTGTATTAATGGAACCAAACTTTTACCGTCCATTACCCTGTCCTTGGGCATTTCCACACCGCATATTTCGGCCAGGGTAGGCAGTACATCCAAATGAGCTGCCATAGTTTCCACCTCTTCGTTGCCTTTGGAAAGTGCCGGATATTTCAAGTAAAACGGCACACGAACGCCCCCATTGTACACATCCCCTTTACGTCCGCGCATACCGCCCACATATCTGGTCTGTTGGGGGCCATTGTCGGTCATGAAAATTACAAGGGTATTTTCGGATAGCCCCAGGGCATCCAATTTTTTAAAGAGCCTCCCCAGGTTGTCATCTATATTGTTTACCATGGCGTACACCTTTCTGGCATCTTCCCTGTCCTTTTCGCCCATTTTTGGAAAGGGCTTTCCATCCTTGCCAAACCCTGCGGAAGGATCTATGTCCTTATACTTTTGATAATAGGCGTCCGGTACCTGCAAGGGGGTATGTGGGGCATTGAACGCCAAATAACAGAAAAAAGGCGATTCCTTATTTTTTTCAATAAAACTGATGGCCTGGTCCGTAAAGATATCGGAGCAATACCCCGTATAGGGTTCCTGTTGGTTGTTGTGCCAGAGCACAGGGTCAAAATAACTTCTATCCCCCTTAAAATAAGTAGTAATATCCCCAACCTGCCCCATACCTCCCGATAGGTGGATAACGGACTCGTCAAAACCTTGGTCACTGGGCCTGCTGGGATAATTATCCCCTAAATGCCATTTGCCAAATGCCCCGGTGCTATAATTGGCCTGTTTCAACATTTCGGCAATGGTTACCTCGGAAGAGGCCATAATGGCACCCCCATTGTAAGTATCCCTCATACCCGTTCTCAAAGAATAACGTCCCGTCATTAAACTGGATCTGGTGGGTGCGCAAACGGGAGACACATAAAAATTATTGAACCTAATACTTTCACTTGCCAGGGCATCAATGACCGGTGTTTTTACATGCGGATTTCCGGTAAATCCCAAATCCCCGTAACCCTGATCATCCGTAATCACCAAAATTACGTTAGGATGCTGATTTTTTTGAGCAAAACCACTAGTGATCGGCCACAAAATCATCCATAAAAAAATGCAAAGCCTATACTTTAAGTTCATAATTGTCGGTTTCAAATTATCCCATTATTTTGAACAATTAAAATTTGGAATACAAATTCACTAATTTCCAATAAATCCTTAATAAATCCCAATTTAAACGCAAGAAATACTACTCATTATCTCTTTGCGCAATTATCCAATCCCAATTCAGGGCAGTTAAATTCGTCGTTTCCAGACCTGTTCCCTGCACCCTGTTACCGGCGCAGTGCCCTAAAATAAGATGTTGCGGATCTGTAAAATATAAGGCCGTATAACAATACCAGCCTTCAGGGTCTGTTGCGATATTTTTAATATTTCCCCACGTTTTTCCCTCGTCCCTGGAAACAGCTATGGTTAAAGGGGTTCTTTTACCTTTAATAATTGTATCGGAACCATCGTTGTTGTTCCACACCATGACCCAATCCTTTGTTCCCGGGACTTTCTCTATAGTAGCCGGCGAAAGTGGGGAATAAATGGAACTGGGCTCAATGTGGCTCCAGCTTGCACCACGATCTTTAGAAAAAGAGAGCTGCTGTACCCCCCCGCTGGCCCTAATGTACATCATGACACGGCCATCTTCCATTTCAATAAGACCCGGTTCCTGGGTAATGATCTCGGTACTATTAGGTACCATTTCGCTAGAAGTCCAAGTTTTACCATTATCATCGGAATAATAAGAGAATAAATTGCCCTGTTCACTGAAACCCTTTTCCGTAGTGGGGTGTTCCGCCACTGCAAACATCAAGCGCCCATCCTTCAACTGAATGACCCTATCGTTATTTAGAACAAAATACCCTTTCTTGGCGGTAACACATGGAATTGATGAACTCCAGCTCTTCGCTTCATCCGTTGATATCCGCATCATGGGAATACAATCCTCCGTACTATTCTTCCTCAGGTAAAATAAGGCTATAGCACCATTTTGAAGTCGTAATAGGGAAACCGACATTACGTTCATACCACCTTCGTTGGGCAGTACCACCTCATCCCGCGTACTCCATGTAATTCCATTATCCTCGGAATATCTACTTGCCAAATATGCCGGATCATGATCGGACCCGGTACCCTGGGTATAATGGGTATATACAAATAAAAGATTTCCATTTTTTAGCCTGATAAAATCCCCTTCGCTGTTACGGGGGTTACCTTGGGAGGGCCGTAAACTCAAGACTGTTTCAGGTGTTGTGGATTCCAATATTTTGATTTCTGCTTTAGTGTCCTTACATGAGCCTGCCATTACAGCTAACGCCCATAACGGTATTGGACTAAAAAGAAATTTTATACTCATTATAGAATTTTAGAGGGTAAATTAATGCAGTGATATTCATTTAAGTTCAACCAAGGGTATTTCAGCAAAATAAATAGCTGTTTTTTCGGTCTCGTGTGAAGAATAATAGGTCATGTACAGAATATCGTTTTCAAAAACAAAACCCGGATAGCTGCTATCGGAATTTGATGGCAATTTCAATACCTCTTTAAAATTTCCATTTTTACCAAAAGAAACCAGTCCGGTATACTGCCTATCGATCCTTCCTCCGCCAATATATTGATCCCCTCCCATCGCTACAAAATCGGGACCCCCAATAAAGTATGGTGACTCGGTAAAGTTCCAGTCCGTATAAGGAGGACTGCTTTTTCCCAAATAAGCCCTTTTGTTTCCCCCTTCCCTTCGTATCAGCATTAACATATCGCCATTGGGCAAAAAACGGATGGTGGACTCATTGGGGTTACCTTCAATTCCCAGATCTGCAACCATTTGATAATCTACCCCGTTGTTCGTTTTTACCAATTTTATGGTCGTCTCATTGTTCCCTTCCTCTTTTTCCCTTCTGGAATACATGCCCCCATATCCGGTACCCTCATGCCAGGTCAAGCTCCAAAGCCAGTCGAACTTCGTTTTTATATTTTCGTCATATTTAATGGGCTGTGGCGGGGAAAACCGGGTCCCTGTAGGATTGGAAAATGCTACATGGGGCGTTCCTCCCAAAAGGGTCTTGTCCTTGTAAATAGACCCTCCCATGGTGACCATTATGAGTCCCTCGGGCGTTATCGATAATTTAGGGTCCCTTAAATCAAATCCTTGGAGCACAATTTGATCAACTTCATTCCAGGTCTTGCCATCCTTGGAGGTAATAATTTTTATTATTCCATCCTTTCCGTACACATGCTTTTCCCCTGAGCGAAACGCACAATAAAAATGACCTTGAAACTTGATCAGGGAGGTAAAGGCATTGTAATTTACATCCGAATATATCCGGGATACTTTGATTCCTTTTGGAAAGGTCTGCGAAAAGCTACATAAAGTAACAAAGAAGATTAAAAATGATACGGTACCAACCAGTGTTTTTTTCATTTTTATGGGTTTGGATTTGATTAATGCTATCATGGATTAAATGTTGATTTGCCAATTATGGTTTCCTCCCAACAATATCACTCAATATCACTTGAATCAGAAACTTCCACAAGGAATTGTTTGCAAAAAGTCTTTTACTGCGTATAATTCCCAAATTATAAAATATAGACGTTATTTTAAAAAAAACATTCAATTTCACAACACATTTAAAATAAAAAAGCCTATCAAACGATAGGCCTTAGGTCTTAGGAAATTAAAAAAGTATATATTAAATAACTTTAACGTTTACTGCGTTTAATCCTTTTTTTCCTTCTTTTAGTTCAAACTCAACTTCATCGCCTTCGCGAATCTCGTCGATTAAACCAGAGATGTGTACAAAATGTTCTTTGTTAGAACCTTCTTCTGTGATGAACCCAAATCCTTTGGCATCGTTGAAAAATTTTACTGTTCCTCTACTCATTACTAAAATTTAAATTAATTACTTATTATAAATCAAATATAGTTCCAAAAGTTTGAACCACAATCATTTATAGCCAACAATTTTAACAGGTATCAAAAAAAAATTACCATACCCCGCTAAAACCTTACTTTTCAAGGGTTTTGGAAATTATAAACTCTACCCTTCTGTTACGTGCCCTACCCTCTTTATCCCCATTATTTCCTATGGGTTGCGCTGCCCCAAATCCATTCCAGGTAATTCTTTGTCCGGCCAGACCCAATTGGATCAACCTATTGGCGACTGCCCTTGCGCGTTTAACGGAAAGATCCTTATTGTATAGGGAGGTACCCGAATTGTCCGTATATCCATTGATCTCAATGTTCAAAGTACTATCCGATTGCAAATAACTATAGATTCGCTTTATTTCATCTTCACCGTTTTCCCCTAAATGAAACTCATCGAAATTAAAATGTACATTCTCAAAAATATGGGCCTCGTCCAAGGTATAGGTCTGCACACCCTCTCCCACATATACCATATCCAAAAAGTAATAAGCCCCGTTTACATTACTTTCCTTTACCAACCGCTGTCGCCTCGTAGTGGCATTGTTCTTAAAATTACCAATGATAATAAACTGCTCGCCGCCTGCAGCAAGAAAAGCAGTGGTTATCTTGGTCCATGTACTATGATCCGATATAAATTCGTTGCCCAAAATTTCGAAGCTGGTGAAATTATTTTCTTTGATTTTGGAAAGTTGCCATTTGGTAAGTGCCTTTTTTATATGAATCCCTATTGGTTTTGTGGACAATAGAACATCAAAATCGCGAATAACATAATCGGATTTCTCGGCCGGACTAATATAAAAGGACAGTGTATAGGTAATCCCTTTCCTCAATGGTTCCTTAAGCTCTCCTTGAATATACTCCCGGTAATCTTCAGGGGCATACATATAGAATCCCGAGTAAGCTTCCCCATATTTTGCCGTTTGCTCTCCCATAAAATTAACGGGCACTCCCATACCAAGACTACAGGAATTAAAATAATCTGTGGATCCTTGGGTAGGTACGGACCAATATTCAAGGTCTTCCCCAAAGTTTCCCAAATGATCCGGGCATTCCAGGAAAGATTCAAAACTGGGATTTTCCACAAGGTTTTGGGACACGGCCCTTCCGAAGAATAATATGGACAAAATAAATATCCAAATTCCACGATCTACGGTGCCTTTCTTCATACCGAACAAATTATATGTAAAACTTGTAGATCAAAGTCATTCCCGACGGGTAAAAGGTTTGGGTATATTTTATCAAAAATAAAAAAACATCCCCAGAATCAGGGATGTTTATAATACCTTGTAACAAATAGAATTGCCCAATTTTAGAAGCTTCTAGGATTTATTCCTTTTTCCCTTTAATAAAAATGAACCCTCCGTTGAATTGGCCTTACCATTTATAGTATCATCCTTAACTTGTAAGGAAACTTGTACTTTTCCACCCTCAATATAAACCGAAAAATTTACGGCATTCCCATCGACCTTTACTTCCGAGGCCGTCAGCTTATTGTAATTGGCCTTTACCACTACCTTATACTCCCCTTTTTCCTTGGTAATGACCAACACTCCCGAACTGTATTCATAGGGAACATCCTCCACGGTATATTCCCATGTTCCGATAGGGGATATATAAACCTTATCCACGAGTTCGCCAGGGGTTACGGGACAAGAATTATTATGACCCGGGTTCACTGCCAAAAGTGGCATACTGCCCAAAACGAAAAAAATACAAGCGTAAAACAATTTTCCAAAATTTTTCATTCCCATAAAGTTTTATAATTAATATTAAACAAGACAACAAAAGAAAGTCAAACAACAACAAAAAACACCCTTTTTTTCCATTCTGTGATTAAATGTCCCATAGCCGTGACGAATAGGGACATACACACTCCTAAAAACAAAAATACCTTACTGCCTTTTTGCCTCTCTTGACGGGAAGTTTAAAGGCAGAAGGTACATTTACGGTTTCCATAAAATACCACGGGGTTTTTGGCAGATTATGACCAACCGCTAAATCCAAATATTATTCTTTATCTATAGATCAAATTTGTACGTGGCC
Source organism: uncultured Arenibacter sp. (assembly GCA_965652575.1). GTDB lineage: Bacteria > Bacteroidota > Bacteroidia > Flavobacteriales > Flavobacteriaceae > Arenibacter. The sequence goes on along the minus strand of CBFGWQ010000045.1, from coordinate 5,753 downwards.
CCGGCCAAGACCTGGAAACCCTGTACCTGATAGTTGTTCCAACGCATATAATTCTGGTCGGCAATATTATTTGCCTTTGCAAAAACGGACAATTGTTCATTAATGCGATAGCCAATATGTGCATTGGCATCAAAATAGCTATCCAAGGTCACCGGGGTCATTGTATAGTCCTCCGGTAAAGTTCCCGGGGAGGCCACTGTGTATAGATCATCACGTTCCCCCACATAAAATAGATTGGCACCCATGAACCACTTCTCCCCTATTTGATAATCCATAAACATAGAGGCGGTGAGACCTGGCAGGTTCCAGGCGGGGTTATCGGTTTCTGTATCGTAATCATACACCTGGGCATTTATCCCTAAACTAAAATTACGGTTTATATCTACATTCAATTCACCAAAAACTCCCAAGGTCTTTACGTCATCATAAAATACCTGGAAACTATTTCCGTAATAATACCCTTTTTCATCTGTCCTGGAGGTATTTTCAGGATTTAGCAAGAATAACGGCTTTCTATTTTCCGCCATATAGGATCCCTTAACATTATAGCTAAGATTGGGCAACAATTGCCCCTTTATGCCTACATAGGCATCATACTGTTGGTCTGTAGGCTGCATGTCCAAGGTAGGGGAAACGTATGGGTTCTCCTCTACAAAACCATAGAAGGAGTTCTGCCTCAGCTCCCCTTCTACCCCTCCGTAGGCAATGGCCACCTCATCCAACAAACGATAGGATGCCATTACAGTTGGGTATATATAGAAATTGCCCTCACTGTTTTCCAAATCCATGCCATACACTAAATTTGCGCCCAGATTAAGCGAAAAATCGTCCCCTAGAATATTGATACTGGGATTTACACCAAATTGCAGATGTGAATAATCTATTCCGGGCACATTGGAATCGTTCCCTACCTGGCCGTTCTTGAACTTACCGCCCAAATAATCTACCTTGGCCTTAAGTGCCAAATATTCATCGCCCAAAGGAAATTGGAAGGCAGGTTTTAGCACTGCCCTATTTTCTCCGGATTTGGTAGCATCCCAAAACCGCCTATACAGTAGCTCGGCACTTTTAAAAAAAGAATCTTCCACTTCCACAGATCCCCCGGCAAATACATTAAAATAGTTCTGCTTTTCATCTATACCGCTCACCAATTCCTCCGTATAATACCCATTGGGGATTCCGTACCAGTTATACAGTTGATGTTGCACCCCTATATTGGCTCCCCAACGTATATCCCTGTCACTTTTGGTATAATTGGCACCCAATTTGGTGTTATAAAATATGTTGTCCAAAGCGGTACCGTCTATTTCCCCCCTGGAGGAATGGTGGTTTAGGCTTACATCCAACCGTTCATCCCTGTTCAGGGCACTACTGGTATAAAAATCTGCCAAGGCGTTGTTATAGTTGCCCAGACCTACGGATGCATATGAGTTATATATTTTTTCCGGAGGAAGCTTTTTCACCCCGGAAGCCTTCCCCTTGGAGGGAGTAAAAGTAGAGGCAACGGGAACGGAAAATATACTGTAATCTATCGGTTTTTTTTGCAGAACAATGGAGTCGTTCAACGTGGGTACCGACTTTACCTTGAACGCGTCCGAAATGGTAGGCGCATAGGCCTTTACCACTGTCACCGTTTCCGTACCTAAATCTTTTTTATCTTCCTGTGCCAAACCGGTCTGTAGAAAACCTAAAATGGCAAATATGGATATTTTAATGTGCATGTGCATATTGTGTTCTTTTTGCAAGTAAATTTTAATTTCCCTCCGGATTGATAGAGGAATTACTTTGGGCTTCTTTTGCTTTGATAATGGACGATTCCTGTCTGGCCTGGGCCACTATTTCCGGATAATCCCCAAAATTGGCGATAACGCTATCCAAAATATAGGTGGCCTGGAAGGCATCTCCCAGAGCATAGAAGTTCTTGGCCATAATGATCAGGCCCTTGGCACTCCATTCCTTGTAGCCCGCATAATCCTTGGCCAATTTTTGGACCGAAGTGTTGGAAGCCTCAAAATTTTGGGCCTTGTTCTTAAAATAGGCATCGTAATAAAGTGCCTCGGCCGCCAAATCGCCAGAGGCTATTTTAAGCACTTCCGAGTACGCTTTTTCCGCTCTGTTTTCATCATTGGTCTTAATGGCAGATCTTGCGATCATTATTTGTGCATCACTTTTTATACGGTTATCTATATTGGCACCGGACAACACCTTAGTGGCATATTGGATGGTCTTGGCGTAGTCTGACTGTCCATAATAGCCTTTCATAAGATTGGATCGGGCAAAGGTGATATTCTGCTGAATTTCCGCCTTGGCCTCCAATTCTTCCAAGTAGGGAACAGCCGTAACATAATCATTTTTACCTACATAGATCTCACATACCCTGGTGAGTGCCTGCTCTGCATATTCATTGGTCCCTTTGCCCGCCACATACTTAAAATACGGCAATGCTTTATCCTTTTCACCCTTGGCAAAGTACAATTGCGCCAGATTAAAATTGGCTTTTAAAGCATTCAAGCCGTTTGAAAATTGTTTAAGATAGGCTTCATATCCCTTTATGGCCGCATCCTTATTGCCCTCTATATATTGTTTGTCCGCAGATTCAAAAGTGGCATTGTCCAGTTCGGTATCGGTCACCTCAACAAAATCAAGGCCTTTGACCCATTGGGCATATTCGTCCACCCTGCCCAGGTCCATATAGATCAGCTTGGCCGTAGTTACTGCCTGAAGTGCTTCCTGGGTGTTTGGATGGTCCCTTACTACCGTTTTAAATTTGGCCAAGGCCTGTTCGTTCCGGTTGGCATTATAATATACCAATCCCTGGCGCAGCATGGCCTGTGGTACCAAGGAACTGCCCTTATAGTCCATAGCAAGCTGATCGTAAAGTTGCAGCCCCCGTTCCGTATTATTGGCCTTCACATAGGAATTGGCCAGCTCAAACAAGGCGTCATCCTTTAATGTGGAGTTGGGATATCTGGATACAAAATTGGAAAGTTCCTCTATTTTGGTAGCGCTCCTATCCACAAACCCATAGCTCAGTGCCTTTTGGTAGGCAGCATAATCGCTCGAACTACTATTTCTTGCTATTGCCTTGTTATAGGTTTCTATTGCAGGCCAATACTTGCTACTAACAAAATAACTATCCGCCAAGCGCAGGTAGGCATCATTTAGTTTTTCGTTATCCCCGTTGTTGGCTTCCACATAATCGGAAAAGGCGGCTATGGCATTATTGTAATTTTTCAATTTAAAATAGGAATATGCCAGATTATAGTCCACGTCCTTATACTCCGGAGTTGTTTTGGCAGTCGGATTTGATCTGAATTGAAGGTATCCGGCAACGGCCTCTTCAAAATGGTTCATATTATAATCCGATTCCGCTTTCCAATAGCTGGACCTGGCCTTAAAGTATTGGTCTTCCGCATTGTCCAAGGATTTCCTGAAGACGGCCGATGCTGCTTCATAATTCATTTCCAGGAACAATTCCACGCCGCGGTAAAACGCTACTTTTTGATAAGTGGCCTTACTGGCAAAATTTTTATTTTTCTCCAAAAGTTCCATTGCCCCGGCAAAATTTTTGGAAGTGATATAGGAATCCACCAAAAGTTCCTGCATCTCCCCCGTATTGGGATCATTGGGATACTTCTCCAAATAATTCGTCAATACCTTGGGCACAGGCTCATAGGCATTCCCTATTTCGTAGCTCAGTCGGGCATAATTTAAATAGGCGTCTTTTTGAATTTCCGGATTGAAATCCATTTGGGAAGCATTTCTAAAGGCGTTCAGGGCCTCTTGTTTTTTATCCAGCTTCAGATAGCATTCGGCCAAATGATAATAGGCATTCTGGGAAACATCGTTGTTGCCGTCTATTATTTTGTTGAATTGTTGTATCCCATTGGCATAATCGCCCTGCATATAATAGGAATAGCCCAACAGATAATAGTCAGTATTGTTCCATTTTCCCCTTTTCCCTTTGTATTCGGTCAAATAAGGGATGGCATTGGCGTATTGTTTTAGGTTGAAATAACTTTCCCCGATAATTTTGTTGAGTTCGGAAACCTCATTTCGATCGGATTTTGGCAATTGTTTTTTCGCAAGGGCAATGGCCTCTTCGAACTTGCCCAATTTAAAATTCATATCCGCCTGGTAATAGGACAGTTTTTCCTCCAACAATTCCTGATCGGTAATCTGGTCAAAACGCTGATTGGCCTGGGCGTAATCATCCTGCTGATAGGCAATATAGCCCAAGTAGTACTTGGCTTGGGAGCCATAGGTAGGGGAAGTGGTCACCTGGTTCAGGTACCGCTCGGCCTCTTTCGGCTTGTTGGAGGAGAACAGGGCGTAACCATTGTTAAAATTGAAGCGTTCCTTATCCTTTCTGGACATGGAGCTTTGATCTACCTTGGTATACCATTTTAGGGCATAGGGATATTTTCCGGTCGCAAAATAATAATCGGCAACATCAAGATAGGCCGAATTGCGTTTGGTAGAAGTTGGGTACTTTTCAACAAAGTCTTCCATTAGCCTGTCGGCCCCCAATTGGTTTAGTCGAATTGCCGCTGTAGCTGCATAATACGCACTATTGGCCTGGGTCTCTTCATCCCTGGTGCTGTTTTTTACTTTTTCAAAGATAGTCTGGGCTGCTTGATACTGTTTGTTGTTATACAAGGCCAAAGCTTCCTGATAGTCCTTTTGGTCAAAAGTATAGATTTCGGATTCTTGGGCATTTACGTAAAATAAAGACCCGACAAAACACAGTATTACAGCGGTTTTTTTTCTTAGCATAGTGTTCTCTAAAAGTTAAGAATTACCGTAATTAAATTATATAACGATAAATATTGTCCCTAAGTATATGATAAAGAAAAAGATTTTTAAAGAAGATTTCATTTAATTCCAAAGGAACTTATTACTTTTATATCAACATTAAAAACTATGGGCGAAAGCATATTGAAGTTGAAGGATGTAGCCGTATTTCAAGGGGAGAATTTAGTTTTGAACGATATCAGCCTTGAAATAAAAAAAGGAGAATTTGTATACCTCATCGGAAAGACGGGCAGTGGAAAGAGCAGCTTTATGAAAACCTTATATGGCGACCTGCCATTAAAACAGGGTAGCGGCCATATTGTAGATTTCGATCTTACCACCTTGAAGGAAAGGGAAATCCCCTATTTGAGAAGAAAGCTGGGCGTTGTTTTTCAGGATTTTAAATTATTACCGGATCGGAACGTCAACAACAACCTACTTTTTGTGCTCAAGGCTACCGGCTGGAAAGACCATAGTGAAATGAACGCCAAGATTGAAGATGTCCTGGATAAAGTGGGCATGAAAACCAAAGGCTTCAAATTTCCCCATGAACTTTCCGGAGGGGAGCAGCAGCGTATTGCCATTGCCCGGGCCCTGCTCAACGACCCGGACCTGATCCTGGCAGATGAGCCCACCGGAAACCTCGACCCCCAGACCAGCGTGGAGGTGATGAAGGTACTTCAGGACATCAATAAAACGGGAAGGACCATTCTCATGGCCACCCACGACTATGCCCTTATTCTAAAATATCCCTCAAAAACCCTGAAATGTGATGGCAACAAGGTGTTCGAGGTAATACAACGGGCGGTATAGTTCCTACATTAGTAATTTTCCGCAAGGCCTGAAAAAAACACCATCCTAGGAAGTATGGTAACTGCCCCTAATGGCCGACCACCTAAACCAGGATTTTCGAATATAAAATTTCTTGAAATTTTATATTTTTCCTCACCCGTCCCGAT
>CBFGWQ010000044.1:0-22933 GCA_965652575.1 uncultured Arenibacter sp. | reverse complement strand
AGGTATGATCGGAAACCCCGAGGCAGAGCCGTCGGGGAATTATAAAGATTAAGAAATTTAAAAATTACTTAATGCTCGTTTCATTTTCCCTGATTTGATTTTTTTTGATCGATCTTATTGAACCCATCTTGACTTTTTCCAATACCTGCATAAGCATAACTTTTCGGTTGAAAACAAAAAGTAAAGATGGGTTCATTTCTAAATTTTATTTAACTACACTATTATAACGAACTGGTCATTCTGCCCTCAAAGCTTCAATTGGCCTTACCTTTATGGCACTTTGGGCGGGAATAAATCCTGCCAATAAGCCCGATATTATCAAAATCAACAACGCCACCAGCACCACCCCCAAACTTACACTGGGATTGGCAAACATTTCCACAGGGCCGTTCGCATCCAGGAAATAATTGATGAGATATATTACCAAAGCCCCAAAACTAATGCCTGCCATTCCCGATATTATGGTAAGAAAAACGGACTCCATTAAGATCTGTAGCCTTATGGACCAGGGATCCTCTCCCAGTGCCCGTCTAATCCCTATTTCCTTGGTCCTTTCCTTGACCACTATCAGCATAATATTACTCACCCCAATAACCCCGGACAGCAATACCAGAATACCAACAAAATAAGCTATCCAGCGCATGGCCCCAAAAAGGCTCACTACCCTGCTAAACTCCTCGTACAGATCAAAGTGACCAATGGCCCTTAGGTCCTGTGGGTGAATTTTCCGGTTTTCACGAACTACTTCGAACACCTTATCCTTTAATTGGGTTATAGAGGAACCATCTTTGGCAGTAATGGCCATCCACCCCACATTGTCCCCCTGGTTGAACGCTTGTGCAAAAGAAGTGAACGGAACATAAATTTCCTTTTGGGCCTCTTCCGCATTACCGTTATTTGAGTTTTTTTTATACGTACCGATCACGGTAAAGTTCACCCCCTGGATCTTTATATGGGTGCCCACTACCTCCTCTCCCATTTCATAGAGACTGGAACGGACCCCTTCACCAATAATGGCCACTTTTCTCTTTTCATCTATGTCCAGATGGTTTATAAACCTACCGGAAGTGATACTCATGGGATCTTGATTGATAATGTCCGGATAATCGCCATACACGTTAAAGGCCCCTGTTTTAATTCCGCGGACCACATTGTTTGCCCCATTGAAACCTCCCAATTGGTTCCTGGGGGAAACGAACCTCAAATTCCCCACTTCCCTCCTAATGGCAGTAACATCCTCCAATTTAAAATTAAACCGCCTTCCCTTGGGCAGGCCTTTATATTCCATGCTGGTACTTCGGGACCACATAAACATGGTATTGGTAGCAATACTGCCAAAATTGGCCCTGATCCCGTTTTCCAACCCCTTACCAGCGGCCAAAAGAATAATCAATATCAATATTCCCCAAAAAACACCAAAGGCGGTAAGAACGGTTCTAAACCAATTTGTGGTCAGTACCTCCAAAATCTCTTTCCAACGATCCTTATTGAACATATCCCTTATAGCTATATACCCTCTTATTCATCCCGTAACGCTTCTATAGGTTTTATACTGGCCGCCCTCCAAGCCGGAAAAAAACCTGCAAGTGCCCCGGCGAGAATCAGGAGAAAAACAGTACTGATGGCCACGGTAAAATCAATGGACGGATTAAGGATATAATCCACTTTAATATGCGGGCCTACAAACTCCAACAGCCCCATACTAACTACAAGTCCGGCAAAACCAGCAACGGTAGTCACAAAAATGGCCTCGTGCAAGACCATCCCTATAATATTCCAGGGCTTGGCGCCCAATGCTTTCCGAACCCCTATTTCCCTGGTCCGTTCCTTTACAATGATCAACATAATATTACCTACCCCAACAACTCCGGCCACTATGGTACAAATCCCGACGAACCAAAAGAAAAATTTTATACCTCCTGTCAAATTTTGAAAACGCTTCACGCCCTCCAAGGTATTAAAGGTATTTATGGCACTCGGGTCTGTAGGCGCCACTGTATGGGCCTCTTTTAAATATCCTTTGATATCCTCCGTAAACTTCACGGACTGTGCCAGTGCCTCATCAAAATTATCGGAAGGTTTTAAGGTATAGAACAACATATTCAAATTGTCATTCCCATTAAATACACGCTGTGCCGTACTTAAAGGAATAAACAATCTATCTTCTTCCCTATCCCCCCCCTTATCACCGTAGACCCCCACCACTTGAAAATTGATACCGGAAATCTTAATAAAAGATCCAATGGGATCTTCAACTCCCTTCATCAGTTCCCTTTTTATTTTATTACTTATGATAACGACTTTGGAAACCGCCTCCTCATCCCCGTAATTAAGATACCTGCCTTGGGAAATAAATTGATTTTCAATATTTTGAAATTCAGGGGAAACACCCTGTACGGAATAGTTGGCGGATTCCTTACCATAGTCGATGGAAAGGTTCCACACCATAAAATTGGAAGATCGATGCTCCAGTTGATCGGCGAACTTGGAATTGATAAACTCGTAATTGCTATTTTTCAGCTTAATGGCCCTCCCGGGATTTAATCCCATATACTCTACGGTAGTTACCTGTGTCCATACCCCTACCCTATTACTGGCATCTCCCTCAAACTCTTTGGCAATGCCATTTTGCATCCCTTGTCCAAAACCCAGGAGAATAACCAGTATAAAAATTCCGGAAGCCACCGAAAGACCCGTAAGAAACGTACGTAGCTTATTTTTTAGCATGGCATCGAAGATTTCCTGCCATCTCTCTATATCGAACATGGGCCCAGTGATGTTTATAGAAGTAAGACCGTAATAACAAAAAATTGTTACAGTAGGAATTTTAAAAAAATGTTAAAATTTATCCGCGATCAGGCTTTCATCTTTTTATAGATAAAGAAAAATAAGGCGGCCACCAATAGATATGGTACGGCCATAAGATATACAATGCCATTGTTGATCCCTTTTGCAGCAGCCTCACTGCCCTCACTTTCCAGAACGGCCCTGCACATGGCGCATTGGGCCTCCGTAACTTCCGGAACCATTACCAATACCAATGTTAAGAGCAAGACCGGATAACGCATTTTAACTTTAAAATATCCTAGCGTAAACAATGTTGATCTTCTAGTGTACATAATAGGGAGATATCATTATATAGACCACTACCCCGGTAACGGCCACGTACAGCCATAACGGAAAAGTTATCTTTGCCAGTTTCCGATGTGCCCCGTAATCCTTAAGATAGGCCTTTGCATAGGTTCGCAGTACCAATGGTATAATTACTATGGAAAGTATGATGTGGGTTATCAAAATAAAGAAATAGATATACTTTACCATTCCTTCCCCGCCAAACGATGTGGAATCCGAGGTCATGTGATAGGCCACATACATCACTAGAAACGCCAACGATAAAAAAATACAGGCCGTCATTATTTTTTGATGCAGCTCCAACTTTCCGTTCTTAACCGCCAACACAGCAACAACCAGTAAAATGGCGGTTAGACCGTTGATAGAAGCATAGATGGGCGGTAAAAAACCAAGAGGTTCCACATTGGGCAATTTAACCCCAAAAAGCACCGCCACCACAAGAGGTATAACAATGGATACCACGTTTATAATTTTATTGATCTTTTTTTCCTTTAAGGCAATTGTATCCATTATTCTTCCAATAATTTTTTAATATCCTCTTTAAGTATCGATATCTGTTCCTCTTCCCCGTGATCGTTTTCCCCTTCCTGCTCGGTAATGGCTCCCCTGTAATACACGATCGGATTTCCAAATTTGTCCACCCGGGAACGTATAAAACCGTTTTTATCCACCAATGCAAAAAGACCGGAATGTTCAAATCCGCCTTCCGCCTCCGGAGCTTCTGCGGCAAACATACTGAATCCTGTATTGGCCAAGGTATAAATATCGTTCAAATTTCCAGTCAGCAAATGCCAGTCCATATTGGTTATCCCGTAATCTTGGGCATACTTTTTCAATACTCCGGGCGTATCATATTCCGGGTTTATGGTGAATGAGGCCACCCCAAAATTTTCAAAATCCTTAAATTCGTTTTGAATCCGGACCAAATTCTTGTTCATTATCGGGCAAATTGTTGGGCAGGTGGTAAAAAAGAATTCTACCAGATACACCTTTCCCTTATAATCGTCATTGGTAATCAATAGACTGTCCTGATCCACAAAGGCAAAGGGCGGCACTTTCCGCCTTTTACCGTTCATTTCAATGTAAGCCAGTTTATCATTGCCGTCTTTTAGGTTCAGCCTATCATTTTGTGCCACCGACCCCCCTTTTACCCGATCGACAATTTTTGGGACAAAAATGATTCCAAAAACCAGGATTACCAGGGAAACCCAAATATATGTATAGTTATTTTTTTGCATTATTTTGATCTATCCGCAGTGTTCTTTTTAAGGGCCATCCGATACTCGGCCAATATAATTTTCACATCATCCTCCATCTTATTGTTCAAATCCGCTACGGAGGAGGTATCAAAGCCATATTTGACGCCCTCATCCCCATCATGGTCCCTTCCCCGGAGCGCCCTGTCCTTATCGATAATAAACACGTAAGGAGTACCCAGGTTTCCATCCAAGCCCAGGTTTGTGTCCAAACCCCTAAAAAGCCCATTAATTTCATCCTCGCTCCCAAAAACAAAATTCCATTTACCAACATCCGCCAATTGCTCCAGTTCCCCTTTCAATTTTTCCACGTCCTGCTCCGTACCCTTGGGCATTACCATAACGAATTGAAAATCCTTAAACTCGTAAAAGCGTTTGTATATCTTCTGATTTAAATTGAAAGCGTTGCCTTTTTTATTTTCCACGTCCTTCCCAAGAAAACCCAGTACGGTAATTTTGCCCTCCAAGGATACCGTGCTACCCTCAAAATGAATTTCCGGAACGTTTTCCGTTAAAATGTCCAATTTACCAAAATTGGTAACCCCTGAAGCAAAAAACAGATAGATCACTATTGGCAGGACAAATAAGGCAACCAATACTAATGTTTTCTTCATCCCATATATTTTAACTCCCAACATTACAATTTGAAAGAAAAAAAAACATTTCCTCCCTGTAAAATCAGTACAAACCGTATAAGTACAAAAATAAAAAAGACGGTTGTTATACCGTCTCCCTACGCTGTTAATTATTCGTTAGAAATTCCACTTAACGAAGCCGTCCCTGTACACCTGGTATATGTAATCGGCCTCAAAGAGAAGAATAAAAATAAGGTAGGCCACGAGGAAGATCGGGGTCCACACAATAGCCCTTCTCAAAGAACTCCTTTCATCCCTAAGGTGCATAAAATCCCAAGCAATATAATAAGCCTTTACCAAGGTTAAAATGATAAAGATCCAGTTCAGTACTTTCATCCCCAAGAAATAAGAATGGGTCAATGCAGCGGGCTTTAAGATCCCCAACGCCACCTCAACTATGGTAACCAAGGTAAGGAATGTCAATACACCCCATATTTTTTGGGTGTTCGACTTAAACTTCAGCAGACCTCTAAATATTTCAAGTTTATGTTCGTGTGCCATTTCCAATTCTATTTTTATGTATTCTTTTATTTATAAGGTAAATATTATTGTTCCCAAGTGTTATACCAGGTAGAAGAAGGTAAATACAAATACCCATACCAAATCCACAAAGTGCCAGTACAATCCAACTTTTTCCACCATTTCATAATGCCCCCTTCTCTCATAGGTACCGAGAATAACATTAAAAAAGATAATACAGTTGATTATAACACCGGAAAATACGTGAAAACCGTGAAAACCGGTGATAAAGAAAAAGAAATCGGCAAACAACCTACTACCATACTCATTGCGCACCAAGTTGGCCCCTTCCACTACCAGTGTAGCATCATTCAATTTTTTCAAAGTCTCATCCCTTGTCAAGACCGTTTTATGGCCATCCTCGTTCAATAATTCCGTACGGATCAATACATCCGGATTGGACCTCACCCCTTCCACTACTTCGTTTAAGGAATAACTGGGCAAGGGTTCCCCCTCATAATACCATATTCCGTTCTTCTTTTCATGATCCACCCTTTCTTCATGCAAGGTCTCGGCAAAATCCCTTAAGGCAAGGCGCTCTCCGGAATCGGCACTCACAAATTGTAAAATCCTACCCCCCTTGGTTTCCAAAGCTCCAAAATCGCCTTTTATAAAAGTGGCCCATTCCCAAGCCTGTGAACCTACGAATATTGCCCCTCCAATGATGGTCAGGAACATGTACCAGATTACCTTTGTTTTTTGCAATTTATGCCCGGCATCGACCGCCAACACCATGGTTACAGAGGACATAATCAGAATAAAGGTCATGAACGCTACATAGTACATAGGAAAGTTCCCATGAAAAAAAGGAACGTGGGTAAACACCTCATCGGCGATAGGCCATGTTTCTATGAACTTAAATCTAGAAAAACCGTATGCAGCAAGAAAGCCGGAAAACGTCAAAGCATCGGATACCAGAAAAAACCACATCATCAACTTTCCGTAACTAGCGCCCAAAGGCTGATTTCCTCCACCCCAGACATTTTCTTCCGTACCCGTAGTAACCGTAGAATCCATATAAAAATTATAGCGTTAATAAAATTTTCACAAATTTACATTTTTTTCGGCTAAACAAAATTTTTGCCTTTTAAAAATGGCAAAAAAAACCCATTCTAAATAAGCCCGGCCATAAGACCTTCCAATTAGGCCCAAACTAATTCACGAAATACATAAAAAGTATTAAATAAACCCAGAGAATATCCAAAAAATGCCAAAACGTGGCCCCTAGTTCCAAACCCAGCATTTCCTTGGAGGAATACTTGTTCCGCAAGTGATTGGCAATAACCACCAATAGGGAGATTATACCGGCCACAACATGAACGATATGCACCGCAGCTATTAAAAAAACGTAGGACATTTTAATATTACTGGTAGGTCCGGTAAAATAGTACCCATTGGCCACCATCTGCGAAAATCCGTTAAATTGCAATATTATAAATGTAATGCCCAGGGCCAGGGTCAGCAATAACCAATTGGTACATTGTTTAGTCCTATCCTGTTTTATGGCCTTCTTGGCCATAATATAAGTTATACTGCTTATAATTATTGTTAAGGTACTCCCCAAAAAAGAGGACGGCAACGCCAGGTCCTTGATCCAATCTTCCCTGGAGCTACTTACTATATAGGCACTGGTCCAACCCGCAAACCCCATTAGCAAACTCACAATCCCGAACCAAAGCATCATCTTCTTGGCCCTTGCGTTTTTTTCCTTTCCCGTACCCTGCGTTAAATCCATCCCTATTAAATAAATTTATCCATTACATACACCACTTGCATCAGTGTAATGTAGCTTACACTGGCCAGCATTAATTTCTTGGCGGAAACATTATCCCTTTTTTCATATAACCGAAAAGCGAAGAACAACATTACCGTACCCATTAAAAAAACGATAATAGCTGCTACAATTGATAATTTCAACCTTCCCGTAAAACCAAATACGGGAATCACCGAAATAATCATCATCCATATGGTATACATAATTATCTGCAAAGCGGTACCCTTATCCTTTTTGCCGGTAGGAAGCATTTTAAACCCCCCTTTTCTATAATCCTCGTCCAACATCCACCCTAAAGCCCAAAAATGCGGAAACTGCCAAAAGAACTGAATCATAAACAAGGTTCCCGGCTCAATCCCGAAACTATCGGTGGCGGCCACCCATCCCAACATAAAGGGAATGGCTCCCGGAAAAGCCCCAACAAATACAGCCAAGGGCGTTTTGGTCTTCAATGGCGTATAGACACTGGTGTACAAAAAAATGGAGATGGCCCCGAACATGGCCGTCCTGGGGTTGAGAAAATACAAGGCCACGATTCCCATAACGGTCATTACAACGGCTATGGCCATAGCCGTACTTACGGACATCCTACCTGCCGGTATGGGCCTGTTTTTGGTACGATCCATCAATGCATCCAGATCCTTTTCAATAATTTGATTATAGGCGTTGGAAGCTCCCACCATGCAATATCCTCCAAAAGCCAAAAGTAGCACCGCGGAAAAATTAATTTCAACAGCACCCAAAAAATACCCCGCTATGGAAGAGAAGACCACACTTACAGCCAGCCTTGCTTTGGTAATTTCCTTAAAATCAGTAAAATATAATGCCATAGAGGTATTTTTTACTGAACCGACCGCCGTTTTCATTTACATTTTTTAAATGGACCGCAAAGATACACCGCATAAGAATTTTTTGCAACCAAATAAAGATGTTTATGTGAAATAAGTAAATAGGGCCTTGAATAAAAGTTTCTTGGCTCTTGGCGCAAGCGTGACGCCTGTCTGCCGACTAAGGCAGGCTCGCGCCAACGAAACAAAAAAAATCCCGAGCCTTGCTCGGGATTACAGATATATTTTTAAATTTCGACTATTGCAGTTTAAAATTAATTGGAATACTAAAAGGTACACGAACCGGCCTACCCCTTTGCTTGCCCGGGGTCATTTTAGGCAATTTACTAATAATCCTCGCAGCTTCCTCTTCCAAGTTCTTATCCGGACCCCTCATTCTTACATTTCCTATACTTCCGTCCTTCTGGATAACAAACATTACGTTGACCCTACCCTGAACCCCCATTTCCTGGGCAATTTCCGGATAACGGAAATTTTTTGCAATATGCTTCTGAATCATGGAATTAAAACATTCCCTTAATTTGTTTTTTGGTTCATTTTCACAACCCGGAAAAACAGGCACATCCTCGATAACCGCAAAAGGGATATCCAGATCCTCTTCTACCTCTTCCACTTCAACATCGGCCACCTCTATTACTTCCTCCTCTTGACTGGTTTCCGTAGACTCTATGACGGTCTCTTCCACTTCCTCCTCATCCTCGACAACTTCTATAATTTCCGGTGCAGCAGGTGGCGGTGGTGGCGGTGGTGTCTTAATTTGCTCGGTCATAGGAACTTCCTCGTCCAAAGTATCCTCCACATTCATGGTATAATCAAAATTATTATCATCGTCATAGGTCTTCCATTCAAAAGCTATATACGTCAATAACATAACCAAAACAAGACCAATAACGAAATAAAGCCCGCTATTCCTTGTTAAATCCGCTTTAGGATTCTTTTTAAGTTCCATAATTCTTAATTTTTAATGTTCGCTAATTTATATATTTATTTTATCTGTTTAAAACTTTTGTTAAAAAAAATACAAATAAATTCAAACAGCCCATTGGACTTCAAAGTATCCTTTTACAGGTAACCAAAGCCCCTAACGCAACTAACTTGAAAGATTCCAAACCCCCAAATGTTCACTGCCTTAAGAACCACCAGGTTGCATCCCCATTATTTGGAACACATCCCAAATTACTTAAAAAAATACTATTTTATCCACTTTAAGGGAGTTTTTCCCGAGAAAATGTATTTCACCGTAAAACCTCCGAACAATGCCCCCAAACTATTTGCCAAAACATCCAGCAAATCGGGATCTCTATCAATTGTGGCCACCCCTTGAAGTATCTCAATAATTATACCATAAATAACAGCAAGTGAAATTAATTTTACGATCACTTTCTTCAAAGGTGTATTTCTGCGATCAATTTCCCTGAAGGACAGGCAGCCCAAAACCGTAAATACAAAATAAAATGAAAAATGAACCAACTTGTCCAAATGGGGAACGTCTATGGAAGGCATACTCTCTTCCTCAAAAGAAAATAAGCTGAGCGTTGTTATGAACACCGCCCAGCTTATAAACAAGATCGTAAAAAAATATCTTTTATGCACCTATAAGTTCTTTGTACTCCGCTTCCCCGAGCAAGCCCTCCACTTCGGAAGAATCGCCCATTCTAACCTTTATGATCCATCCTTCGCCATAGGGGTCGGTATTTACCTTTTCCGGCTCGTCTTCAAGCGATTCATTAAAAGCGATTATTTCCCCGCTTAAGGGAAGAAAAAGGTCGGAAACCGTCTTTACAGCCTCGACCGTTCCAAAAACCTCATCCTTGCCCAGGGTCTCATCCAAGGTCTCTACTTCCACATAAACGATATCCCCTAGTTCCCCTTGGGCAAAATCAGTAATCCCCACTACAGCGATATCGCCCTCTATTCGGACCCATTCATGGTCTTTTGTGTACTTTAAGTCTGAAGGTATGTTCATTATCCAATATTTGTTAAGGCAACAAATGTAAAGGAATATCTTCTGTTAATCAAAAAACTCATTTAAACTTTTTGGCACACCAATAAATTAAATTCCTTTACGGCCAATCCCCCTAGTTCCCAAAATTATACCTCAAGGTAAATCCGGTATTGATAGATGTTTGGGGGAAAGCCGTGGACACTGCAAATTTTGAAAACGAATGGTCGTAGAAAAACAGGGCGTTCAAATTTTTGCTCAGGGCATAATCGGCAACAAATTTCACGGACATTAAATTTTGTCCGGAAGTAATTTGGTTATTATCTATGTCCAAGTTTCTGATAATGGTAATATTATCCCTAAGGGTTACGTCCGCCTTAAGATTCAAATCCCCTTTTAGACGCTGCTGTTCGCCCCCGATATTGGTAACAAATTTCACATCCTTAAAACGATACCCGAGTCCTACCGTATATTCCTTGCCATTTATCTCCGTCATTAAACTATTATCGAAACTCAGGGACAATGCCCTATCCGTCCTGATCTCGGCCACTACGCTAAGGGAATTCTGCATTTCAAAATCTACCCTCATCAAGGGGTTGAACTGATCCGTAAGTACCACATTGTTCATAATATTGACCGGTAAAAAATCCTGTGTTTCCGGGTTTATGGGTTCCATACCCTCATTGATCAGTTGGGTACGCGTTAAATTGGTCTGAAACGAATTTATACTGTAGGCCGACCTATATCCATGGCTTAGGGAAAAACGCTTAAATTTCTTCTTAAACCAGGGGTTGCGCATCAATCCGGTATATTTAATGTTCCAATTGGGAATAGGGATACTTCTAAAAGCGTCCAAACTTACCTTATTGGGGTCCTTCCCCGTATAAGCGGCAAAAAAGGCAGGCAGCAAAACATCCTGGCTCGTTTTGCCATATCTTTCCGGAAATCCGTCATCGTCCACCTCGCCGGTATCATGGTTCCTTTCGGCAACGATCCTATTGGCTATCGTAATCCTGTTTTCCTTGAAGGTTTCAAAAGTCTCGGAACCAAACTCATCGCTTTTGTTAAAAACGGTACCGATCATTAAGGTGGATATACTAAAATTGCCATAGTTATTCCCCAGAAGGTTCACATATTCAAAGGTACTATTGTCCATATCCTCTACTACGTTAAAAGTCTCCTGATAACTTTCGGACATTTGTCTATCGGCCACCAGGTCTATGGTCAGATCCCTTGTAGGCTGTGCCGTGGCCGTTATATTTAACTGTTTGTTGGTATTCTGGATAAATTGTTGGTTAAATTCAGGAAAGGTGGTCAGCCATCCATTTCTGGCGGCCTCAAACCTAACATCGGCCTGACTGCCAAAAACGAATCCTATGGTTGGTTTTGCCGTACCTATAAAACCCACGGACCTCGTATAACCGGGCAACACCTTACCGGCATTTTGGCTATAAGTGACGTTTACCCGCTTCACCATGGTAAGCACGTCTATAAAAGCATTGTATCCCGTACCGGATCCTTTTTTGGAATTATTATCATCATTGGATGCCGGATTGCCCGCTTTGTCCAAACGAGCCGGTCTGGCAACAGCCACCTTGGTATCTTTCCTACCCAGACCAAGAAAATCGTAGAATTTTTGCATGGTCAGGGATGCCGTTAAATTATGCGTACTGGCATTCTGTACTGTGTTTATGTCCATTTCAGCCACTTCACGCAATGCATCCCCTCCCCTTTGCCAGTCGAAATTACTGGTGTAAGTATACTGGGCACTAACAAAATCGAAAGCAGGAATTTTGTTAAAGGGCAATTCATAATTCAATTGCATTTCCTGGGAATGCCTGTTGGGCTCCCCAAGATCGAAAAATCCGTCCCACAATCCCAGGGCCTGATTTATTTCCGAATCCGGATTGCCCTCTTCCATAAAATAATTCCTTACAATATTATTATTGGAAGCGGTAAGGTTTAAACGCAAGGATTTTGTTAGGCTATAATTGATGGCATACTGCCAATTAAAAAGGTAATTCCTCTGTTGTAAAAATGGCAGATCCAATTTTTCCACCCCCGGTTCAAATACGTCCCTGAACTTTTGCTGATTGAAAGACCTGTTGATATTGGACTGGAGCGAAATACTGGCAGGCAAAACGTTCAGGTTCAAATCCTTAAGCCATTTCCAGTACTTTCCTGTAAACAAGGAATCCTTTTTGGCAAATGGTGCTACCGGAGCAGGTTTAAAATTATGGTTATAAACAAAACCTGTAACCACATTCTGATCCTTTAGCTCATCGATCTCAAAATCCCTATGGTTTACCTCGTTATAGGAATAATTAAAGGTAAAGTTCTCAATATCATAGAAATTGGCCTCGGCCTCTTCGCCCCTATCCTTTCTTACCCCGATAAAATTAATACTGGTCCTCTTGGTATAATCTTCCCCTTGCTGCCTGATCGCCTCGGCATCTTCGGGTGTTTCGGCAGCTGCAATGCGATCTTCCAATTTTAGATCATCGTAGACCGGATCAAATTCCGGGGTAATCAACTGCTCGGAAATACCATAATTAAAAGGCAGTTGCAGGCCCCATTTTTTGGGAAACAATTGGCCAATATTCACATTGGTCACCACATCATAGGAAATGGCATCCTCACGTGCCCGTTCATTGGGCATTTGATCTATGGCCCCGAAACCGGAGGTGCTTTTACTACCGGTAGCGGACATGTTGGCAAAATCGGCCATATTCATATCCATGGCGGCTATTGCGGCCCATCCCCCGTTATTATCCAATCCGGATAGACGCAGTTCGTTAAACCAGACCTCTCCCCTGGCAGGAAGATTGTCAATATTCTTGACCCCTACCATCATACTTCGGATACCGCCCAAGGAAGGATTTCCCCGGATACCGATACGCAACTTGCCCAATGTTCTTGGATCAAATTCATTTACCTGGACCACCTCCCCGTTCTCCAATTCATAATAATTAATGGTATTCAGGGTCTGGGCAGCGATTCCTGCAGATTTTATCTTGGACAGATCATCCAATGAAAGATCGAGTTCATTAACATCCGGCCAAATTTCAGTATCCGAACTTGCTCCATGGGCAGTAAGTTTTAAAGGCAGTTCTATCTGATAAAAATTCTGTGTAAAATCCGAACCGATCCTAAGGAACCCAACTAGGGGCGTCTCGTCATCGGCATAATCCGATGCTATAATTTCTTCGGCGTGCATAAACATTTTTAAGCGTTTATATTGCCTTACATCAATATTCACATTTTTGAAAACGCCCCTGGAATCCTGAGGTTCCAAGTTCTCCACAACAAAGGACAAGGATTGTTCGTTCTGCCTAATAATGGTATTGTTGTTGTTAAGCCTTTCACGTACTACCCCTGGAGGCAAAACATAGGGTATCGGGGTCCTGTTGGCATTTTCCTCCACATTTACGGCGTTAACATCCACCAGGGTACCATCATCGGTAGGATCCCCGTCCACATCCGGCTGTAAGGATTTGGCATAAGTACGCCAATCTCCCCGTACCAGGTCCAAGGTAGCAAAACGCAATACCATATTGCCCGAAAACCCGGTAAGGTACATCCTCATAAAACTTATGGACCTAAAATCGCTTATACCACCGATCGCATCCGTAAAATCGGACAAAGGTATCTTGTACTGAATCCAACGTTCGTTCAGGGTATTGCCGTTGGGCAAAGACCTGGTAACCCCCTCCTTAATATCCGTTACATACTTGTCATTGACCGTCGTCCCCGGCTTAATATTGATACGGTATTCATAATAACTGTTTACCGTATTCATAGTTCCATCCCTATCTATATCCTCAACATCGGGCAATGTTGTGGAGCCCCTGTCCGAATTGCTCACTTGTACGGGAGAGTTACCATCCGGATTGTTATAATTAAGGTATCGTTCCAAAATACTCCCTTCCCTGTTCAGAAAATACTCGTAATTATCCAATGCAGGATCTTCCGCCGGGCCATTATAGGTAATCCCCCCTTCAAAAGTATAAGTGGCCTCCTCCGCATCGGTCAAACCATCAAAACCAACATCTTGTAAACCTCTGTTGTTCTCATCGGCATCAAAGGCATAAATTAGGGATTGGGTTGCAGGAACCTTGCCCCAATTTGTTTTATAGGTAAGATCATTGGATACAGGATCTACGGGCAACCCATTTTCATATTGCTTCCTTCCATCGGGAAGAATGTCCTCGGAAATATTACCAAGGTTGATCACCAAATCCCCGGTGCTTGTGGCAATGCCATCCACATAGGGATCCAAAACCCAAAATTGGACATATTCTACGTTGGACTGCTCAAAATTGGTACTGCTCAAAGATCGCATTATCCCCGCCCATTTATCCTGCGGTTGTTCCGTTGTAAAATTTGGGTTTGCATTATAAGGGCCTTTCATACCTGGGTAATACGCTATATCCAAAGTATTCTGTGCCAGGGTCTGTCCTTGGGCAACATCCTGATTAAAAACATCCTGAATGTAGATCCTTCTGGTCTCGTTTGTGGAAATATCGTCATCGTTCAATGCCGTAGGCCGCTGATTGGAATAAAAGATGGGGTCTACCGTATACCAGGCCATTTTTGCCCTGCCATATCCGGACTCCAAACTATTTGTAGTAGTAGCAAATTCGACAGGCGGACTCGCCAAGGACCACCCTAAAAAGGAGCGGATATCGATCAGTGATTGTGCCCCCTCAAAATCATCCAAATAGGTGGTGGTTTCCCCGTTAAAATCTGCATTTTTGGGAGAACTTGGGCTTAAAAAGGCAACTTCCCCGCGAACGGACAGGTTGGAAGGGACATCCGTATCAATATTTGGCAGTTTATTGACCAATCTGGTCAAAAATGGAACTTCAGTGGAAAAATTACTGTTCAGTCCAAATATGGTATTGTTTACAGGTTCTATACCATAGTTGGATTTCTGTGTCAACGGTTTTTCATTAAGGTTCAGCAAAGTACCGCCGAGCACAAAATTCTTGTTGAATTGATGCTCCACATTTACCCCGGTAAAACGCCTGGTCTGCTGTCCGAAGACGGCATTGTTCTCTACTGAAATATTGATGGGCGTATTGGAAGCCTCCAAACTTGGGTCCAAGATCTGCACCGTACCCGACTGATAATTTACGGTGTAATCAATACCTTCCTGTAGCTGCCTGCCTCCGGCCGTAACCCTTACGGATCCCTGGGGAACGTTAAATGCACCTATAGGGATTCCATTGGCCCCCTGCGATTTATAGGTTCCTTTTAGAATAAACCTATTTTTATCCGCATCCTGTTGTGCAGCTGCCGTAGGAAGCGAATACATATTCCTGAAGACGTACTTTCTCTGGTTGGCATTATAACCCTGATCATCGTCCACATCATAGGTTCCGCCACCCAGAAGGTTAAATAAGTATTCCCCAAAAGGTTCAACTTTGGTAAATATTATACTACCTGTCTGGGAGTTTATGGTAATACCTTCCACATAATCAAAAAAACCGTCCCCTCCGCTTTGGAGATCATTATACGCATTTAACCTGTCCAGATTGAACACATCCAATAGAATCCTATCTTCCAATGGTTTGGGAGACGTTGGCCAACCCGAACCTACTCCCGACTCTACAGGCGTAATATAATTTCTTGGCGTTGTTTCCGCATATAAAATGTTCAACTTAAAATCTTCTTGACTTAATTGATAAGCACCGGTAGCATAAATATTCTTCATCATCAGATCCCATATAGGATCTACAACATTGGTAATATTGCTTTTTAACAATTTAAGGATCAACGTATTGTTGTTTACCGGTATTTCCGCCCCGGGAGACACCGTTGTGGCATCCACCCCGCCATTGGCAAACTCCCCTACCTGATAGACCTCCCCGTTAAAGGTATATTGGAAGGCAACCCCAAGAACTTCATCATTGCTCAATCTCTGGTTTAGGGAGATATACCCCAATTGGGAATTAAAGGTAAAATCCCTGCCCTGTTCCAGCTTCCTGGCATTTTCCAAGATAGCATAATCGAATCCCTGGTTTACGGTATATCCAGGCACATTAAAACCGGCCTGTACAGTAGCTATATCCCGAATATTACTTGTAAGGGCTCCTCCGGAACCAATCTGCAGGGGGTCAAAATCGTTGGCCCCGTTCCTTGGCAAATTCCCGGCAGCGGAACTATTGAAAAATCCGGCAGGATCTCCGTTGTTTTGCCCTATTCTGGTCTTATCCGGTTGTATCTCCCCCAAATCCTGAATGGCGACAACGTTTCTAATATTCACTGTTTGCTGGCTCCTATTGGTAATCCAGACTTCCAACCTGGTAATTTGGACCTGGCTCCTTATATACGGATAGTTGACCAGTGCGGCATCATAATTGTCCCTAAAATAATGGGCCAAAAAAAAGTGCTTATCGGCGTCGTAGTCCTGCGCCCTAAGTTCAAAGTCGTTCACCGTGCCACCTCCTTGTGCCACTACCGTATTGCTCTGGGACCGTTGTTCCGAAAACACGGCCGTAACCCTGGTTTTCCCAAATTGCAGTTCGGTCTTTACCCCAAAAAGGCTCTGCGCCCCAGTAATCAGGGAACTATTGAGGGGCATACTAACATTACCTACTTCAATCTTTTGAAGTATATCATCCTCGGATGGGGTATAGTCCAACTTGACCAAATTCTGGAAATCAAAGGTAGCCTCGGTATCATAATTTGCCGTGACCTGAAGTCGCTCCCCTATTTTGCCCAACATACTTAAACTTATCCGTTGATCAAAATCAAAGGAAAGATTGGTCCGGTTACGCGGTGACAGGGATGGGTTATCATTTTTTTGCCATATAACCCCCAGATCCATTGCTACCGATCCCTGTGGAATTACCTCGATGGTATTGCCCCCAAAGACACTTTCAAAAAAGCTGTTGTTTACATAGAAATTGGGAAGTAAATTTTTACGGGCCGCCTCACTACCTTCCTTTTTACCGGAAAAGGCATCGATCTTTTCCTTAAAATAAGATTTCATGCCCTCTCTTCGCACCAGTTCCATATATTGGTCGGGAGTCAGGATAACGGGATAATTGATATCAAAATCCCCTACACTTACCGTATAGATATATCGGTCCAGATTGGGGTCATAAGTATATTTTGAAACTATGCTGTCCGGGTTCTCCATTTTCAGTTTCCCCAGAGCAACACCTGTTTTTAACGAATCCGCTTCCTGCCCGATCGCATCTTCCCCCTCTACTTCCTGGGCCAGGGAAACACCTGTTGCACTTAGGAAAATAAACAGTAGGATAGTAAGCTTAAATGATGATTTAAGATAAAAATTTGCCCCTTTTTTCAAACTTGTTATAAATTTTTAAGCGCAAGTTTTATAATGTTCTCTACGCTTAGTCCAGGATCTTGGCCAATTACTTTATCCACAACCTTTTCAGCTTGTTTGCGGACAAAACCAAGAACCTCTAATGCAGATAACGCTTCATCTTTATTTGTATTGTTTGATGGGGCGGAAAGTTCATCTATATCATAGACTTTTAAAACCTTGTCCTTCAGGTCCAGAATTACCCGTTGTGCGGTTTTGGCACCGATGCCCTTGATTCCCTGAATAGTAGGCACATCTCCGGTGGCAATGGCATCCCTTATTTGGACCGGGGACAGGGAAGACAACATAGTTCTGGCCGTACTGGACCCTATTCCCGATACGGACAAAAGCAATCTAAATATCTCCCTTTCGGACTTTTCGGAGAAGCCGAACAACGTATGTGAGTCTTCCTTTACTTGCAGATGGGTGTACAGTTGAATGCTTTCGGAATCCCCGATCTTTGAAAAGGTGTGCAACGAAATATTTACAAAATATCCCACTCCCGCACATTCGATCACAATGTGGGTCGGATTTTTTTCAACAAGTTTTCCTTTTAAATGGGTAATCATTATCTAATTCTGGTTTCTGGTTCTAATTTCTGGTTTCCGCCATCTGACTTTTGACTTCTTACTTTTTTAAAAACCAATTGTTTATTGTTAATTGCTTTTTGTTTGCTGCGATTCCGACTCCGCTCAATCTCCGGGTACTTCATGCGGTAGCTGAGCGTAGCCGAAAGGCTCGAACGGATATAAAGAGCACTCTTCACTAAATCCAACCTTGGACATTAGACATTTGCTCACTGTTCACTGACCACTGTTCATTGATTTCGTTACTGGTTTCTAGTATCTTGTTTCTGATTTCCGCCTTCTGACTTTTGGCTTTTGGCTACCTTAAAACTTGAGGTTTTTTAAATTATTCTATTTTTGTGTCTTTGCCAATTTCCGCTTCTCCCTTTCCTGGGCATCGATGACGGCCACAGCGGTCATATTCACCATCTCGTCTACACTGGCCCCCAGTTGAAGGATGTGTACGGAACGTCTTAAACCTACCATGATGGGACCAATGGAATCCGCCTTGTTCAGTTCCTTGAGCAGCTTATAGGTAATATTGGCCGACTCCAAATTTGGAAAAATAAGGGTATTTACCTTTTTACCTGACAATTTGGAAAAGGGAAATTTACCTTGGTGCAATTCTTTGTTCAGGGCAAAGTCTATCTGCAGTTCCCCGTCCACTAACAATTCCGGGTTGGTTGCATGTAATATTTTTACAGCCTCCTTAACCTTGGTAGCACGCGGATGTGTAGACGACCCAAAATTGGCGTAGGACAATAGGGCCATAACAGGATTAAAGCCAAAAGTTACGGCTACATTGGCCGTCATCTTTGCAATTTCGGCAATTTCCTCGGCACTGGGATCTATATTAATGGAGGTATCGGCTAAAAACAAGGGCCCCCTTTCCGTGATCATAATGTTTACGGTGGATACTTTTTTAACATTGGCCGCCCTTCCTATTACTTCGAAAACCGGTTTCACCACCGTGGGGTATGCCCTGGAATATCCAGAAATCATACCATCGGCATCCCCTTCCAAGACCATCATTGCAGCAAAATAATTACGCTCCCTCATCTTTGCACGGGCACTGAACAGACTCACCCCGCTGCGCTGTCTGTTTTCAAAATACCTGGAGGCGTAATGATTTCTTTTGTCATTGGCTTCTTCGGCATGGGAATCTATAACAAGAATATCGGCATCAAATTCCAATTCCTTCATCAATTCGGCAATAATTGCTTTATTTCCCAATAAAATAGGTATTGCCAACCCTTCTTCATAGGCAATTTGGGCCGCTTTAAGAACGTCCAGATGATCGGCCTCCGCATAAACAATTTTTTTGGGGTTTATTCGGGCACGGTCATGCAACAAACGAACTATTTTATTATCGTTCCCGGAGCGTTGCAATAATTCCTCCCTATATTTGTCCCAATCATCAATGGGCATTTTGGCCACCCCACTTTCCATGGCCGCCTTGGCAACTGCGGGGGGTATCTCGGATATCAATCTGGGATCAAAGGGTTTTGGGATTATATAATCCCGCCCAAAGGTCAGTCTGGTTTGTCCGTAGGCAATATTTACCTGTTCCGGAACCGGCTCCTTGGTAAGCTCGGCCAAGGCCTCTACAGCGGCCATTTTCATAGCTTCATTTATCTTGGTGGCCCGGACATCCAATGCCCCTCTAAAAATAAAGGGAAATCCCAGCACATTGTTAACTTGGTTGGGATGGTCGGACCTTCCTGTGGCCATGATAATATCCTTTCTCGTTTTTATGGCCAGCTCATAATCTATTTCCGGATCCGGATTGGCCATGGCAAACACTATAGGATCTTTGGCCATGGACAAGAGCATGTCCACAGAAACGATATCCTTCACCGAAAGACCGATAAAAACATCGGCGTCTTTCATAGCCTCTTCCAGGGTATCGATCTTTCTATCCGTGGCAAACTCCAATTTCTCCGTGGAGAGGTTCTCCCGATCACTGCGGATAACCCCTTTACTATCCAGCATTACTATATTCTTTGCACTTGCCCCAAAGGCCTTGTACAAACGGGTACAGGAAACGGCAGCAGCACCCGCTCCGCTTACCACAATACGGACATCGTTAATTTTCTTATTGGTAAGTACCAAGGCGTTCAAAAGGGCCGCGGCCGAAATTATGGCCGTTCCGTGCTGGTCGTCGTGCATTACCGGAATATCCAGCTCTTCCTTTAAACGCCTTTCGATCTCAAAGGCTTCGGGAGCCTTGATGTCCTCCAAATTTATACCTCCAAAAGTTGGGGCAATTATCTTTACGGTCTCTATGAACTTTTCCACATCGGTGGTATCCAATTCAATATCTATTCCGTCTATATCCGCAAATATCTTAAACAAAAGGCTCTTACCTTCCATCACCGGCTTGGAAGCCTCGGGACCAATATCTCCCAACCCCAGGACCGCGGTTCCATTGGATATTACGGCCACTATATTTCCTTTAGCGGTATATTTGTATACATTGTCCTTATTCTTGGCAATTTCAAGACAGGGCTCGGCCACACCGGGCGAATAGGCCAGACCCAGATCCCTTTGGGTAGCATAGGGTTTGGTAGGAACTATTTTTATCTTCCCGGGTTGCGGCTTGGCATGATATACCAATGCTTCCCTTCTTGTCTTTTGTTTGCTCATATAGTGTTGTATTAGGAAAACAAAGTTAACAGTATTCTTTAAATTAAGGGTTTTAAACTTTTTCAATTGGCCAAAAATTACCCTAACCTACCCCTTTGCCCGGCCTCCCCTAACCTCCCTCCCTGATGCGGGACAAGCTCTCCCAAGGAGGGGAACAGGTTTTGATAACCATAATAAATCCGAAAAACAGGAAACCTACTCCCTATTTCAAAAATTCAATATTCCGCTTTAAACCTGAGAATTTGGTACGCTTTACGGCCGATTTTTGGAATACCTTCTTAAAGACATCTTCAGTTATTTCCTCCCAGTCCTTTTTTGTCATTGATAATAGTTCGGGATGTGGATTGAACAAAGGTTCGCGATGGGGTTTGGAGAAGCGGTTCCAAGGGCATACATCCTGGCAAACATCACAACCAAACATCCAATCGTCCATTTGTCCTTTAAATTCCGAAGGGATCTCGTTCTTTAATTCGATGGTAAGGTAAGAAATACACTTGCTGCCATCTACCACATACGGTGCCACAATGGCCTGGGTGGGACAGGCGTCGATACAGGCCGTACAGCTACCGCAATGATCGGTTGCCCTGTGATCATACTCCAGTTCCAGATCCACGATCAGTTCGGCAATAAAATAAAAAGAACCCACCTGTCGGGTCAATAGATTACTGTGCTTCCCTATCCAACCCAAACCACTTTTTGCTGCCCAGGCCTTATCCAGAACGGGGGCGGAATCTACAAAAGCCCTACCGTGCACTTCCCCGATCTCTTCCGAAATAAAATTTTGAAGTGCTCTAAGCTTTGACTTTATGACATGGTGATAATCCTGTCCGTAGGCATATTTTGAAACCTTATGAGTGTCTTCTTTCCGGGTAGCTTCGGGAAAATAATTGAGAAGTAGGGAAATGACAGATTTTGAACCTTCTACCAATTTAGTAGGATCCAAGCGCAAATCGAAATGGTTTTCCATGTATCCCATTTCCCCATGCATATTGTTATTGAGCCACTTTTCCAACCTAGGGGCCTCCTCTTCCAAAAATTCGGCCTTGGAAATACCGCAGGACAAAAAACCGAGGCGTTTGGCTTCGGCTTTAATAAGCAGGGTATGTTCATGAATACTTTTCAAAAAGGATTATCGTTTTTTAAGAGCTGGAACCTTGTCACCAATTTCCGAATAAATATTTAAATGGGATTTGATCATGATGTACAAGATCACTACACGTTTCAAGACGATAACTAAAACAATCCTCCCTGGATATTTCCTTTGATTCTTCCCAAGTGCCTATAGGCCAACTCCGTAACCTCCCTACCTCTGGGAGTCCTCATAATAAACCCCTGCTGGATCAAAAAAGGTTCATACACCTCCTCTATGGTTTCCGCACTTTCGGAAACGGCGGTGGCCAAAGTGGTAATCCCTACGGGACCTCCCTTAAACTTATCAATTATGGTCGTCAATATCTTGTTGTCCATTTCGTCCAATCCATGGGCATCCACATTTAAAGCCTTTAGACCAAACCGCGAGATTTCTATATCGATCTTTCCATTTCCCTTTATTTGGGCAAAATCGCGGACCCGCCTTAGCAAGGCATTACATATTCTGGGGGTACCCCTACTTCTGCCAGCTATTTCAATAGCGGCCTGTTGGGTAATCGGGGTCTTTAATATTTCGGCACTACGCTCCACAATGGTAGACAACAGTTCCGTTGAGTAATATTGCAGTCTGCTCTGAATACCAAAGCGCGCCCTCATAGGGGCCGTTAACAGCCCGGAGCGGGTAGTGGCACCTATCAGGGTAAAGGGGTTTAAATTAATCTGTACCGATCTGGCATTGGGACCCGATTCTATCATGATATCTATCTTGTAGTCCTCCATGGCAGAATATAGATATTCCTCCACTATCGGGCTCAATCTATGGATCTCATCAATGAACAGTACATCCCGTTCGTCCAGATTGGTCAACAATCCCGCCAAATCCCCCGGTTTATCCAATACGGGACCCGAGGTCATTTTGATCCCCACTCCCAATTCGTTGGCCAAAATATGGGCCAAAGTAGTCTTTCCAAGCCCTGGCGGGCCATGGAACAAGGTATGGTCCAGGGCTTCCCCCCTCAAATTAGCGGCCTGAACAAATATTTTCAAGTTTTCCAATACTTGTTCCTGCCCGGTAAAATCATCAAAGGAGATAGGACGCAATGCCCTTTCAATATCGAACTCCTCATTGGAGAAGTTACCGGCCGTAGGATCTAGGTTCTCATTCATACACCAACAAAGATAAAGGAAAT
>CBFGWQ010000043.1:0-23099 GCA_965652575.1 uncultured Arenibacter sp. | reverse complement strand
AATCAACCCATTGGTACATTTATACATTGAATAATTAGTACATTTACCCTATTGGTGCATATCAACACTATTCCATTTTCAAATTGACCCATTATCAAATCGACCAATTCTATGGCCCTACTACAAAAAAGCATTACCGCCTTGTTCGTCACTACCATGATCTGCTGTGGCCCCAAAAAAAACAAACCCAATACCGATCAAGACCTGGCGATCGGCATCATTGCCGACTGTCAATACTGCCACTGTGAAGCCACCCCTGCCCGATTTTATAAAAAATCGCCCAAAAAACTGCAAAATGCAGTAGACACCCTTAACAGCTCGCCCTTGGATTATGCCATTCATCTGGGCGATTTTATTGATCGTAATTTTAACAGCTTTGATACCGTTGGCCCTATTTGGCACAACTTAAAAACAAAAAAGTACCAAGTACTGGGCAATCATGATTTTAGTGTTGCCGATTCCTTAAAACCATTGGTACCCAAAAAGATGAACCTGAAAGAAAGGTATTATAGTTTTGTGGAACCAAATTGGAGATTCATTGTCCTGGATGGGAACGACCTAAGCTATCAGGGAGCCATTACTCCTAAAAAACGGGAGCAAACCGACTCCCTATACGCCCTGCTCTCCATATCCAAGCCTCCCAACCTTCAAACCTGGAACGGCGGTTTAAGTCTTGAGCAACTGGAATGGGTGGAAAATGAACTGATATTGGCCCGGCAGAACAGGGAAAATGTTGGATTCTATTGCCATTTTCCGGTGCTTGGGGAGGATAAGGTGCATAGGTTATGGAACAGTACACAATTTCTCACCCTAATAGACCAATACCCCAATGTAAAATTTTATTTCAATGGACATAACCACAACGGAGATTATGCAGAACGCCAAGGCGTACATTTCCTTACCTTTAAGGGGATGGTAGATACCGATAACACTACTGCCTTTGCCAAGGTCCGGATTACAACGGACTCCATACTTGTGCAAGGGCATGGACGGGAACCTTCCAGAAACTTAATGATCAGGTAATGAGGGAAACTGTTTCCCCTACCGTGGACATCCAAATTGCCATCCTAAAAAAATTCATAAAGCGTAGTTACCAAGATCCCTTTGCCATTGGGTACGATTTGGGACAATAATTGTTTCTCTTCCTTCACCTTCAGATCAAATGGTGGTGCCAATAGATTTAGGCCACTTTGCTTTTTTAACCTAATTCCCTGTCCGGAAATAATATCCTTATTGGGCACAAAATCCCCTTCGGGTACATGTTCGGTCAAAACAACATATTTAAAGTGGTATAATTTACTTACTATGCGTTGTACTTCAGCATTGGACAAATGTTGCAACACCTGTCTTAAAATAGCACAATCTCCCGAAGGCAAATCATCCATAGCGATATCCAGACAATGGAACTCCAAATTATCTTCCTTAAATTTTTCCTTATTACGGGCTATTAGGTCTGTTGCTATATCCATGGCCATGTAATTCCTGGTATGCCCTACCAATTGCTTTCCAACATTGAAATCCCCACAACCCAAATCGCATACGCTAATGGGATCCTTAAACGAGCCCAAGAACGAAGTGAGTACGGCTATATATGGATTTACAATATCAGGATGGTGCGATCCTTCACCTGAATAAAAATCCGATGTGCCACCGCCCCAAAGTTTCATGGCATAAACCTGTTCCATGGCCGCTTTTGTAGGCCAAGGCTTCTTTGTTATTTTTATTCTATTTCTATCCATTCCCCCTAAACCTTTTCTTATTTCAAAATTTCATTTTATGGTTCCCAGAAGAATTTGTAATGCCCCTATGAATACTGTTTTTTTCTATTATTTAAAATGATGAGGGTTATCATATAAATAAGAACAATGGCCAAGGGGATGGCCACAAACCTTAATTGTGGAAAAACGTACCACAATACTACAATGCTTACCGTTCTTACTATAGCATGTGCAATACCTATCCAATGTTCAATGATCCATGAGAAAGGCAACCACATGGTTCCTGTCAAAATACCTACGGACAATGGCAAGGAAGTATAATCGATCAAAAAAAACGGAACGGCGATGGCATAGGCCATAACGGACTGTGCAACGGAGAAAAAGAATAAACCGTCAAAAGCATTCTTGGTCTTGTTCCTGTCCAAAAAATTCTCTCCCGTGAATTTTGAAATAAACAATGCCAAATATACGATACTCCCAGTGGCTATAAAAAGCACCCAAACCGTAACCTGGTCCGAGAAAAAAATACCGGACAAAGCTACCAACAACCAAGCTATCATGCCTGATATCGGGGTCGCCAAAAAAGGCCCTTTTGAAAATTCCTGTCGTTGTTGCTCTAATGTCCCCATACCTCAAAATTAAAAATATTTTACCCGAAAATCTGCTTTCCAGTATTATTCACCACTTTTCCAAACCCTTTGACCAATAACCAAATAGTAAATGAGAGTTCCCCTATTACCCCGGTCAATACTACACCCATTTCAAAATAGGGCCGATAGGCATCGTAATTTTCATAGGTTAGCTTTGCTATACCATCCAAAAGATAACCTATGGCAGCCATTAGCAATAGTAGACCAATAATTTTTGGAATAACGGCCGACTTCAGGCCAAGAAATCCAAGTACAATCAAATGCAGACCAAAAATCAACAATCCCAAGGTCCATATAAAATCAAAATCCGACACAAGTTGCATTATTTCCTGTTCCAAGCTACCAGCATTTTCAACCTTATCGGTGAGTTGGTAAACTTTCCATAATTTGAACAAAGCCATACTAAAAAAAATAGCATGTAACAATCGAAAAAAAGAAGCTAAAAAAGATAATTTCCGACTAACGGATCTTGTCAAATAAAAAAGTGACCAGACCAATAAAACATCAAAAAACAACATCGCCAAAAATCCGAGCAGGCCATAGCCAAATTGAGAATGATCATCCATAATATTGGCAACCGTAACTGCAGGGTTATGCATATCCACCAAACTTTCAAGCACGGAAAAATTGGCATAAAAACCTGAAAAGAAAATCATTAAATAAGCGATTCCTGAAATTTTTGCGATTTGTTTCATACGTTCCAATCTTAAGTTTTGTACAAAACTATTTCTTTTAAATTAAATATATGGACTTTATAAATAGACCTAAATTACACCGCCAGAGGATTTCGGGGCTCATTAAGAGTTTAATTCCAAAAGGTTTTGCAGCCATAAATTCCGATCGAAATAGTGTTAAATTAAAATCGATAAATTACCTTTATGCTTAAGGGGTCAAGGCTCAAATTTTTATTGTTTTAATAAAACAGGATTAGCTTGAACAAATTAAATACATTATGAATAGAATTGGAATTGGTACCATGCTACTTTTGGCCGCAATAGTAAGCAGTTGTAATACCGAAACAAAAAAAACCAACACAGAGGTACAACATGTTGAACATATCGAAGCAAAATCCGATACCCTATCCAAACATCTAAAAACCTTCGATCCGGAATTGCCGACCATTGGACTTTTAATGTATAACGGTGTATTGCAAAGTGAAGTTATAGCATCTTCTGATGTTTTTGCAAAACCCGATAAGGACGGAAAACCCCTTTTCAATGTCATCACCATTGCCGAATTCGAAAATCCCATTACTACGGAAGAAGGAATGAAATTTGTTCCGGACCATACGTTTCAAAATTGTCCCGAACTGGAAGTACTATTTGTTCCCAGTGCCTATGATATGTATGCCCAGGTCCACAATCCTAAAATTGTGAACTTCATAAAGGAAAAAAACAAGGAAGTGAAATACATGGTGAGCAATTGTGCCGGAGCGCAATTGATAGGAAAATCCGGAATTGCGGATGGCCACAAAATTGTTACCTGGATAGGTGGTGGCGAACAACTTCAAAAAGATTATCCCAATCTCAAGGTACAGGACGACAATTTGGTCTCTTTTGTAGCCGATGGCAAGTTCTTTTCATCCAACGGAAATCTCGCCAGTTATATATCCGCTTTAAATTTATTGGAAGAAATGACCAGTGCGGATCATAGAGAATTTGTGGAATCCTATCTATATCTGGACCGGCTTCAAAATTGGAAAAAATAAATCCTTTATATTAGCAGAACAACACACCAATGCCCAACTATAATAAGAAGTGGTTTAAACTTTTTGGATCAAGCAGGTTTTAACCAATTTTGAAAGTATAAACCACTTCTAAATTAACCGATCACCGATCAATGAACAAACTGACCATTTCTTTATCGTTTTTGGTATATGCGTTTACCGGCCTTGCCGAAGCCCAGGATATAAAACCGGCCGAAGTCGTCAATGTTTTGGAAAAGGTGGCCAACTGGCAGATAGACAACTACCAGGGCTTATATAGTGGATATGATAAGCCCCATCACCCCTTGGACTGGACCAATGGCGCCTTGTACGTAGGGATGGTCAAATGGGCCGCCATGGCCGATAGTGATATATATTACGAGTGGCTTAAAGATATTGGGAAAAAACATGAATGGCAATTGCACCGTAGAAAATACCATGCCGATGATCATACCGTTGGTCAGTTATATATTGACCTATATAGAAAGTATCAGGAAAAGGAAATGATAGAACCCACCATAGAACAGTTTAATTTTATCATGTACCATCCTTCAAAAAGCTCCCTTCATTGGAAAACCCCCTATCACCAGGACCGTTGGAATTGGTGCGATGCCTTGTTCATGTCCCCCCCTGTGTGGGCAAAATTGTACAATATTACAGGTGATAAAAAATATCTCGATTTTATGATGGCGGAATTCAAGGCCACCACAAATTTCCTGTTCGATAAAAAGGAACACCTATATTATAGGGACGAAAGCTACATGGGCAAATTGGATAACGGCACAAAAATATTTTGGGCCCGTGGCAACGGTTGGGTATTTGCCGGACTCGTCAATATTATGAACGAATTGGATCCACAGAGCAAGGAATACAAATATTTCCTGACTATTTACAAAAAAATGGCTGCCAAACTTTTAGACATCCAAACACCGGAAGGCCACTGGGCCATGAGTTTATTGGGGCAGAAATTTTACCCCACTCCGGAAACCAGTGGTACCGCGTTTAATGTATACGGTCTGGCCTGGGGCATAAACCAAGGCATATTGGATAGGGCCACTTATACCCCAACGGTAAAAAAGGGATGGAACGCCCTTGTAGGGCATGTTACCAATGAAGGAATGTTGGGATACGTACAACCAATTGGGGCCGCACCCGGAAAAGCATGGGCGGACAAGACCGAAGTATATGGCACAGGGGCCTTTCTAAGTGCCGGTTCGGAAGTTTATAAGTTGTACGGTGGAAAATAAGTACTCCTTGGTTATAGGCAATGTATAAAAAACTTATTGATACAGATCATGGAAATGGCCCCTAATACTATATTATTATGCACTTAGCCGTGGAATGAAAAGAAGCCTGGTATCTTTTAGGAATAGCCCGTTACGGAGATTTATTGGAAAACATGAAAAATATGCTCCCATCCTATTTTTCATTGGCGGATTTATATTTGACACCCTTACCTTAGGACGCATAGACAGGCTATACGACCTAAGCGTACTCTGTCTCCACATGACCTCTTTGACCATTACCCTGTACCTCTATAACCTTGTAGATGACGGTAAATGGAACAATACCCTACTTGATAGGGTTAAGGAATATTACCCTTTGGCCATCCAATTTTTCTTTGGCGGACTTTCCAGTGCCTATGTTATTTATTATTCCCGTAGTGTCTCCATGTCCAAAACCGTTTTCTTCCTGATCATACTCGTGGTGTTGCTATTTGCGAATGAAATTTTAAAAAAACGAATATCCAATAAGTACTTACAGTTCAGTGTATATTTCTTTATCAGTTTCACCTTCTTTACCTTTATGGTCCCTGTCCTGATCAAGGAAATGAATCCTACTATTTTTATATTCTCCGGTCTTTTGGGTTTGTTCTGTACCTTGGCCCTAATCGCTGTTATTTATCGATCCAGCCCAAGTACAAGAGCTGAAATACGTATAGGCAAACTCATTGGAATTGTGTTTTCCATTTACCTAATGATCAATATATTCTATTTTTTCAGGCTTATCCCGCCAGTTCCCCTAGCCTTGAGCCACGGAATTGTAGCTCATGAAGTTAAGGTAGAAAACAACAATTACCTAGTGACCTATGAAACTGATGAATGGTATATATTTTGGAGAGATCACAGATTGAAATTTATACAGAAACCCAACGAAGATGTCTATGTTTTTTCGTCCATATTTGCACCGACCAGTTTAAAAAAATCGGTATTTCATCGTTGGAAATGGTATAATGAAGTAAACCGGGAATGGGAAATTATCGAGAATATTGGATATGATATTACCGGAGGAAGGGATGGTGGTTATAGGGGATACACCTACAAGAACAATCTAAAGGAAGGCTTGTGGCAAGTGGAGGTACTTACCCGGGAAGAACTTGTCTTGGGCATAATAGATTTTGAAGTGATAACCAGTGATTCTTTGCACCCAAAGGGAATAAAGCAAAAAATATTCTAAGCTTTATGCAGCTTAGCGCCACCACTCCTAAAGGGAAACAGTTCCCAATAGGATAGGGGTCCATTCCGGATATAAACTCCCTTTGCCCACTCCTGCCCTTGAACTAGGGAACCGGAGCAGTCCATAATCCAAGTCTTGCAATCGGGAATGTAGGGGTTATGTGCAACCTGTTGCTTTTAAGCAAAACATCTAAGGATGCCCGAAGCCGTACAATAGTATGAACAGAAACCTTTGATACTTTTATATTTCCTTAAAAATGAGTATCTTAGAACAAGTAATTCTTAAACGAAAAATTATGGCAACAATTAAATCTTTGAACAAATGGGCCAATGCACATACTTATTACCCCTTGGATTTAATAAGAGTGGCCTTGGGGGTTTTTCTGTTCATGAAAGGGGTGGATTTTATGTCAAACCATCAACAAATGGCGGAAATTATCAAACCCTTCCAAGACATGCCGGGAGGTATGCTGATTATGCACTATGTGGCACCTGCACATTTTGTAGGGGGCTTTTTATTGGTAATAGGCTTACTGACCCGTTGGGCCGTGGTAGCACAATTACCCATATTGATCGGTGCCGTATTGGTAAATTTTTTAGGGGAAATGAACAGTGGAAACTTAATCTTGGCTTCCATTACTTTGTTGGTATGCGTATTCTTTATGTTTTATGGTTCGGGCAGACATTCCGCCGACTATTATTTAAAAATGCAGAAATAAGGTAGTCATATCCGAAAATAAGCTACCTCAACGCATAGCGTACGAGGTAGCATAAACAAGACCCTTTAACTTATATTTCCTCGGCCAGCCATGCTTTCATCATCCAGACCGTTTTTTCCTGCTGGGTAATAAACTCGCTCATCATAGCATTGGTACCCTCATCGGCGGCCTTGTCCGAAGCTTCCAGGATATCCCTTTCAATAATCAATAGCTGGGAAAGGGAATCTACAATAAGCCTTATGGCGTCCTCATCTTTGGTTATGTTCTTACCAACCGGAACCTTGGAATTCTCAATATAATCTTCAAAAGTATGTAAGGGAACCCCTCCCAAAGTTAAGATCCGTTCCGCTATTTCATCTACTTTTAGGTTGGCATCGGTATACAGTTCCTCAAATTTCACATGAAGGTCAAAAAATCTTTTCCCCTTTATATTCCAATGGATTCCCCTGAGGTTTTGATAATATCGTTGGAAATTTGCCAATAATTGATTTAAATCCTTGCTTAACGATTTTGATTTGGAAATATCCAAACCTATACTGTTTAACTGCATAATATCTCTTTTTAATTATACCCCTAAATTACAAAAAACCATTGATGATAAGGCATTGATCAATTGATAGATGTTATGATTGCATAGTAATATTAGATAGGACCACTGTAAGGTTTAGCAATGGTATGATTATAAGTGTTATCATTTTTATAATCGAGGGTATCATTATTGACCGAAGCCTATGATCTAAAGGAACAGTTCCAACAATCAACTTCCACAATTGCTGGGTCATAATAAAATAAAAGTAAGGCCACATCGGTTCAAGTTTTGTTTATAGTTTTCATCTGTTTATATTTATTTGTTTTTTAATGGTCATACTTCCGCTACGATCAGTACAGGAATACAGTGCCTTATTAATCATTTTCGTCCCGATACCCGATAATTATCTGGAGGTTTGCTAATTATTAATGGGCATTTCATAATTTTATCACTTTAAATAATTCCGCATGACCATTACACAATTACAATATGTACTAGCCGTTGCAGAATACCAGAATTTTACCCTGGCGGCCGAAAAAAGCTTTGTTACCCAACCTACACTAAGTATGCAGGTTCAAAAATTGGAGGAAGAGCTGGACATATTAATCTTCGATAGGGGCAAAAAACCGATTACCATTACGGAAGTGGGTGCCAAAATTGTTGCCCAGGCCAAGAATATTGTCAATGAGGCCAATCGGATAAAGGATATAGTGGATCAGGAAAAAGGGTATATAGGCGGCGAGTTTACCTTGGGAATAATCCCCACTATTATGCCCACCTTATTGCCCATGTTCCTGAGGGCCTTTATAAAAAAATATCCCAAGGTAAACCTGATCCTTAAAGAACAGAACACGGAAAATTTGATTCGCAACCTACAGGATGGACATATTGATGCCGCTATTGCCGCTACGCCTTTGGAAATCGAATTTATTAAGGAACGCCCCCTCTATTACGAACCTTTTGTAGGCTATGTACCTCCCAATCACAGACTGGGAAAATCGTCGGAATTGGTACCCGAAGATTTGGATATATCGGATGTACTGCTTTTAAGGGACGGACATTGTTTTAGGGATGGAGTGATCAATTTGTGCAATGCCTCAAAAAATTATCAGGAAGAGCACTTTCAATTACAGAGCGGTAGTTTTGAAACCTTGATCAACCTTTCCAATGAGGGATTGGGCATGACCCTTCTACCTTTCCTCAACACCATTGAACTGGACGATAAAAAAAAGCAGAACCTTAAATTCTTTAAAACCCCTTCCCCTGCTCGGGAAGTAAGTCTTATTTACCATAAAAGCGAATTGAAAATACAAATTACAGAAGCATTATACAACGTTATTGCAAGTGTAGTAAGAGGTGCCATTGCCTTTCAGGATGTGAAAATTATTAGCCCATTGAACAAATAATTATTCCAATTTTCGATATCTATAGGAGCATTCCTCAATACAGCCTACATTGGATAATATAAGTATTCCTTCGGAATAGTTCATATTATATTTGGTCTCTATTGCATTATTTTCACATTGATATCGCAAGGTCAGGGCCCCTTCATCAATACTGTAAATTCCATTAACAATACCGCCACAGGCCTTCTCATTGTGGGTATAGGAACCATTGGCCTTAAATTCAAAAATCGATCCGTTCTCCACAGGGGTCCAATTTTCAACTATATCGCCGGGGCTAATTTTAGTAGCTTCCAATTGCCATTTTCCAATAAGCCCATTGGTTATGGGGGGCAAGGTGTCGTCATCCTTCCCACAACTTAAAAATAATAGGATGAATAGATAGATCAAGGGTTTCATTAAATAGGTAATATTGGGAGTTTAACATTACATACGGTTAAACCGGCCTATTTAGTTGTCTACAAAGGGCAAGAAATCCAAACATAAACCGACAACTAAACCCTGTTCAAAAAAAAACCACCTTATTAGGTGGTCCATATCTATGCTTTCAAATATAGCAGGCTTTGCTGCAATTCCGGTTTGTCATTGATAAATTGCTTTAACCAGAGTTTTAATTCTTCTATTTCAAATGGTAATAGTCTAGTCACTGCTTTTTCCAGTTCTTTACAAAATAACTTCGTATCAAAACTAACCTTTTGCAGTACGGTCTTGGTGTACTCTAACATAGCTCTTGCCATATTTCAAAATAATTTTAGGTTGCTTGGACTAAGATAACCAATAAAAGGTATATATTATTGCTGTTCTTTCGTTAAATAATAGATAAAAAGATGTTAAAGTCGATGAACGCACAATTTCAACTGTTTATTTCGGATAAAAAAAGGATTCTTGGACAACTGATTATGATAAGTGCCTCGATAAGTTTATTTGGATGTAAGACATTAAATTACAAAAACTTAAACAAAAGTATTGATCGGCATATGAACTCTCGGGCGGTCAATGATTACTTTCAGGGCCTATTGGTCTACGACCCTGTAAGGAGTGATACCTTGTACAGCTGTAATAGCCAAAAGTATTTTACTCCTGCTAGCAATACCAAGATTTTCACGCTATATACTTCCCTCAAGACCCTACCGGAAAAGATTCCTTCCCTAAAATATATTGCTAAAAATGACACCCTTTATATGGAAGGTACTGGCGATCCAACTTTGTTGCATCCCTATTTTGGGGATAGTACCGCTATAAAACTGGCACAAAACCATAAGAACATATCGCTATATCTAAATAATTTTAAGGAAAGCAGGTACGGTCCAGGTTGGGCGTGGGAGGATTATGACCTCTATTTTAGTCCGGAAAGAAATGGTTTTCCCTTAT
The DNA here is from genome assembly GCA_965652575.1 of uncultured Arenibacter sp. GTDB lineage: Bacteria > Bacteroidota > Bacteroidia > Flavobacteriales > Flavobacteriaceae > Arenibacter. Next base: position 12,548 of record CBFGWQ010000043.1, on the reverse strand, counting down.
ATGGCAATGTGGTAACCATTACCAATAACGACAGTTTAATGGTTAGCCCGGACCATTTCAAAGATCGGGTACTGCCCATTGGTTATGGCGTAAATAGGGAATTATACAGCAATACCTTTTATTTTGGTCCCCAAAGAAATGACACCTTGGAAAGTCCCTTTATAATAGATAGCACCCTCACAAAAAACCTATTGGAAAAAGTACTGCACAAAAAGATCCATATTGCACAAAAGATGCCAAATGGGCAAAAGCAGGTTTTGTACAGTGTTTCTTCGGATTCCCTGTACAAGCGAATGATGGAGGTAAGTGATAATTTTCTTGCGGAACAATTATTGATTTTGAGTTCCTCTACCCTTTCAGATACCCTGAACGGTGCCAGGGCCAGAGAATATATTTTGGACCGCTATTTAACTGAACTTGAACAGCCCCCGAGATGGGTGGATGGTTCCGGGCTATCCCGTTACAATTTATTTACTCCGGGATCAATGGTATATGTGTTGCATAAAATGTATCAAGAAATACCAAGGGAACGCTTGTTCACTTTTTTTCCTGCTGGCGGCCTTACCGGTACCTTAAAGGGGAGATTTATTGGAGATGACGGCCCATATATTTATGCCAAAACCGGATCTCTTGGCAATAATTATTGCCTTAGCGGATACCTATTGACGAGGTCTGGAAAAACATTGATATTCAGTTTTATGAACAACCATTTTACCAAAAGCAATAATGAGGTAATCCAACATATGGAATCTATTCTCAAAATGATCCGGGACAACTATTGATCCGTGACCTTGGCCAAATCCAAGTGGCCAGGAAATTTCAACAATAACGACTTTGGTTATGCAACTATATGGGTCGGGATAGTTTTACCGGTTGGAGAATAATCCGTTAATTTTGGCGTATTGTAATAGCATAATTGTCTTGGCATCCTTTATTTCGCCCGTGCGTACCATATCCATAGCTTTTTCAATGCCCAACTCCAAGACTTCAATATTTTCTGTCTCCTCCTCGGCACCTCCCCCCTCGCCTATCTTCATTTTCTCCTCATATGATCCGATAAAAAAATAAAGGATTTCGGTTACGGAACCTGGTGACATATAGGATTCGAAGACTTTCTCCACCTTGTCCAATTTATATCCGGTCTCTTCCTCTGTTTCTTTTTTTATACAATCCTCAGGATGGTCACCATCCAATAACCCTGCACATACTTCTATCATCATCCCGGAGTCATTGCCATTGATATAGGTAGGCATCCGAAACTGTCGGGTAAGTATAACGGTTCCGTTCTTTTTGTTGTACAATAAAATGGCCGCACCATTTCCTCTATCATAAGCCTCCCGGGATTGGGTCTCCCAACTACCGTCCTCCCTCCGGTATTCAAAACTTATCTTTTCAAGTTTGTACCAGTTATCGGACAATAACTCCCTATGTATGTTTCTTACTTTTTTGTTTTTCACTTGTAAAAGGTTCTTGTTTCCAATCAAAACATTTGGTAGCGGTATAGGGAAAAATGAAAAAGGCTATGGATAGACTAAAATCGGTTATCCCCGTCCAAAAGGTTGCCCAAACCACCTAAGATACTTCCCTCTCCCTTGTCCTTTCCACCTCTGGGAATGGATGCCAGGACCCTGCCCGCCAATCGGCTAAAGGGCAACGATTGAATATATACCGTACCGGGGCCTCTTAAGGTAGCATAAAAAAGCCCCTCTCCCCCAAAAATAGTATTCTTGATTCCTCCTATGAACTCAATATCATAATCCACGTCCTTGGTAAAACCAATAATACAGCCTGTATCCACTTTTAAGGTTTCGCCCGGACCAAGTACTTTTTTTGCAGTAGTTCCTCCTGCATGCACAAATGCCATTCCGTCGCCCTCCAATTTTTGCATGATAAATCCTTCACCCCCAAATAACCCCCTACCCAATCTCTTTGAAAATTCTATGCCTACGGATACTCCTTTTGCAGCACACAAAAAAGCGTCCTTCTGACAAATGAATTTGCCTTGATACTCGCTAAGGTCTATCGGAATAATTTTTCCAGGGTAGGGAGAGGCAAAGCTCACCTGTCTTTTAGCAAGGCCTATGTTCAAAAATGCCGTCATAAACAGGCTTTCTCCCGTAAGCAAGCGTTTTCCGGCCGAGAACAGCTTTCCCAGCACCCCGGTATCCTGATTGGAACCATCACCAAAAATGGTATCCATTTTAATATCCGAATCCATCATCATAAAACTGCCCGCTTCGGCCACAACCGCCTCCTGTGGATCCAGTTCTATCTCCACATATTGCATTTCCTCCCCGTAAATTACATAGTCTATTTCGTGTGCGTTCATACTATAAATTTAATATTCTGACTTTTACTATTGGTTAGTCCCATGAATGAATGTTTTGTTACAATCATCGATTGATTTATTAAAACATAAACCCAGCCTAAGTTGTTACATTGGTAAATTATTACATTGATTCATTGGTACATTTCCAAATCATCAAATCAACCTTTAACCTTAAGGGTCCATTCAAAATTAAAGGTAGAGACTACAATTCCTTCTTCGTTAACGCCTACAGATTTCATCCAAATGGTCTGCCCTTCCCCGGTTTCAATGGCTTTCTTAATAGCATTCGTAATAAGGTGGCCCTCTTCGCAGCTAAACGTAATTTTACCTGTTGCCTTTTTTGAAAAATTGGCATTATTATTGGCCACAAGCATGGATATCTTCCTTCCGCTCTTCCTAATCCGATCCATGACCATGGCACCTGTGGACAACTCGGCTGCCATTCCCTGAACTGCCCAAAACAGGGATTTAAACGGATTTTGATTGATCCATCTGTGCCTAACGGTCACTATGGCCTTTTTTTCATCAATATACCTTAACCGCACTCCTGTCCACCATACGGCCGGGAGCTTGAAAAAGCAGAACATGTTAATTTTACTTACATCGGAGGCCATAATTGTCATCTGATTTTTATCAAATGTATATAAAATGTATCAATCTTTAATTGTTAATATTTTGTTAATTATTAGTACTTTGTTTTGCATAGTACCTTCTTTTAGATATATATTTGCATAGAAAGTTATTAGGCTTAATAAGATCGGCCCATAAAACGGGTTTCCTTTGGCTCCCTGATTTTGTTTTGGTTGCACTGGAAACTGATTTGGCCTAGACTTGATCACAATAGAAATAACCTTGATTTGAAACACTAATTATACCGCAATGACCGAAACACTGAGCAAACACGAAAAAAATTTGGCGGCAATAATACATGCCTCTACCTTTTCCAAATATTTCATACCCTTTGGGAATTTCCTGCTTCCCCTAATACTTTGGACCGCGAATAAAAAAGACCATGGCTTCGTGGACCAAAATGGCAAACAGGCCTTGAATTTCCAAATCAGTCTCCTACTATATTCCATCATCATAGGCATTTTTACCATTCCTTTTTTCATAGGAATTATCCCGGAAATATTTCATTTGGGAGATTTTAACTTTGCCAATTTTAACGAATTCAACGGGTTAAATTTCGATTTCGACTTTCATCCATTACGGCTCGGCAAATTGCTTTGGCCCCTGGGGATCGCGGGATTTGCACAATTGGGGCTGTTCTTGGTGAATATAGTTTACACCATCCTGGCCACCATACGCACCAATGAAGGCCTGGATTTTAAATATCCGATAAGCATACCATTTATTAAGTAAACTACCTCGGGGAAAGCCTGTCTGCCGACAAAGGCAGGCCCACGAGGCATTGAAAGGAAATTCAAGTTTGATTTCGACGCTTGCGTCGGAGCATCTGCTGCGGCAGGCAGGTTTAAATCTCGATTATCGAGTAAAATTAGTACTCATCACACTAATTACAGAGTTTATTCATCAATCAAACAGATCAAAATTAAAATGCTGCAATGCGATCATCAAAAAAACGAACAGTAAAATTATTATAATCATGTAATTATGAACATTGAAAACACAAAAGCACAAATGCGCAAGGGAATCTTGGAGTATTGCATACTTTCCATCCTAAATGGGGAGGACAAATATACCTCCGAAATCCTGGACACCTTAAAGGATGCTAAAATGCTAGTGGTAGAGGGTACAGTATATCCGTTGCTCACAAGACTAAAAAATGCAGGATTGCTCAACTACCGCTGGGAAGAATCCTCTTCAGGCCCCCCAAGAAAGTATTATACATTAACAGAAACGGGAAAACTATTTCTGAAGGAATTGGATACCACCTGGGATGAACTAAGAAATGCCACAAACCTTGTTACCAAAACAAAAAACAGTTAAAAAATGAACAAGACAATAAATATAAACCTGGCCAATCTATTCTTTCACATAGATGAAGTAGCCTATACTAAATTACAACGCTATTTGGAAGCTATAAAGCGTTCCTTTGCCAATACCAATGGTAGCGAAGAGATCATTGCGGATATAGAGGCCAGAATTGCCGAACTCTTCCATGAAAAAATGGAAAACGAAAGACAGGTAATTACCGAAAAAGAAGTAGACCAGGTAATTGGGATCATGGGGCAACCAGAAGATTATATGGTAGATGAGGATATATTTGAGGACCAGCCCATAAATACCAAAAAAAGATCCAGGGTAAGGAAATTGTATAGGGATATGGACAATAAGTATATAGGGGGAGTCTCCGCGGGGCTTGGCCACTACTTTGGTATAGATGCCCTATGGGTCCGCCTATTATGGATATTGCTTACCATATTTAGCTGGGGAGGTTTCATCTTTATTTACGCCCTATTGTGGATTTTAACCCCTGAAGCCACTACCACGGCCCAGAAGTTGGATATGAGGGGGGAAGCCGTAAACATAAGCAATATTGAAAAAAAAGTAAAGGAAGGCTTTGGGGACGTGGCCGAAAAAGTAAAGAGTGTGGACTATGAAAAAGTGGGAAACAAGGTAAAGGATAGCAGCAGGAGCTTTTTTAATGCCATAGCGGATCTCATCATGTTTTTCTTCAAGATCATTGGCAAATTCATTGGGATCATCCTGATCATTATTGGGGCTGCTGGAATTGTAGCCCTCTTCGTGGGCCTGTTTACGGTAGGTATACTGGACATAATACACCTGCCGGGAATCGATTTTTATAATCTTGTCAACTCCACCAATACTCCGGTATGGGTAGTTTCGATACTCGCCTTTTTTGCAATGGGAATTCCCTTTTTCTTCCTAATGTACCTGGGCCTAAAGATCTTGGTGAACAATTTAAAATCGATCGGCAATATTGCAAAATTTACCCTTTTGGGCCTGTGGTTGATCTCTATAATTTTATTGACCGTTTTTGGTATACACCAGGCCGCTGCCCACGCCTACTCCGGTAATGTGGCCATTGAAAAGGAACTGCTTTTCGCCCAACCTTCGGAACCTATCAAAATAAACTTAAGGTCTGCCGATAGGGACAAGCAGGAAAACAATATGCGCATTAATGGGATTGTTTTGGATTACACCGAAAATGGTGAAGAAATTCTGATTTCACGGGATTTCCGCCTTTACCTAAAGATGTCGCACGACTCCATAGCCCGTATTGAAGTAAGGAAAAATGCCGATGGGAATTCCTTCAAAAATGCCACCGAAACGGCTGGCAAGATCAACTACAATTATACGGTACAGGGCAACACCATTCTACTGGACGATTTTTTATCAACTGCCAAGGAGAATAAATTTAGGGATCAAGATGTAAGGGTATATGTATACCTGCCCATGGGAACCAAAGTAGAATTTGAAAAATCGCCGGAAAGCTGCTGGATAATCAGGGCCAATAATGACCGGAATATGGACGGTTGTGAGCTAACAAAATACGCTTGGATAATGAACAACAATGGGGAATTGAAATGCAATGATTGTCCCGAAACGGAAGAAATTGATGGGGATAAAAACAATAAGATCATTATTGACGAAAATGGGGTAGATATCGATATCAAAGGTGATGGGGACAATTTTAAACTTAAAATTGATGAAAAGGGCGTGCAGATAAAAGCCAATGAAACCACAAAGACCGAATTAAAAAAAGACACTGTTGGGTAGGTTATCTTAACAATTCGGCAATATAAAATAGGGCCAAAGAAAACTTAACGATAATTTTAAACAGACCATAAACAGCAACATTAACCAATCCTTGAAATAAACTTGTTCCCAAGAGTTCATTGCAAGACCAAAAAACAACGATCATGACAACACTGGCAAGAATTACCATCATTCTAATTTTAACAATCCTATTTTCTTCCTGCGGCTTTGATATCAATATCGGAAATGGCAAAAAAGGAAATGGGATTATTGAGGAAGACAATAGATCTGTTGGCTCCGGCTTTACGGCCATTTCAGCCTCCGAAGGCCTGAACGTATATGTTGCCCAAGGCGAAGATTTCGAAATTGTGGTAGAGGCCGACGAAAATATTTCGGACCTGATCGGAACGGACATCAAAAATGGAACCCTACGGATCCATGCCATTGAAAATATTGGCAGGGCCACCAAAAATGTCCATGTTACCCTACCCGTCATAACGGCGTTGGAAACCTCCAGCGGTGCTGCCCTATCTACCATAAATGCCATAGCGGTCGAAAACATTGAATTGAACTCCAGCAGTGGTTCCAATCTACAAATTGGGGAGCTTAAGGCATACAATGTAATAGCGGAATCCAGCAGTGGGGCCCATATTAAAGTGATCGGGGAAACAGAAACATTCAACAGTAATGCCAGTAGTGGCTCAGGAATAAAAGCGGAAAATTTAAACGCTGCCAAATGTAACGCCAGTGCCAGTAGCGGGGCCGGAATTACCGTAAACGTTTCCGAAACTTTAATTGCAAAAGCGACTAGCGGGGGAGAGATCCGTTATACTGGAAATGCCAAAGTGGAACATGAAAAATCGAGCTCCGGAAGTGTCAGTGCCCTATAAATAGTAAACTACCTCGGGGCAAGCCCGCCTGAACGGAACGGGCAGGCAAGCGTCGGAGCACCTGCCTGCAGTAGGCCCGTCCGACTGGCACGGGCGGACAGGTTTAAATCTCGATTATCGAGTAAACCTTGTATCAACAAGGATCCCACTACCCAAATTTTTCAAGGCCCACTGAGATTTCAGTGGGTTTTCATTTTCCAATACACCATCTTTCTTTATATTCGCTCCATAATTCCTGACCTGTTATGAAAATAAGGATCAAAAAATACATACTCCCCTTAAAGCACACTTTCAGTATTTCCAGGGAATCCCACGATTTTCAGGATTCTATGATCGTTGCCCTGGAACTGGATGGTATAACGGGCTATGGCGAGGCAACATCCAACCCCTATTATAGAATAACCTTTGAAACCATGCAGGAAGAGATTGAAAGTATCAGGGAGGAAATCGAGGGGTTCAATTTTAGGGATCCAGAAGCCTTCCATGCGTTCTTGGTCTCCAAAAAATTGAGCAATTTTGCTATCTGCGCCCTGGATCTTGCCGCCAATGATCTTTACGGAAAAATACTGGATAGACCATTATATGAAATATGGAATACGGACAACGGTAATTATCCCATAACCAATTATACCATAGGATTGGATTCCATTGAAAAAATGGTGGCCAAAATGAAAGAAATGCCCTGGCCCATTTATAAAATTAAATTGGGTACCGATAGGGATGTGGAGATAGTAAGGGAACTGCGCAAACATACCGATGCCATATTCAGGGTAGATGCCAATTGTGCCTGGACGGCAGAAGAAACCATTGCCAATGCCCTATTATTGAAAGATTTGGGGGTCGAATTTCTGGAGCAACCGCTCAAAGCGGATGATTGGACCGGGATGGAAACGGTTATGCACAAAAGTGTGCTGCCCGTTATTGCCGATGAAAGCTGTATAGTGGAATCGGATGTAGAGAAATGCGCGCTTCATTTTAACGGGATCAACATAAAATTGACAAAGTGCGGCGGACTTACCCCGGCAAGGCGAATGATAAAAAGGGCCAGGGAATTGAATCTTCAGGTAATGGTAGGGTGTATGACCGAATCCACTGTTGGTATTTCTGCCATTGCCCAACTGATACCTCAATTGGACTATGTGGATATGGATGGTGCCATGTTGTTAAGGGAAGATATTGCAGATGGGGTGATCATACAGGAAATGGGCAAAGTAATCTTTCCTACCACCGGAGGAAGTGGAATACGTTTACATTGATGACAATCTATACCGATGAATTCCCGGGAAGGGAATTGGAGTTTGGCCACAAGAAGCTATTGTATTTCGGAGGTACCTCCTATCTGGGGCTTCAGACCGACGAAGTTTTTCAGGAAATCTTCATTTCCAATATTCGGAAATACGGTACCGGTTATGGAGCCTCCAGAAAATCCAACGTGCGTATTACCATTTATGAAAAAGCAGAACAATACCTGTCCCAATTGGTCGGATGCCAATCCTGCACCACTTTGTCTTCAGGATATTTGGCGGGACAACTGGTAAGGCAAACTATGGATACCAAGGAACATAGACTATTTTACGCCCCCAATACCCATACTGCGCTCCATACCCCCACTCCATCAACAAAACTAAAGCCATACATCACTTTCACAGCCTTGAACATAGCCGTTAGGGCCCATTTGGAAACCGATCAAGAAATTACTCCGGTACTATTTTTGGATTCCATTGATTTTTCCGGAACCAATTATCCCGATTTTGAGGGATTAAAGATGTTGCCTTTGGAAAATATTATCCTGGTGGTGGACGATTCGCATGGTATAGGAATTGTGGGCGACAATGGTAGTGGCGTTTTTCGTAGGCTACTGGAATTAAACCCTAAAGAACTTATTGTTTGTTGCTCGTTGGGAAAAGGGTTCGGGGTTCAGGCAGGATCCGTTTTTGGAACTGAAAAAAGAATTGAACAATTTATGGACACTCCTTTTTTTGGAGGGGCAAGTCCGGCCGCCCCTGCTGCTATGGCCAGTCTTATGGACGGCAAACGGCTCTTCCTTGATAAAAGATCCATTCTGATCCAAAATATGGACTTATTCAAATCCAATATTAAAACCTTGGACAGATTTAAATACATGGAAGGTCATCCGGCCTTCAGTTTTGCAGATGAAGATCTCGTAAATTATCTGGAACGGAAAAATGTTTTGGTGACCAGTTTTCGTTATCCCGATGAGGATTCGCAACTTATGAGCAGAATTGTGATAAGTGCCCAGCACAAAAGGGAGGATATCCTTTTATTATGTGATGTTATTAATTCCTATTTATAAGGTGATTTGAACTTTTAAAATTGGCTAAAACCCACCCGGATCCGGTACGAGCGGGTTCGCTACAATCCAAAAAGTTTAAACCGCTTCAATAACAATATTCCTAGCTATACTACCTTCCCAATCCTTCCTTTCTATACGATTTTTTTAACATATTCTCCGTTTCATATGTTAATATTCTAAAAAATTCGTAACTTATTAGTATCTAATCCCTTAAATATAATCATCATGAAAAAAATACTTGGAATAGTTTTCCTGATGTTATTTTTGGTCTCTGCAACCGAAATTGCATCTTCAATACCTCAAAATCCCAAAACCTTGGAAGGTACTTGGGAATTGGAAAGTTTTAATAATTACGATGGTAATGATGTAGTAAAGACCATACCTCCTTCAGATGGCTACCGTCAAATTAAAATGTATTATAATGGAAAGGTAATGTGGACCAGATATGTGCCCACAGATTCTATTGAATGGTTTGGTTATGGCTCTTATAAGGCTACGGATAGTACCTTGACCGAAAAATTGGAATATATGTCCGCATCCATGAAAAAAGTGGCCAATGAAAACATGGAATGGCATATGGAACTCCAATTGGAAGGTGACAGATATAGCCAGATCTTTATTGATGCTGATGGTAACCGAATAAATTCTGAAAATTACAAACGGCTAAACTAGTGCCCTGGTATAACTTTTTAGGAAGGCTCTTCAAATCTAGAGACCATCACTAAAAAAACGATCTGTACTTGGGTAACAAGGTTCCAGGTACAGATCGTTTTATATTATCCCTATTTGTATCAGGGCTTATCCTATATTTCGTCTATGACGAAACTTCCTGATGGCTTTCAATGGTCGCCAAATATCTCTCCGCATCAAGTGCTGCCATACATCCGGTACCTGCCGCCGTAACGGCCTGCCTATATTCCTTGTCCTGGACATCACCGCTCGCAAAAACTCCGGGCTTACTGGTTTTAGTGGTTTTACCTTGGGTGATTAAATATCCCGTTTCATCCATTTCCAGTTGTCCCTTAAAAATGTCCGTATTGGGTTTATGCCCAATGGCAATGAACAATCCGGTAATGGCTATGTCCTCTTTTTCTCCGGTAACATTGTTTACCATTCGCAAACCTTCCACAACCTGATCACCCAAAACGGTATCCACTTCCGTATTATAACGAATTTCAATATTATCCAGACTGTTCACCCTATGCTGCATGGCCTTTGAAGCGCGCATTTCGTCCCTTCTCACCAACATAGTCACTTTTTTACAGATATTGGCCAAATAGGAAGCCTCTTCGGCAGCGGTATCCCCTGCGCCTACAATAGCTACTTCCTGTCCCTTATAAAAGAATCCGTCACATACGGCACATGCCGAAACACCTCCCCCGCGAAGCTTTTGCTCACTAGGGATGCCTAAATACTTCGCCGTTGCCCCAGTGGAAATAATTACGGTCTCCGCCTCTATAACCTTGTTGTCATCTATGGTGACCTTGTGTATTCCTCCTACTTCGTCGCTAAAATCGACCGCGGTAGCCATACCTATACGGACTTCCGTACCAAATCTTTCCGCCTGTTGTTGTAATTGTATCATCATCGTAGGCCCGTCAACTCCCTCCGGATATCCTGGAAAATTATCCACCTCCGTTGTAGTGGTCAATTGTCCCCCAGGTTCCATACCAGTATACAACACCGGCTTAAGATCCGCCCTGGAAGCATAAATAGCTGCAGTATATCCTGCAGGTCCCGAACCAATAATCAACGTTTTTAAACGCTCCACTTTATCTGCCATAATAAAAACTTCTATATACTTATTAGAAAGCAAATGTAGGATTTTCAATAAAAAACATACCTCAAAAGTTATAAAAAGTTATTATAAAACTAGTTGTATAAATTATGGATGTAATGCCTTTTTTATGTAAATACTCCATTCTGTCTTAAAATTGATATCAATTCTTTCCATAATTATTTCAAAATGCTCTATTAGGTAGGGACTCCTATGTTCTGTTTTAAAGAAAAATTAAGTTCTCATTGTATATCCAGAAAAGGCCGGGGCGTCAAAATGATGTAGCATATTCTATCTCTTTTAAAACTCATTAACCAATAAGTCCCATGGCTATTTTCCATCAATTTTTCATTAAATTTATGGAGAGGTAAACGAACAATTCATGATTTTAATCAGTTTCATATGCCCTGATTTTTTATAATTTTACTTTGGTACTCAGGATGGGGACAAATATTATTTTTGAACTTGCTTTGCATAGATCCCTTGACCTATACATATTACATTTGGTTCAACAATCAACAAGAATAAGGAAAATTAATAACTGCTAGGTGAAATTTATAGACTACTACAAAATCCTGGAATTGGACAAAAGTGCCAGTCAAAACGAAATTAAAAAGGCCTATCGAAAATTGGCAAGAAAACATCATCCGGATGTTAACCCCAATGACAAGGAGGCCGAAAGAAAATTTAAGGAAATCAATGAAGCCAATGAGGTATTGAGCGATCCGGAAAAACGTAAAAAATACGATAAATATGGAAAGGATTGGGAGCATGCAGAAGAATTTGAAAAAGCCAGAGCTTCCCAACAATCGGCCTACGGCGGTGGAAGGCAAAGTTATTCGCAAAGTTATGGGGAACATGATTTTTCGGATTTTTTCGAATCCATGTTTGGAGGGTCCGGTGGCTTTTCCCAAAGGGGAAAAACAGGTTTTAGAGGACAGGATCTGAACGCAGAATTAAAATTGCACCTTAGGGATGTATATACCGCCCACAAGCAGACCCTTAATGTAAACGGTAAAAATATCAGGATTACCATCCCGGCCGGAATTGAGAACGGACAGACCATAAAAATTAACGGTCATGGCGGGCCCGGACATCATGGGGGGCCAAAAGGCGACCTATATATTACCTTTGGTATCATAAACGATACCGCCTTTAAAAGGGATGGCAATAATCTATACACTACGGTAAACCTGGACTTATATACCGCCCTTTTGGGCGGGGAAATAATGGTGAATACCTTTGACGGACAGGTTAAATTGAACGTTAAACCGGAGACACAGAACGGCACCAAGATCAAATTAAAAGGCAAGGGCTTCCCTGTATATAAAAAATCAGGAGTTTACGGGGATTTGTACATTACCTACAATCTGGTTACCCCTACCAATTTAACGGCCAAAGAGAAAGAACTTTTTAAGGAGTTGGCAAATCTTAGAAAATAATTTATCTATGAAATGAGCCATAACAAATCTTGACACCTCCCGATAATTATCGGGACGATATGTTCAATGGCGAAATCGAAGATTCATGAACACCTATAAAGAACGATAATCG